>JBGUIY010000093.1:0-4856 GCA_045113475.1 Christensenellales bacterium | reverse complement strand
GACTCGATGCTCGTTTCGTGTGACTCGTTCAGGTCGCTTTTGCCTTCGGCAAATGACCCACTGGGTCACCGCTTCCTTCGCTCCCCTACGGCGTAGTAAGGGATTCCTCCACTCCACTACGTTCCGGTCGGAATGACACACTGGCCTGTGCGCTGCGGGGTTCCTATGGGGTTCCCGAACGTGAGCGGGCGGGGAGATTTCTCCACGCGGCCTTCGGCCTTAGTCGAAATGACAAGTGGAGACAGTGGGGTTCCTGTTGCTGATTGGTTTAGATCTTCGGAGGAGATTTCTCCGCAACCTCAATCGTCGCTTCTCACGCTTGGAGCGCGCTCACCGCTCGTTTCGGTTGACTCGTTCGCTTCATTTCGGCTGTGCCGACAGCGCACTGCGTTGACATTCAGCTCGCTCCCCACGCGGCCTTCGGCCTTGGTCGAAATGACAAGTGGAGGCAGTGGGGTTCCGGTTGGGAAAAAGCAACTCATAATTGTGAATTATGAATTATGAATTAAACTTTCACCTTGCGGGTGAGGGAATTGTCTGGAACAAGGGTGATCCGGGTAAGGCCGGATTCCAGGTCGGGGCTGACGGTCCGGCCGTCGTCGCGGTAGAGCTCCAGGACGCCTTCCTTATCGATCTGACCCAGGAGGGTGAAGGCGGTATCGTCCAGCAGTTCGGAGGATTCCCCGCCGGCACAGAGCGGGACGGCGCGGTTCTTCTTTACGAAGAGGGGGAACTCGCCCAGGGCCAGGTCGATCCAGTGATCGCCCTTTTCCAGCGGCACCAGGTCATAATCCTTCGCGGAGCGGAAGCGGATGAGCAGCATATCTTCCGGCAGGTAGATATACCGGCCGGCGGCGTTCTGTTCATAGACGGGGGCGATCATGCAGTCCCCGCCCAGCATCAGCTGATCTTGGGTATGGACCGCACGGTGGTCGGCCGGATAATCAAAGGCCAGGGGGCGGAAGAGCATTTCATCCCGCAGGGCGGCCTTCATGAATTCACTGTAGAGGCAGGGCAGCAGGGCATAGCGCACGGAAACGGTGTCCCGCATGGTTTCCCAGATACTGAAGCGGTAGATCTCCTGCTCCCGGGTGTGGAGGGCGGAATGGTTGCGCATCAGGGGCGTGAAGACGCCCAGCTGCAGGAAACGCTCCATCAGGTCCTCGGTCACGTTGCAGCCGAAGCCGCCCAGGTCGCAGCCGGTGAAGAGGAAGCCGCAGAGGTTCAGGTTCGGGAGCATCTGCAGGGCCATCTTCAGGTGGCTCCACCAGGAGAAGTTGTCTCCCTGCCAGATGCCGCCATTGCGGTGGGCCCCGATGAAGGAGCTGCGGGAGAAGAGAAGCAGGCGCTGGTCCGGGGCAAAGCGGCGGAAGCCTTCCGCCGTGGCCCGGGTCATGCCGGCACCGTACAGGTTATGCACCCGGTCGTGACGGACGGGTTTGCCGTCTACCAGGTGGTAGAAGCGACGGTAGTCGTCCATGCTGTTGGCCATGCCGTTGAAGACATCCTTCAGCCACCAGGTGGACTCATAGTCCACGCCGCCGGCACGGATTTTATCCGCCGCGGCGAAAGCATCGGCCAGACCCTCGTCGGAATAGAAGAGGGCCGGCTCGTTCATATCGTTCCAGAAACCTTCAATGCCGGCCTCCAGCAGGGGCAGGTACAGATCGCCGAACCAGCGGCGCACATCCTCCCGCAGGAAATCCGGGAAGCAGCAGCGGCCCGGCCAGACGGCGGCGACAAAATCGCTGCCGTCCTCTTTTTTGCAGAAGCAGTCCCCGGCCTTGCCGGTATCGTAGGGAGCGTAGCCCTCCTCCACCTTGATGCCCGCGTCGATGATGGGCACGAGGCGCAGATGGTCTTCCTTCATTTCCGCCTGGAACTTTTTCAGGTCCGGGAAGGCCTTGGGGTTCCAGGTGAAGTTTTTGAAGTCCACCATGTAGTCAATGTCCAGGCAGACGGCGTCCAGGGGGATATGGCGCTTCCGGTGCTCATCGGCAACGGTGCGCACCTCCTCCTCACTGGCGTAGCCCCAGCGGCTCTGGATATAGCCGAAGGCCCAGCGCGGGGGGATATAGCTGCGGCCGGTGAGGCCGCGGAAAGCCCGGGCAATGGCGGGAAGGGAATCCTCCTCGATGAGGTACAGGTCCAGGCTGCCGCTCTCGACGGTGATCACCGCCTGATCGCGGGCGGTATAGCCCAGGTCCCAGGTGATTTTGCCCGGGTCGTCCAGGTAGACGCCGAAGAGCCGCTCCGGGCTGAAGAAGACGAGGAAGTTATGGCTGCCGTAAAGGCTGGGCCGCTCCTCGGTATGGTTAAAAACATCGCTGTTCCAGCTTTCATAGCGGTGGCCGCGCTTATCAATGCCGCGGACGCCCTGGCCCAGGCCGAAGAGCACTTCCTCCGGACTCAGGATGAGGGAGAAGGTCAGGCTGCCGTCCTCCCCTTTGGACAGGGTGAAATAAGGCAGAGAGCCCTGCTCCGCCGGAACGGAACGGACAACGGCGTCCGTGGGCAGGGGAGTACCAAAGGTGTATTTGCGAATCATTCGGGGTTCCTCACTTTTTGCTGTTTGCGAGGTTATTGTATCATGCGCGGGGAGGGGAAAACAAGCGGAGGAATAGCCTTTCCTATTTTGCAGAATCAGCCCTTTTTGCATCCGGGATACAAGGGTATGATTACCCTGAAGAAATGCGTTGCGCTCCGGAACGGGGAAGCCGTCCGGATCGTATTGATATTGTGTGAGGTGACAATACATGTTCTTTTACCGAAAACTGAGAAAAAGACTCCGGAACGCCTACGGGAAGCGGCCACAGGGAGAATACTACGACGGCGATATGAACTGGATCAGCACTTTCTACGAGGACTGCCGGAAGGACGGCCGGGATCCGTTCTACGTGGACGATATCACCTGGAACGACCTGAACATGGACGCGGTGTACAAGCGGATCAACTGCTGCTGCTCCACCGCGGGGGAACGGCAGCTGTATTACATGCTGCGGCGGCCTATGAACCGGGAGCAGTATGAAAAACAGAGCAGCCTGATCCGGATGATGGAGCAGGAGCCGGAGAAGCGGCTGAACCTGCAGGTGATCCTGTCCCGGATCGGCATTTACCGGTCGGTATTCCTGGGCCATATCCTCCGGCCCCAGAACCCGTCCAAAAAGTGGCTGATTATCTACCTGCTGATGCTGCTGTACATGCCGGTTTCCGTGGTATGCGTCATCCTGTTCGGTTTCAACGTGCTCTGGATGCCGCTATTGTCCATGTCGCTGAACACCTTTGTGCACCTGAAACGCAGCAAGGACTGCGAGAACGATATCCGCGCGGTGAACTACTGCATCCTGCTGGCGGTGGGGTTGAACCGGATGAAGAAGCTGAAGGATCCGGAGCTGGACCGGCACCTGCAGGGCGCCTATGAAGAGATGAAGCCCCTGCATTTTGTGGTGCGGGGCGGCGCGGTGGTCACGGATCCGATGATGAAAACCGAGCTGGATTACCTGCTTTCGTTTTTTATGCTGGACCTGATTTATTATGAGGTCGTCCGGCACCGGCTGGCAAAATACCATGACAACTTCCGGGCTATCCAGGAGGCCGTCGGCGGAGTGGACGCGGCGATTGCCATCGCCTCCTACCGGCAGGGACTGAAGACCGTGTGTATCCCTGAAATCGATTATGAGGCGGAGAAGCCCTACATCCACGCCGAGGGAACAGTGCATCCCCTGCTGGAGAACGCGGTTCCGAACCCGGTGGAACTGGACCGGTCCATGCTGATTACCGGATCCAACGCCTCCGGCAAGTCCACCTACCTGAAGGCGGTAATCCTGAACGCGCTGCTGGGGCAGACGATCTGCACGGCTACCAGTGCCTCCTACAGCGGCAGCCCCTTCCGGATCTATACCTCCATGGCGCTGGCGGATGACCTGCTGTCCGGGGAAAGCTACTATATCAAGGAACTGAAGTCCCTGAAGCGGATCCTGGAGGACAGGAGCGGAGAAGGGAAGGAGTTTGTGCTGTGCGCCATTGACGAGGTGCTGCGGGGCACCAACACGGTGGAGCGGATCGCCGCTTCGGTGGAGGTGCTGAAGGCGCTGAACGAGCGGGGAATCCTCAGCATGATCGCCACGCATGACGTGGAGCTGTGCGGCCTGGCGGGAGACGGGTACGAGAAGGCCCACTTTGAGGAGCATGTGACGGATTCGGATATCGTGTTTGACTACCAGATCAAGCCCGGCGCGGCGGTGACCCGGAACGCGATCCGGCTGCTGAAGCTGATGGGATTCGACAACGGGATCGTGGACGCGGCGCACAAGCGGGCGGACAGGTATATGGAGACGGGGAAGTGGGAAAGTAAATGAATTATTGCCTTCGGCAATGGGAACAATGAATTATTGCCTTCGGCAATGTGAATTATTGGGCCGCTTACGGCCCAATATGAATTATCGTCTTCGACGATATGAATTATTCGCCTCCGGCGAATGTGAAAGTTAGTGTACTGATCATTAGTTTAGGTGTAGATACGGGAAGATGACAGAGGGACGGGGTTAAGGTCAAACTTCGCATGACATTAACCCCGTCCCTCGTGTCAACTTCCCGCATTGCATAGTGGGTGTTGGGCGTTACGGCGGTGGAGGCGTTGAAAAGGAACGTGACAGATGGGACAGACTAAGTGTCACAGTCGTTGACCGTGACGCTTGGTCTGTCCCACTGTCACATTCCGCCGGGCGTGATGGAGGTTGTACGTTACTGCAGTGGAAGCGATGAAAAAGTGGACACTGGGGACTGATATGTACCCAGTTTCCTGGACACATTGATTTATGATCGAGGCTCAACCCATGGATGCCATCCTGTATTTT
>JBGUIY010000092.1:0-7385 GCA_045113475.1 Christensenellales bacterium | reverse complement strand
AGACAACTCCTTGTTAATAATAGTTAATCAAAAGGTGTACTTTTTAAGACAACGATTTCAACAGGCAAAAAGGTAAAAAAACGTTGATTAATACAAAGTTTCATGTTACAATGCATTTGATTCTGTTTAATTACTAAAATCCAGAAAAGTACACCATATTGGATTTTCCAAACTATCCAATAAATCGGCTTTTTAGTCTGCAATCGTCATACAAAGCGCCGGATGACGGCGCTATTCGTATACGGTTTTTGCGGATCGAGTTCGATCACAGTTATAAAATAAAACAACAAATTAAGATGTATTAATCGTAAAATATTGCTTAAACTTTTTTTCTGTGATATGATAATATCGTCCTGAGCAAGTGAATCCAGGAATTCAAGCTTTAGCGGAGGTACATGATATGACAGTCATCAGTCCGGTTTCCGATCTGCGTAATTATAACAGCGTCCTTGAAAATGTATCTGTCGGTTCACCGGTGTATCTTACCGTCAATGGCAGGGGCAGGTATACGATCAGGGATATCGCCGATGATGAGGAATTCGAAAAAACAAAAGCCATGCTGCGGCTCATGTGCGAACTCAACGACGGGCGGCGTTCCGGAGAAACGGAGGGTTATGTGTCTTCCGATGATGTCCGTGCTCAATTTCATGGGAAACGGCCATGAAATATCAAGTGAAATACTCCCGGATCGCGATCCGGGACCTGGACCGGATCTGGGCGGAAGTCTTCGAGGCTTCAAAGGATCATGATACAACGGAAAAGTATATCAATGACCTGATGGATAAAGTGGAAGCCAAAGCGGATTACCCTGAATCCGGCTCTCCTCTTTATTATGAGGATGCTTTCACGGGATACTATTTCGTCGTTTTTAAAGCATACATGGCTTTCTATCGGCTGGAAAAGGGGGCTATGCTCGTAGACAGGGTACTGTTCGGACGAAGCGATTACATGAGAAAGCTGCACATATATCCCGACGAAGAAGCCTGAGCGCTGAGCGCCTTCACTCGGCGCTTTTTTCATAACTCCGGGCCTTGTAATGGAACGTGGAGCGTGACATTCTACACTCCGCGGCGGCCTGGCTGACAGTGATCTTTTTCGCGCGCCAGCGCTGATGCACGTCGTGGAAATTGTCTGGCAGCGGTTTCGGCGGACGCCCGAAACGCACGCCGCGTTTTTTTGCCGCCGCGATGCCCTCCGTCTGGCGCTGGCGGATGTTCACACGCTCGTTTTCCGCCACGAAGGACAGCACCTGCAGCACGATATCGCTCAGGAAGGTGCCCACCAGGTCTTTTCCGCGGCGGGTGTCCAGCAGCGGCATGTCGATCACGCAGATGTCCACCCCTTTTTCCTTTGTCAGAATGCGCCACTGGCGCTGGATTTCCTCATAATTCCTGCCCAGACGGTCAATGCTCTTGATATAGAGCAGGTCGTTCTGCTTCAGCTTCCGCAGCAGGCGTTTGTACTGCGGCCGCTCGAAATCCTTTCCGGACTGCTTGTCCATATAAATCTGCCGGTCGGCGATCCCCAGCTCATGCAGGGCGATCATCTGCCGGTCCTCGTTCTGGTCCGTGCTCGATACCCGGACATATCCGTAATCCATGCTCTTAAACTCCTTTGAAGGCAATACAAAAAGCGCCCCGAACCGGAGCGCTTTTCTGATATCATCATACCATGGCATATTGCCTTGTAAAGGATCAAATGCGTATCTGATCCAGATCAAAACCGGATCATTTTCATATCATTTCCGTAATTCCCAGAACGCCACCGCAGCGGCAGTGGCCACGTTGAGGGAGTCGATGCCCCGGGCCATGGGGATGCGGACGACGTGATCCATGCGGGCTACGGTGCCGGCGGTCAGGCCGGTATCTTCGGTGCCCAGAAAGATGGCGGCCCTGTCCAGGTTTTTGATGCGCGGGTCGCTCAGATCCAGGCAGGGATCCTGCAGGGCCATGCCGAGGGTAGTAAAGCCGTCGGCCTTCAGCAGGCTGACGGCGGCTTCGCTGCCGATCCGCGCCCAGGGGAGGGAAAAGACCGCGCCCATGCACACACGCACCGCCCGCCGGTGCCAGGGGTCCGCGCAGTCGGGGGAGAGGAGCACCGCGTCCAGCCCCAGGGCCGCCGCGGCGCGGAAGATCGCGCCGACGTTGGAGGGTTCGTTCAGTCCCTCCAGGTAAGCGACCCTGCGGGCGCCGCGGACGCAGGCTTCCGCGCCGCGCTCCGGCGGGCGGCGGAAGGCGCAGAGCACCCAGGCCCGCTGGAGGCGGAAACCGGTCAGCGCGGCCAGGGTGTCGTCGTCGCCGGTATACACGGGGATGTCTCCCGCCCGGGCGATGAGCCCGCTGCCCGCGCCGCTGATCATCTTCCGGCGCATCAGCATGGCCAGGGGGCGCAGGCCGGAATCCAGCGCCGTCCCCACCACCTTCGGGCCCTCCGCGATCACCACGGCCTCCTCCGGCCGCTGGCGGCTGCGCAGCTGGGCGTCAGTCAGGCCGTGGAACAGCCTGATTTCCGGCGTGTCAAACGATGTGACTTCAATAACGTTCATTTTGAATGGCGGTCCCTTCCGGTTTATACTAATTCTCATCTAAATAAATGTGCATATGTGGGATGGATTTTGGGACAGGTCAAGGAAGACGTCCGAAAGCGTATCCGAAGATACGGTGAGGACGGCTGACACTGAGATGTCACAAAAGCCGCCCACAGATGTGCATGTTTTAGGTGAGAATTAGTATCAGCAAAAAAGAGCCGCGGAACGGCTCTTTTTTTGACGGCTTGCAGCCGCTTACTTGTCCATCATGCTGAGCATCGTCCGGCACAGGTTGCGGTACGGGTTGCCCAGGTTGGCGACGGTGACGTTGCGGTGGATCGTATAGTCGGCGCGGCTGCAGAAGTAGAGCACCAGGTTGGTGTCGCCGCCGAAGTCATCCGCGATGCTGTAAGCATGGCCGGGGATCAGGCTGACGCCGGACAGGGCTTCGGGTTCATACTCATGCAGGTCACTCATCTGGTTCACGATGGTGAAGAATTCCAGCGTGATGTCGACGTTGTTGTACACCTTGTAATCGAAGGTGACCATGCCGTCGCGGATCGTGATGGTGGCGGTGCCCACGTCGTACTTGTTGCTGGCGATCAGGGTGTAGGTCTGGGTGCCGTCGCGGGAGGCGTCGAAGGGCGTGAACATGTACCAGCTGTCGGAGTTGTAGGGGCTCAGGTTCACGTCGCGCAGGCGCGGGCCGATGGCGCAGACGGTATTGTTGTAGAACATCTTGACAGACATTTTATCGGTGCGGATCAGCTTGCTGCAGTCGTCGCACCAGAGCTGGCGTTCGCCGGTTTCGGTGTAGGTGGGCTCCTTGGTCACGACCCAGTGGGTGTGCTTGTGGCCGGTGGCGGGGATCGTCACGTCCCGCTCGTGGGAGGAGTCGTTCTGGCAGACCTGATGGCGGCTGCCAGCCTCGGTGCAGGTGGCTTCCTTGGTCACGGTGCCGCTGTTCCACTTGTGGCCCAGCGCGGCAACGGTCTGCTCGCGGGTCAGGCCGCATGCTGTGCAGGTATAGATCTTCTTGCCCTGGGTGGTGCAGGTGGCGGCGGGATCATCCTTGCCGGAGTCCCACTTGTGGCCGGTGGCGGGGATGGTCTCCGTATAGTTGTGGTGCGCGTTGTTGGCGCAAACGACGGACCTGACGCCGGACTCCGTGCATGTGGCCTCTTTGGTGACGGTGGACGAATAGCTGTGACCGGTCGGCTTAATGGAACCATCTTCCCGCTTACCGCAATTCAGGCAGACGCGATGGTGGGAACCGGTTGTTTCACAGCCGGGAGCCACATCCTCTACCCATCCGCTCCAGGAATGCGCGCTGGAATCGGGAGAACCAATGGCGACTTTCCGGGTGATATGGCAGATGGTGCATTCGTCAATGCGATAGGTGGGTTCCTGACAAGTAGCATCAACGTATCTTCCGGTGCTTACCCATTCATGCTCATCTGCCGCGAGAACCGTGCCGCATATACACAGCAGCATCACTGCGAGTGCCGCTAACAGGGCAACCTTCATAAAACGACTCATGATAAACCTCCTTTTGTTATGGAAACCCCATATAAATCTCAAGAATAATCATGGGATCAAGCAAATTCCCGATTGAATTTTACTACATCTGTTTGAGCAATGTCAACGCGCGCGGGATGATTTTACATTATCTACATCATAATGTAAGAAGATTGTAATATTGTTGTTTGCTTTTGCCAGACAAAAGGGAAACCGCGCCTGGACGTGCGCCGGTATCTTGACAAGCGGCGGCAAACCGGAATAATATACGGTATCATCATCAGACCGTGAGGTGCTTATGCGAAATCATTTTCTCGTGCTCATGACGCTTATTATTTGTTTGACAGCCGTATCTGCATGCGGCGCGGAGAGTGCTGATACGGCGGAGAATATCACGTCCTACGCCCAGATTGCTCTGTCGCGAAAAGACGCTGGTGCCGAGGTCCTGACCGACGGCGATTACCGCACGCAATGGGCGGCGGAGAACGGCTATCTGGAGTTCATGCTTCCGGCGGACCGGCCCTGCTATACGCTTTACGCCCTGATCTCGAGCCATCCCGAGAACGTGATTGTGCAGGAGGAAAAAAACGGCCGCTGGGAAAAGGTGGCGGTGGAGGGCGAGCCCTTTAACAGCCGCAGCTTTCATCTCCAGGGTCTGACGCATTTCCGCTTGGCGGTCACCAAAGGTCAACTGAAGGTGATGGAGGTCCGGCTTTTCGGGCAGGGGACGCTTCCGCCGGACGTCGTGGACTTTCAGGAAACGGCAGACAAGGCCGATCTGATGATCCTGGCCTGCCATCCCGACGACGATATCCTCTGGCTGGGCGGCCTGATGCCCACCTATGCTGGGCAGCTTGGCATGAAGGTGCAGGTGGCCTATATGACTTCCCGCTTTCATTACCGCCGCTGTGAGGCGATGGACGCGCTCTGGCACTGCGGTGTGCGCCAGGGGCCTGTGTTCGCGGAAATGCCGGATAATGGGAAATCCTCTTATGTCAAGGCGGTTAAGGAGTGGGGCGGCATCCGCGCGACTTCGGTGAAGATTGCCCGCATGATCCGGCGGTTCCGGCCGGAGGTGCTGGTGACCCAGGATACAAATGGGGAATACGGGCATAACCAGCACCGTCTCATGGTAGTGGCGTGCAACCAGGCGGTGCAAATGGCAGCAGACCCCAAGCAGCGGGATCTGCGGGGCCTGCCCGCCTGGGAGGTCAAAAAGTATTATATCCACCTGTATCCGGAGGACGCGCTGGTGCTGGATTTTGAATGTCCCCTGCCCGCTTTCGGCGGCAAAACCGCTTTTGACGTCGCCAAAGAAGCTTTTCTGCTGCATTCCTCTCAGCAGAACGGCCGCTATGAGGTCGCCATCGACGGCCCCTATGATATCCGCCGCTACGGTCTTGCTTATTCCGCCGTCGGCCCCGATGAGGCACACGACGGGCTGTTCGAGCACATCGACGGGCTGTATGAGATCGAGCGGTCCCTGAGCCGGAATAAAGATGGCGAAGTGTGAAATGACCGCGGTGAGGCGTGTTTCCGGAAGGCCGGCAGAAAGCTGAATGAGGGATGCTTATGCGTAGCCGATTTTGTATACTGCTGACAGTATGCCTGTGCCTGGCGGCGATCCCGGCGGCGGGCGCCGAAGCGCCGGACAGGGCTCAGGATATCACATCCATGGCGAAAATCACCCTTTCCCGGCATGGCGCGGGTCAGGGCGTGCTGACGGACGGCGATTACAGCACGCAATGGCACGATAAGGAAGGATATATAGAATTCAGGCTGCCCGCGGATCATCCGTGCCATACGCTCTATGCTCTGACCTGCAACAATCCGGATTTCGTGATCGTGAAGGAAAAAAAGAACGGCCGCTGGCAGAAGGTAAAGGTGGAGGGAGAGCGGTTCAACACGCACTGTATCCCGCTGAACGGCCTGACGCATTTCAGGCTGACGGTGACCAAGGGCATATTGCGGGTGATGGAGGTGCGGCTGTTCGGAGCCGGCGAACTGCCCCCGGAGGTGGTGAATTATCACGCGGCGGCGGATAAAGCGGATCTGATGATCCTGGCCTGTCACCCCGACGACGATATTCTGTGGATGGGTGGCCTGATGCCCACTTACGCGGGCCAGCTGGGCATGAAAGTACAGCTGGTTTATATGGCTTCCAAATATTTTTACCGGCGCTGCGAGGCGATGGACGCCCTCTGGCATTGCGGCGTGCGCCAGGGGCCGGTTTTTATGAATCTTCCCGATACCGGGAAGAAGATCACTTACGAAAGGGCGCTGGCCGCTTGGGAGGGCGTGCGTGAGACGGCGGTGAAGATCGCCCGCATGATCCGCCGGTTCCGGCCGGAGGTGCTGGTGACGCAGGACGTGAACGGCGAATACGGCCATGTGCAGCATCAGATCATGGTGGCCGCATGCACGGAGGCCGTGAGCATGGCGGCAGATCCTGATGCCCGGAAGCTGCGGGGCCTGCCCGCCTGGGAGGTCAAAAAGTATTATATCCACCTGTATCCGGAAAACGGGCTGGTGCTCGATTTTGAACGCCCCCTGTCCGCTTTCGGCGGCAAAACCGCTTTTGACGTTGCCAAAGAAGCGTTTCTGCTGCATTCCTCCCAGCAGAACGGCCACTATGAGGTCGCCGTCGACGGCCCCTACGATATCCGCCGCTACGGCCTCGCTTATTCCTCTGTCGGCCCCGATGAAGCCCACGACGGGCTGTTTGAGCATATCGAAGGGCTGTATGAGATCGAAAAATCGCTGAACGGTCAGTGAATCCTGCCGAAAAGTACAGCCGGTCTACAGTGTTTCCGTCGGCAGCAGGACCCGTACATAGTAAAACATTCCGTTTTCATCTTCGTCGCTGCCGCGGATGCCCAGCAGCATATCTCCGGCAGGAGACTGGTTGCGGAGCCGGATGTAATCGAATATCTGCTGCAGCTCCGAACGCTTGGGATAAAGAGGGTCCCTGAGCCGCACGATGCACCGCACGCCGGTGAAAGCTTCGATATAATGCACGGGAGGTTCTTTTCGCAGCGGCAGGGAATACAGGTGCTTTTCGATGATGCCGAGGCCCAGCCTGGTGCTGAAATCCGCTGTTTCCGGGTCCAGCAGCTGGGCTTTCGCGATGCTGCCGAGGGACAGCACGTAGGGCGTGAGCTTTGTCCAGTCGGCGATCAGCCCCGGATTGCGGCATTCGTCGTAAAACAGCGCGTAATACGGCATGGAGTGCCATTCACGGCAGTGGTTCGTCTCCATTTCCGGCATGCGCATCTCGATATCCATCATCATATTCAGCTTCGTCTGCAGCGACGATATCTGCTGCTGCAAAGCGGTGATC
>JBGUIY010000091.1:0-12476 GCA_045113475.1 Christensenellales bacterium | reverse complement strand
TCCCGGAATGCCTGACGGTCGAACACGTCCAGTTCGTCCGGCAGCTCCCGGTAGCAGAAATCCGCACCGTACAGATCGCCGGTCTGGATCAGCGACCGCAGACTGCAGTAGCGCGGATCGCTGCAGTATTTTTTGTTGTACCGTACAGGGCGGCCGATCTGGCGCGACTTGAAATTGCACCCGAACACCGCGCCGGCGGAGATCCCCGCCGCAGCGTCGAAGGCGATGCCATGCTCCATCAGCACGTCGATCACCCCGCAGGTGGACATGCCGCGCATCGCGCCGCCCTCCATGATCAGAGAGGTCTTCATAATAATAGCTCTGCCATGAGTGAGGAGTGAAGATAATAGTCAGGAATGAGGAGTGAGGAGTTCAGGTGGGATCTCTTCGCCTGCGGCTCAGAGATCGATTGATTTCCGTATCCTGCCGCAGGCAGGCAATATAATCCGAAACGCCGCCTCACGGCGTTTCTGCCATAACTCCTCACTCCTCATTCCTCACTCTTCATTCTTCGCTCCTCACTTATTTCTCGTTTGAATGGAGAAACCGCTGAGATCCTCAGCGGTTTCTCGCATTCAGGCTGGTTTGTCAGGCGAAGGGATTCTCCGTCGGATAGGGCAGGTTCGCGGGCTGGTTGTAAGCGATGTCCTGCACGCCCAGGAACTTGAAGGTTTCGAACAGGTACTTGCCCACATGAGCGAAGGCCACCGCGCCGTGATGCGGATAACGCTTCTGGATCAGCACGTGGCGGTAGAAGCGGCCCATTTCCGGGATGCTGAACACGGCGATGCCGCCGAAGGAGCGGGTCGGCACGTCCAGGATCTCGCCCTGGGCAATGTAGGAGCGAAGCACACCCTCGCTGTCGCACTGAAGGCGGTAGAAGGTAATGGGGCTGGCGGCGATGTCGCCCTCCAGGGTGCCGCGGGTGAAGTCCGGCTCGCTGCCGGCCGGCTCCAGCAGGCGGTGCTGGATCAGCTGATACTTGATGGCGCGGTCGGAGCACATCTTGCAGGACGGGGTGTTGCCGCAGTGGAAGCCCATGAAGGTGTCGGTGAGCCTGCAGTCGTACTTGCCCTTGATGTCCTCGTCATAGATGTACTGGGGCACGCTGTTGTTGATGTCCAGCAGGGTGACGGTATCGCCGGACACGCAGATGCCGATGTATTCGCTCAGCGCGCCGTAGATGTCGACCTCGCAGGAGACCGGGATGCCCCGGCTGGCCAGACGGCTGTTGACGTAGCAGGGCTCAAAGCCGAACTGCTCCGGGAAAGCCGGCCAGCACTTGTCGGCGAAGGCCACGTATTTGCGGGCGCCCTTGTGCGCTTCCGCCCAGTCGAGCAGCGTCAGTTCGAACTGCGCCATGCGCTCCAGCATTTCGGGATAGTACTTGCCTTCGCCCATTTCCTTGGCCATGTCCGCGGCGACCTCGGCGATGCGCTTGTCGCCGGCGTGGGCCTTGTAGGACACCAGCAGGTCCAGCTCGCTGTTCTCCTCGATCTCGACGCCGATCTCGTACAGGCCCTTGATGGGAGCATTGCAGGCGAAGAAGTCCTGGGGACGGGGGCCGAAGGTAATGATCTTCAGGTTCCTGACGCCGATGACGGCGCGGGCGACGGGCACGAAGTCCGCAATCATCTTCGCGATATCCTCGGCGGTGCCCACCGGATACTCGGGGATATAGCCCTTCAGGTGGCGCATGCCCAGGTTGTAGGAGCAGTTCAGCATGCCACAGTACGCGTCGCCGCGGCCGTTGATCATGTCGCCGTCGCCTTCAGCGGCCGCCACGAACATGCAGGGGCCGTCGAAGTTCTTGGCGATCAGGGTTTCGGGGGTCTCCGGACCGAAGTTGCCCAGGAACACGACCAGGGCGTTGCAGCCGGCGTCGTTCACGTCCTTGACGGCCTTGCACATATCCAGCTCGTTCTCGACCGTCACGGGGCACTCGTAGATCCCGCCCTTGCAGGCCTTGACGATGGCGGCGCGGCGCTTTTCACTCAGCGCGATGGGGAAACAGTCGCGGGATACCGCGATAATGCCCAGTTTGACTTCCGGGATGTTGGTAAGCATGTCAATCTCCTCCTTTATCTCTGAGAGAAAGGAATATCACCCTGAATGTCCAGGTTGATCCCCTTCAATCCAACGTAAGCGCCTTTGGCGGCCTCGCCGCTTTCGGGATGGGCCAGCAGCCATTTGTTGCGCGCCCACAGGGACTTGTCCAGCGTGTTGGCGCCGGTGCCGGGGCGGTAATCGGTATTGGTGCCCGCGGGCAGGCCTACCAGCACGCGGAAGCCCTTGGCGGGGTCGTTATGGCAGGGCGCGTAGTGCAGCGTGGTGGCGTACACCTCGATCAGCACGCCCTTCGGGCACCAGAAAGCCTTGACCTTCGCGGTGTCCAGCACGTTGTCCACGATGTCGTCCATCTTGGCCAGCAGGAGAATGAAGTCCTCCGTGCCCAGGTTGAACTCGCTGTCCCGGTGATACTCCAGGCAGTTGAGCTTCGTGTTGTGGCCGTTGCAGCAGCCCAGCTGATAGGGCATGCCGCCGAACAGGCAGTCGCCGATCTCCGCGGCGTTTTCCGCCTCGTGCAGGGCGTCGACCTTCGGGAAGTACACCGTGCCCTCCGGGCAGGGGGTCTTCTCTTCCAGCGCCTTCAGCAGGCCGGCGACCGGATAGCCTTCGACGACGCGCCCGTACGGCGCAAACGCGGGATCGGTTACGGGAATGATCTTCATGACGTTCTCTCCTCTCACTCGATATTGGCCAGCTCGTGGTAGGACTCTTTCAGAGCGGGATATAGCTTCTGGTACAGATCAAAGAATTTCTCGTACTGCGCGTGCCGTGCGGCATCCGGCTGCACGGGCTCGCTGGCCTTGAGCAGCTGGCGGCAGGCGGTGGGGATATCGGAATACAGCTTTGCGCCGACGCCCGCCAGGATGGCCGCGCCCAGGGCGGGGCCTTCGGTGTTCTGCAGCGTCGCCACGGGCATGTCGAACATGTCCGCCATCATCTGGCGCCAGAAGGGGCTCTTGGCGCCGCCGCCGCAGGCCAGCATGGCCTCCGGCGCCACGTGCATGCCGCGCAGGACGTTCAGGTTCTGCCACTGGGAGTACATGACGCCCTCCATCACGCTGCGCACGATGTCCTGCCGCGTGTGCATGGCGGAGAGGCCGATGAACGCGCCGCGGGCCTCTGGATCCAGCAGCGGGGAGCGCTCGCCCATCAGGTAGGGCAGGTAGATCAGCCGGTTCGCGCCGATGGGGCTCCGGTCGGCTTCCTTGTTCATCAGCACGTAGGAGTCGGTGCCCATTTCCTCGGCCACCTGGATCTCCGCCTGGAAGAAGCGGTCGCGGCACCACTTGAGGCTCAGGCCCGCCGCCAGGGAGGCGCTCATCACCGTATAGCAGCCGGGCACCGCCGCGCAGAAGGTATGCACGCGGCCCTGGGGATCGATCTGCACCGTGTCGGAATGGGCGAAGACCACGCCGCTGGTGCCGATGGTGGTGAAGGCCTTGCCCTTCTCCACCACACCGGTGCCGATGGCGGCCGCCATGTTGTCGCCCGCGCCGGCGATGACGGGCATCCCCTCGCGCAGGCCGGTCAGTTTCGCGGCTTCGGCGGTGATGCAGCCGGCCACGTCACAGCTCTCCAGCAGCGGCGGCAGCAGGCTCTCAGGGATCCCGGTACGCTCCGCGATCTCCCGGGACCAGCAGCGGTGCGGCACGTCCAGCAGATTGGTGCCGGAGGCGTCGCTCATTTCCATAAAGTACTCGCCGGTCAGGCGGAGGCGTACATAGTCCTTGGGCAGCTGGATGCGCCGCGCCTTTGCCCAGACCTCGGGCAGATGCTCGCGGGTCCACAGCACCTTGCCGGCGGTGAAGCCGGTCAGCGCCGGGTTCGCGCTGATGCGGATCAGTTCCTCGCGGCCGCCCACCAGGCGGGTGAACTCGTCGCAGCTTTCGATGGTACGGTTATCGCACCAGATAATGGAACGGCCCAGCGCTTTGCCCTGGTCGTCCACGAGGACCAGGCCGTGCATCTGGCCGGACAGGGAAAGGCCCGCGATGTCCTTCGGATCCACCTGGCTCTTTTCCAGCACGTCGCGGATCGTGGTGAAGGCCGCGTTGACCCAGTCTTCCGGCTCCTGCTCCGCCCAGCCGTTGAAGGGCTGATACAGCGGGTATTCCACCGTGCTGGCCGCGACAGTCTGGCCGTTGCGGTCGAACAGCACCGTTTTTGTGCCTGAAGTGCCCAAATCTACGCCGATGACATATTCCATACGCATGACTCCAATCTTTACAGAATGAGCTGATTTTTCTTACATATTCTATGTCAATTTAAGCAAAAAAGCAAGAGGCAGATTGGCGCTTGACGAATCCTGAGAAAAGCAGATACATTCATGATCATTCCGCCGGAGCGGATCCCTCCGCGGGGTACACAACTGACAACCTGCTGCCCTTTTTTTGCACACTTTCTTATGCTATAATCAGGGTAAAGATCAGGAACCGGAGGCTTTTCCATGTACGACAAGAACGATCTGGACGCCGCGCGGCAGGCGGCGAAAAAAGCGCTGCTGCTGATGCTGCTGCCCGCCATACCGCTGCTGGGCGCAACGGTCTTCTCCTTCGTCATCCGGGTCAAGTGGCTGACCATCCTGCTGAGTTCGCTGACCGGCTGCTGGATCATCTTCATTTACCAGATGGTCTACGTCCCGAAAAAAGCCTACCGGGAGCACATCCAGAGCGCCATGGGCTCCTCGCAGAAGGAGTGCGACGGGCATTACCTGCGCATGGAAAATACGCCCGTGGAGCGCAACAACGTGATGTTCTACGCCTTTTACCTGAACGTCGGGGAAAAGCAGGATCCGGAAGACGACCGCCTGTTCTACTACGACGCCCAGAAGCCGATCCCCGATTGGAAGTCCGGGGATATGCTGCACATCGTGAGTTACGACAAGTTCGTATCCGCATACAACACGCTGTCCGGAGCGGAACAGCCCGCTCCGGCGGTGTAACCGGAGGTTTGCCATGTCCGAAAACAAGATCCTGGTCTGCGTGACCGGACAGCTGCAGTGCGCCCGCCTGATCCGCAGGGGGCGGGAGCTGGCGGACGCGCAGCGCGCCGATCTTCTGGTGCTGCACGTGCGCACCCGCCAGAAAACGCTGATGGGCAGCCCGGATATCACCGCGGCCCTCAACCAGCTTTACGCCGAGGCCCGCGGCGCGGACGCCGAGATGGAGATCATCACTTCCCCCGAGGTCGAGAAGACCATCACCGATTACGCCCGCACCCACCAGGTGACCGGCATCGTGATCGGCGCTTCCCCGCGGGACGGCGGCCCCTCCATGGGCGAACGGCTCCAGACCCTGATGCCCGACGTGCGCATCGAAACCATGCGTGAAGCATAGCGCTGACGATACCGGGAGAGATCATGCTGACCCACCATGCCATGACGGAAGACGAAAAATACTTGATCGCCGACTGGCGCTACACCGGCGATTACGCTTTATACAACACCCGGCCGTATGAAGAGGACAGGAAAAAGGGCGTCAGCTTCGCCCATCCCGGCTTCATCGGCTTTTCCTTTTACGACCGGGACGCGCTGATCGGCTTCACCTGCCTGTATGAAGAAGACCGGGAGATCATGATCGGCATCGGCGTGGCGCCTGAATACTGCTGCCGCGGCTACGGCCGGGAAATGCTGGAGACCACCTGCGGCCTGTCGGAAACGATGTTTCCGGGCAAGCCCCTGTACCTGGAGGTCCGGACCTGGAACGCACGGGCCGTCCGCTGCTACGAAAAAGCGGGGTTCGTCATCGACGGCGAACCCTTCACCCAGCGGACCGGTCTCGGGGAAGGTACGTTCTACCGGATGATGTTGAACAAATCCTGAACCGGGACCGTCCGGTTTTTATGCAAATTGCGAGAAAAAAAACGCCGCATGTGTGAATATTGCACTTGACACATGGCCGAATCTCATATAAAATAAGTACGTTCGGCAGGTTTTTTTGTGTTTTGTTCATGAAAATCCGCCGTTTATCTGATACACCTGTTTTGCGTATGCTTACATTCTTATGAATTTCCTGCGATAGATTCCGCGCGGGGGCAGTCCATACCCTCCGGAGCGCGGGGATACCGCATCAGTGAGTTTACGTCAGGAAGCCGGCAGGACCGGGCTGACCGGGGAGTCAGCGGTGTTGTGCCGTCTCTTACCGCATGGCATCCGTGCGGAAAACAAGATATTGGATGAACGTGCCGTACACCCGCCGCACGTTTTTTTGCGTAATCAGAATCTGGAAAAATCCGAAAGAAAGGGAGGTGCACATCTGTTGACCATTACATTGGCTGTGATACTGATCGCCGCCGCGCTGGCGGCCGGCATCTTTGCAGGCTATATCTATCACAAGAAGACCGTCGAATCCAAGATCGGCAGGACTGAGGAATACGTGCGCAAGCTCGTGGACGATTCCCAGCGCAAAGCAAATGAAGAAGCCAAGGAAATGAAGCTGAAGGCCAAGGAAGAAGTTCTTCAGCAGAAATCCGAACTCGACAAGGAGATCAACGCCCGCCGCGCCGATATCCAGCGCTCCGAACGCCGCGCGCAGCAGCGCGAGGAACAGCTGGACAAGAAAGAGGAACAGCTCGACAAGAAGCTGGACGCCCTCGATCAGCGCGAAAAGGCCCTCGTCAAGAAGCAGGAGAGCATCGCAAACCTGGAAAGCGAAGCGGAAGCCCTCAAGCAGAAGCAGATCGCCGAGCTGGAGCGCATCGCCGCCATGACCCAGGACGAAGCCCGCCAGACCGTCATCGACCGGGTCCAGAAGGACGCTTACCATGACGCCGCCGTGCTGGTGCGCGACATCGAGAGCAAAGCCAAGGAGGAGGGCGAAAAGAAAGCCCGCAACATCATCGCCCTGGCGATCCAGCGCTGCGCGTCCGACCACGTGGCGGAGACCACCGTTTCCGTCATCAACCTGCCCAACGACGATATGAAGGGCCGCATCATCGGCCGCGAGGGCCGCAACATCCGCGCCCTGGAGACCGCCACAGGCGTGGACCTGATCATCGACGACACGCCCGAAGCCGTGATCGTATCCGCTTTCGATCCCGTGCGCCGCGAGACCGCGCGCCTGGCCATCGAAAAGCTCATCATGGACGGCCGCATCCATCCCGCCCGCATCGAGGAATGCGTCGAGAAGGCGAAGAAGGAGATCGACCAGCAGATCCGCGAAGCCGGCGACCAGGCCATCTTCGAGACCGGCCAGCACGGCATCCATCCGGAACTGGTCAAGCTGCTGGGCCGCCTGCGCTACCGTACCAGCTACGGCCAGAACGTGCTCAAGCACTCCATCGAGGTCAGCCACCTGGCCGGCATGATGGCCGCCGAGCTCGGCGCGGACGTTCAGCTGGCAAAGCGCGCCGGCCTGCTGCACGATATCGGCAAGGCCGTGGACCACGAGCAGGAGGGCACCCACGTATCCATCGGCGGCGAGCTCGCCCGCAAGTACCACGAGAGCCCGGCCGTGATCCACTGCATCCTGGCCCACCACAACGACGTGGAGCCCCAGACCATCGAGGCCGTGCTGGTGCAGGCCGCGGACGCCATTTCCGCCGCTCGCCCCGGCGCCCGCCGCGAATCGCTGGAGAACTACATCAAGCGCCTGGAGAAGCTGGAAGAGATCGCCAACTCCTTCCGCGGTGTGGATAAGTGCTTCGCCATCCAGTCCGGCCGCGAGGTGCGCATCATGGTCAAGCCCGAGGACGTGTCCGACGAGGGCACCCAGGTCATGGCCAAGGAAGTCGCCCGCCGCATCGAAAAGGAACTCGAGTATCCCGGCCAGATCCGCGTGAACGTCATCCGCGAGACCCGCAGCACCGAGTACGCGAAGTAAAACTAAGTCCGCGGCGCGTGCGCGAATCAATTACGTCTCACTTCATACGGCTACATCAGACCAAATTATCCATGCATCATCTGATCACCTCATTTAATCAGTGTTTCCTGAAACATCATATCGGGGATACGCCGCAGGGCGCGTCCCCGATTTTTGTGTCCGTTCCTGTTCATTGTGTGGATTATTCCCGGAAATTATGATATAATACGTCAAAATCACAGCCGCGCTGCGCCGCTGTGGTCAGGTTTCGTTCACAGGGGGAGTATGCTTATGAAGAGACGCCGCGCCGGGGTGCTGTTTGCCATTCTGCCTTTGTTTGTCCTGCTTCTCTTCACGCGCGGCGCAAACGCGATGGAATCCACCTGCCCGTCCGGCGTGGCCGCGTCTGCGGCGCTGGCCCGCGGTACGGCGGAATTGCCCGTATACAGCGACACGAACAAAACGGAGCGGGTAGGTACGCTGAAAAAGGGCGTCGCCTGCCGGATCACAGGAGTCCGCGGAGAATACTACAGGATCAGTTTCGACGGGATGGACGGATATGCGCTGAAATCCAAGCTGAATCCGAAGGGAACGGCAAGCGGCGCGGCGCATACCGGCAGCATCGTCAGCGATCTGGCGCTGGAACAGTATCTGTTTCCCGCCCCGTCTCTGGCCAAATCCATGGCGATCCACGGCACCGTTCAGGCAGACGCTCCGCTGGACACGCTGTTCTTCTTCCTCTGGGACGAACGGCTCCAGCGCATGGAGCACACGGTGGTGAAGGAAGTGAAGGAGCCCGCCGCCGTCCTGGATATCGGGGCCGTGTGCCGCGCCGTAGAGTTCCCTTCTGTATCCCCCGGCCGGAAAACGCTGCTGATCCAGGGCGCAGCAGACGGCAGGCTGATGGATATTTACCGGGCGCCGGTGTACGTCTGCGGCATTTTCAAGGCGGTTCGGAACATCAACGACCGGTGCAGATTTTCGGCGGGCAGGAACCAGGAAAAAATGGCCGGGCGCAGCTGGACGCCTTCCGCTGCCGACAAAACCCTGACCATTCACCTGCCCGAAGACGGCTCGGCGGTGATGATGACCATCGAATGGCGCTTCCCGGCGGAATCGTTCCACGTGGTATGCCTGGACGCCGGCATGAAAACGATCTCCGAGGAAACCAGGACGACGGGCTTCTACGCAGACGCCGTGGAGTTCCCGTCCGGAACGCGGCAGGTGCGGCTGTCCGTGGGCGGGGAAGACAACTGGGTCAGGAATCTGTGCGTTTACGACGCGAACCACCCTGACAACGCCGTGCAGAAGTGGCAGCCCCTGCCGGAGAAGCTGGATCTGATGGCGTTTTCACCCCATCAGGACGACGAACTGCTTTATCTGGGCGGCACGATCCCCTACGCCTGTCACATAGGCGCCGACGTAGGCGTCGTCTATATGACCAACTGCGGGCGCACCCGTTACGGCGAAGCGCTGGACGGCCTGTGGACAGCCGGCCTGCGCAATCACCCCATCTTCCTGAACTGGCGCGACCAGTGGGGTTACAGCGTCAGCAACGCCCTGAAAACGTGGAGCATGAACGGCGTGGACCCACAGAAGGAAGTCGTGCGGCTCATACGGAAATACAAGCCCGAGATCATCGTCGGCCCCGATCCGGAGGGCGAATACGGCCACGCGCAGCACAAGCTGACTTCCCAGCTGATTTCCGGGGCCATCCCCCTGGCCATGGATGCAGGCTATGATCCCGAGTCGGTACGGGAATACGGGGTCTGGGAAGTCAAAAAAGTGTACTTCCACCTGTACAGCGAAAACAGGATCGAAGTGGACTGGAACAAGCCCTTCTCCCCGGACAGCCCCATCAGCCCCCTTTTCCTGTCGAAGGAAGCGTACGACAAGCACCGTTCGCAGCAGACGCATTTCAGCATGAACGACGACTCGGATAAATACGACAACAGTATATTCGGCCTGTACTATACGGCAGTGGGGCCCGACGAGTCAAAAAACGATCTCTTTGAACATATCAGCATTCAGTGAACGGTCTGCGCGGCGGACCGGCTCTGCCGGGTCATTGCGGATTGCCGAATGATTCTGTTATTTCTTGATTAACCGCATCAATTATGGTATATTGACCTGGTCGGTCTGATCACGCATTTTCCCGGGCTGCGCCCGTATCCTGCGGTTGGAGGCATCTCCCTATGAAACATTCCCGAATCCTTGTCGCTCTGACAGTCCTGCTGCTCGTTTGCCAGGTCAGCGCTTTCGCTGAGATTCTGACGCTGCCGATGGATTTCTCCGGCGGCACCCCGCCCCAGCGAAAATATGAAATCGGCCTGATGGAATATCAGGATCCGTCCATTCATGTGACCCGGCGGAATGACAGGCCGATCCTGCCCGACGGGAAGGAAACCCGGCTGTACGCGCTGCGGGTGAAGATCGCCAATCCTTCGCAACTGAGGACGATGTCCATGCGGGGATTCGACCGGAGCGTTCCCGGCAATATAGAGATCATGTCCAACCGTGCCAACGCCGTAGTGGCCTTCGGCGGCGATTATTACAGCGGCGACGCCAAGCGTTTCGTGCTGCGCCAGGGCATCGTGTATAAAGAATCCATGGGCCCGAATCAGGACCTGCTGCTGATCGATGAGGACGGGGATTTCCATATTTTCCTTGCCGAGGAACACCCCGAGAAAATGGATAAAACCCAGGTCGACGGCAAAAAGATAGTCAACGCCCTGTGCTTCGGTCCGGCCCTGATAAAGGATGGCCGGAGGAATGAGAACCTCAGTGCGGCTCCCACCTATTGTGAACCCGAATCAATGAAGGAGCGCATGGTCCTGTGCCAGATCGGACCCCTGGAGTATATGGTCGTGGCCTGCGCCCACCGCGGCCTGAAGCTGTCGGAAATGGCTGATATGATCCTCTACCTGGAGCCCAACGTACAGCAGGCTTATAACCTGGATGGCGGCATTTCCACCCAGCTCCTGTTCCTGGGCCGCCGCATCAACAACACCAGCATCAAGCCTGAGGATATCCGCAAGCTGGTGGATATTGTCTACTTCGCCAGCGCCTATCAGCCGGATTAAGGAATAACGATGAACCTGAAATATGTACTGTGGTACCTGGGCTCACTGGTGATTTCCCTGGGCCTGTTCGCCTTCATGAACCGGGGAAAAAAGGATCTTCCCGCCCTATGCCTGCTGATCAGCGCGCTCGGCACGATCCTGGGCGCCGTGCTCGCCAAGCTGGTCTATTACCTGGCCATGATCGATTTCATGGTGATGAATGGCTGGCTGAAATCCCTGGTGGATGTCACCATGGGCACCTTCAGCTATTACGGCGGCGTGGCCGGTTTCTGTCTGGGCGTCGTCCTCAGCGCCCGCCTTACGCGGCAAAAGCCCATGGAACTTCTGGATTCCTTTGCCCCGGCAGGCCTGCTGCTGGCGGCTCTGGCCCGGTTCGGCGAGGTCACGCTGGATGGCGTGGGCGTCCGGGATATGCTGTTTTGGGAGCATCCGGAGCATTGTTTCTTTCCCCTGGCGGTGTCCAACGAGTATGACGAATGGCTGTATGCCGTTTTCATGCTGGAAGGGCTGCTCACCCTGGTAGTGTTTGTGCTTTGCATCACGCGTTTCAGGAAACAGCGCTTCCTGCGCTCGCTTTTCTATCTGTTCCTGCTGCAGATTCTGTGCGAGAGCCTGCGTTCCGACAGCTTTACATGGCTGTTCGTCAAGGTGGAGCAGCTGCTCTGCATGCTGGGCGCCGCCGTGGTGCTGCTGGTGTACTGTATCAAAACCCCGGGCGTTCGGAGCCGCTGGATGCCTGTCCTGTACTGCTTTCCGGTGGCCGCGGTATTCGTGGTGCTGGAGTTCGCGCTTAACGGGAAGATTTCCATCCCCCACGGCCTGTGCTACGCGGTGATGATGGCAGGCCTGGCCGCGCTGAGCCTGATTGAAGTCCGTGCTTTCAGGCGAATGGAAGCAAATCGTCCATTATCAAAGTAAATACAGATAACGTCAATGTCAAAGAGGCATGCTGCCAAATCCCACAGCATGCCCTTTTTATTCTATTCTGTTTTCAGCTATATTCATGGACGTTCTATCATGAATCATATATTGCGGGAAATCACCGATGGGTGTTGAATATAACAGGAAATATCCAGTGTAGCGGCGGCCCCTGGGCCGCCATACTTGCGATATAATTGTTCAATTGATAGTTTTTGGGTCGTCTTCGTTATTGAGACAGCATATACGCCACGAAGGTGGCGGCCCAGGGGCCGCCGCTACAGGGCCACCATTTGTGATTACAGCGAAGTTTATTAACATTTACTATTCTAATCATATGAGCATAACTTGGTTATTCTGCCGGACTCCACTTGCTCAGCCGGCCTTCCACCACGTTGACCAGACCGTCCGTAATGCCGGCGGCGATTTTCTCCTGATAATCGTCCGTGGTCAAAATCCAGTCGTTGGCAGGTGTCGAAAGGAACCCGCATTCCAGGAGGAACGTGGGCATCCTGGCATAGTTATTGCCCACATACGCGTCATTCATGCGTACCGTACCGCCGGCCACGCCGGTGGCTGCCTTCATGCCGTCCAGAATCGTCTGGGC
>JBGUIY010000090.1:0-12769 GCA_045113475.1 Christensenellales bacterium | reverse complement strand
CTGCAGACCATCGTGGAGGAATTCAAGAAATGGCCATTATCGTAGGCGTCCGCTTTGAGAACGCCGGAAAGCTCTATTATTTCGATCCGCTGGAAACCGGCGCGTCCGCCGGCGATACGGTGATCGTGGAAACCGCCCGCGGCCAGGAAATGGGCGAAGCCGTGACCGGGCCCACCGACGTCCCGGAAGAGGAGATCGTTCCCCCGCTCCGCCCGGTGCTGCGCGTAGCGACCCAGGAGGACATCGACCATAAGGCGGAGAACAAAGTCCGCGAAAAGAACGCCTTTGACGTATGCAAGCAGAAGATCGCCGAGCACCAGCTGCCGATGAAGCTGGTCAGCTGTGAATATACCTTTGACAACACCAAGCTGCTCTTTTACTTCACCGCGGAATCCCGCGTCGATTTCCGCGCCCTGGTCAAGGATCTTGCGAGCATTTTCCATCTCCGCATCGAACTGCGGCAGATCGGCGTGCGCGACGAAGCGCGCATGATGGGCGGCCTGGGCATCTGCGGCCGGCCGCTGTGCTGCGCGCGCTTCCTGGGGGATTTCCATCCCGTGTCCATCAAAATGGCCAAGGAGCAGAACCTCTCCCTGAATCCCACCAAGATCAGCGGCGCCTGCGGCCGCCTGATGTGCTGCCTCCAGTACGAGGAAGAATTCTATGAGAAGACCAGCCGCGCCCTGCCCCGGGTGGGCAAGCCCGTGCACACGCCCGACGGAGACGGCGTGGTGGCGGAAGTCAATATCCTGAAGGAGAGCGTGCGCGTCCGCATCACCAAGAGCAACGACATGACGGAGCTCAAGGACTATCCCGCCGACCAGGTGCAGCGTATCACGGGCGTACAGCCCCAGCCTGTCGCCGCGGATACCGACGAGGACGCGCCCGACCCGCAGATCATGCACGTGCTGAAAGCTTCCGAAATGGATGTGCCGGACGACGATGCGGACGCCGCGCTGCCGCCGGACGACAGCACTGAAACCGCAGAGGAGCAGCCGGAACAGCGCCGCAAGCCAGCACCCCGGCCCCAGCAGCGGCAGAACCGTCCGCCCCGCAAACCCGCAGATGCGGCGACGGACAACGCCGAGGCAGCGCCGCAGCGGCCGCCCCGTCCCCCGCGTCCCCGCCGGAACCCGGACAGCGCGCCCCAGCAAGTCCCCAAAGCCGCTCCTCAGCCCGCGTCCGAAAAACCCGCCGCGCAGAAACGCGATCCCTGGGTGGTGCCGGAAGAATTCCGGCAGAAACGGAACTGATCCGCAAGCAGAAAGAATGATACGAAAGCGCCATGCCGGTGTTATCCCGGCATGGCGTTATTTATTCATTTTTCTTCTGCTTCATGCCCCAACTGCGGTCCATGCTCCGCCTGGTCAGCAGGATAGCAAACAGGAAATACCCGCCGATCACAGCGCAGCCGCCGCCGATGCCGACCAGCCTCCGGTCCGGGTGCGTGACCATGCCGGTCAGGCTCCGGGTGACAGCGATCTCATCCCCCGGCTCCGGCACTTCGTTCAGATAAACGGTCTCAAAGGGCACTTCGGCCTCCACGTTCCTGCCCTGGCCGTCCGTATAGGTGACCCTGAGGGTCGTCCTGTACCTGGCCGACCGCCTCGACCGGGCGGAGCGTTTCGCAGGCGTATAGTACACCTGCCCCCTCTCCTGAACAGTCGCTGTGAAGGCCGGCTGGAGATAGCTGAGCATCACGGTCAGCAGCCCCAGGACCACCATGGCGATGGGTATGCCCCACACGATCTTTCTGTTCATGGCGTTACTCGGCAGGGATCATTTCCCATACTGCGGTCACGCCGGCGGTGGTGTTCTGCGTGCCGGGTGCCAGCTTGGTCGCGCCGGCGGCGTCGGCTGCCTCCTCCTTCATCCGGAAGGAATTGTTGTAGAACTCGCCGCCTCCGCTGGTAGTGGTGATGGAAACCAGGTCTCCCAGTTTCATGCCGGAGGCTTCGGCGATCAGTTCCGCCTTGTGCTTCGCGTCGGCTACGGCTTCCCTGAGGGCTTTTTCATAGGCTTCCTTCATGCTGCTGGACTCGAATGACACGTAATCGATGATATTGGCGCCCGCTTCCACGGCGGTGTCGATCACGGCGCCGGCCTTGTCGATATCCGATACCGTCACGCTGAGCTGGTGCGTCACCTGGTAATACTGCTTTTCCTCGCTGGTGCCCTCCACCCATTCGGACTGGGTGTAGATGCTGAAGCTGCTGGTGGCGATCTTGTCCTCGGCGATGCCGCATTCCCCGATCAGCGCCTTCATCACCGCTTCCGTGCGCTGTTTGTTTTCCGCCTGCGCTTCGGTGGGCGTTTCCGACTTGGTGCGGACGCCCAGATGGATGATCGCGTGGTCAGTCGCCACAGATACCTGGGCGGATCCGTTCACGGTAACGGTCGGCGCGTCCGCCAGCGCCGGTATGGACAGGCACAGCGCCATCAGAGCGGCCAGTGCCAGGATTCTCACAACAGTTTTCATTTACGGTTACTCCTCTTTTTCAATGTTCAGGGTCAGGTAAACGCTGCCGGATCCGCCGAAACTGATCTCATCCAGCGCTGGGCTGCCCGCATAGCCCGCCTGCGCGATCAGATCGCGGACCGCGGGCCACTGCTCCCCGGCAACGGCCAGGGATACGTGCGCGCTTCCGTCCTCAGAAATCGCCATTTCAGCTTCACAGCCGGTTTTAGCCAGGGCTTCGGTCAGCTGAACAGCCGTTTTCTCCGGATCTCCGGCCGTCCAGGTCAGGGTGACGACGTCCCCGCCTTTAGCTGCCTGATCCATCGCTTCCGCGTTGAAAGGCTCCGCGAACATCGGTACGTCGAAATCCCCGTCGAGGAGCACTTCGTCACCGGCAGGCTCCTCAGCCGCCGCTTCGTCCACGGGTTCGTCCTCGAAGACCGCTTCGTCACCGGCAGGCTCTTCAGCCGCCGCTTCATCCACAGGTTCGTCCTCGAAGGCCGCTTCGTCAGCCGGGATGTCTTCCTCATTCTCCATGGCCGGTACGCTCTCCATCGCCGCAAAATCCCCCGCGGGCTCGCTCGCGGCGCTTTCAAATGCCGGGAGGCGCGTCGGCATAGCGGTCGAAAGTCCCGATGTGATCGGTGTGGCCATCGCCGGAATGCTGTTTTCTACCGATTCGGCGGGCTCAGCGGGCTCTTCCCTTGCTTCTACGGCGGCAGTCTGAGTGGGCAGCGCAGCTTTTTTCGCCTTTTCCACGTCCGTGACGGAGCCGCGGAGCGCGACCGCTGCGACCAGGACAGCCATCGCCGCAGCCAGCGGAGCCAGGAACCTGTACTGGAACAGCCCTTTCCGGCCCCGCTCCCTCTGTTTCGCCTGTTCCGTGCGGAGGGCGGCCCGCCAGCGGACACTGACCTCCTCAGGGACTTCCTCACCTGTATCCAGGGCACGGAGCTCCATCAGCATCCTGCAGTGCTCACACTGTTCAGCGTGACGCTGCATGGCCTCTGCGGTCTGCGCGTCCGGCTCCTTCTGATCCAGCAGGCGTTCAAATTCCGTGCAGGTCATCGCTTACTCCTCCTTTCAGTGTTACTGACGTTTTCCCGTCCAAAAAGTTCCGCGTCCGCGGACAGTATTTTTACCAGATGCTCTCTCGCGCGTTTCAGACGGCTTTTGACCGTGCCCAGGGGCAGCCGCAGCGTGGAAGCGATCTCCTCGTAGGACATGCCGCGCACGTCGCGCAGGACGATGAGCATCCGGTCCTTCTCGTTCAGCTCGCCGATGGCCTCCCGCAGCCGGCGCTTGCGTTCCTTTGCCTCCAGTTCCCCGCTCACGCTGGCGCGGCTGTCCGGCGGATCGAATCCGTCTTCCGCCATCGTGTCGAGGGACGAATCCGGTTTGCGTTTCCGCAGCATGTCGATGCAGGTGTTGACCGCGATGCGGTGGAACCAGGTGCGCCACTGCGCTTCGCCCCTGAAGCCGCGGAAGCCGCGCCATGCGCGCAGCATCGTCTCCTGCAGGGCGTCCGCGGCGTCTTCCCGGTGGCCGAGGATGCCGTAACAGGTCAGATACAGCTCCCGCTCATAGCGCTGCGCCAGTTCCTCAAAGGGCGGCGTTAGAATGGACATGGTGACCTCCAAATTCGCACAATAATGTGTATGAGTATAGTCAGAACAGCGTCCGCATGCTATAATGGCCGTACGCTGAAAAGCGATGAAAGGAGAGATAAATCATGGAATTAAAAGGCAGCCAGACTGAAAAGAATCTGTGGACCGCGTTCCAGGGCGAATCCATGGCCCGCAACAAGTACAGCTACTTCGCCTCCAGGGCCAAGAAGGACGGCTACGTCCAGATCGCCAACATCTTTGAGGAGACCGCGGCCAACGAGAAGGAGCACGCAAAGATCTGGTTCAAGCTGCTGGGCGGCATCGGCGACACCGCCGAGAACCTGAAGGCCGCCGCCGACGGCGAAAACTACGAGTGGACCGACATGTACGACGGCTTCGCCAAAACCGCAAAGGAAGAGGGCTTCGACGAGATCGCCGAGCTGTTCCTGGGCGTGGCGGCCATCGAAAAGGAGCACGAGGAGCGCTACCGCAAACTGCTCAAGAACATCGAGGACGCGGTGGTCTTCTCCCGCGAGGGCGACTGCATCTGGCAGTGCGGCAACTGCGGCCACATCGTCATCGGCCCCAAGGCGCCCGAAGTCTGCCCCGTCTGCAACCATCCGCAGGCCTACTTCCAGCTCAAGGCTGAGAATTACTGATGAAAACGCATACGATCTTCTGCGAGCCGGTCCTTGACCGGCTCCTTCGTTATGCCCGGGTCGATACCCAGTCCGACCCGCTGAGCCGTACGGTGCCGACCACGGGCCGCCAGTTTGACCTGGCGCAGCTGCTCCGGGAGGAGCTCCTCCGCATCGGTGCAGACAGGGTGCGTCTGGACGAACGCGCCTGCGTGCTGTGCGCCGACCTGCCGGCGACCCCCGGCCGGGAGCAGGCGGAGCCCTTTGGCCTGATCGTGCACATGGACACGTCCCCCGACGCGCCGGGCGGCCCTGTGCGCCCATGGGTGCTGACGGATTACGACGGCGGCGATATCACGCTGAACCCCGACAGGGGCATCGTCATGCGCGCCGCGGACTTTCCGAACCTCCGGCAGTACATCGGCCAGGACCTGGTGCTGACGGACGGGCAGACCCTGCTGGGCGGAGACGACAAGGCGGGCATCGCGGCGGTCATGACCTTCGCGGAGCACCTGCTCGCCCATCCGGAGATCCCCCACGGGCCGATCTGCCTGGCCTTCACCCCGGACGAGGAGGTGGGCGGCCTCGCCCGCGACCTGGACCTGGAGCGCTTCGGCGCCAAGGTCGCGTACACCCTGGACGGCGACCACCTCGGCTGGTACATGGACGAGACCTTCAACGCCTCCCAGGCCGTACTGACGGTGGCCGGGCGGAGCGTCCATACGGGCACCGCCAAGGGCATCATGGTCAACGCGGCGGACATCGCGGCCGCCTTTGTGAACATGCTGCCGGAAGACGAGCGCCCCCAGACCACGGAGGACCGGGAGGGTTTCTACCACGTCACCGGCATCGAAGCAAGCTGCGAACGCGCGGTGGTGCGGCTGATCATCCGCGATCACGACGCCGGGCGCTTCGCCGGGCGCGAGGCCTTTGTACGCGGCTGCGCGGACGCCCTGAAAGCGCGGTACGGCGCGGACCGGGTGGCGCTTGAGATCACCGCCCAGTACCGGAACATGAAGGAGATTCTCGACCGGAAGCCTTACCTGGTGGAACGCCTGAAAAAAGCCATCGCCGCCGCAGGGCTCACGCCTCAGTCCGAAGCGTTCCGCGGCGGCACAGACGGTTCCGCGCTTTCCTGGCGCGGCCTCCCCTGCCCCAACCTGAGCGCCGGCTATGAAAACGCACACGGGCGTTTCGAGTACGTCCCCGTACAGTCCATGGAAAAGAACGTGGAGATCCTGCTGGCGCTGGCCGGAGAGTTCGCCGCGGGCTGAAGCGGGATCAGACGTCCCGGAAAGCGCGCACGATCATTTCCGCGGCAAAGTCGATCTGCCTGGGCAGGCTTGTCAGGTCCACGCACTCGTCCGCCGTGTGCATCCCGGTGCCGGCAAGGCCCAGGCCGTCCAACACACCGATCCCCGCCTGACCGGCGATGGCGATATCTCCCGCCCCGCCGGTTTTTTCGTGATAACGTTTCTGGCCATGCTCTTCGCTGATCTCCAGCGCCAGGTCCAGCAGCCTCTGGCTTTTCTCATTCAGGTCGATCGCCGGATGGCTGGCGCCGAAGGTCACCGTCGTCCTGACGCCCGGCACCCTTTCCACAGCGCAGATCTCCCGGATCTTCTGTACCAGCCCGGGCTTGTACTGCTCGTTGTAATACCGGAATTCACAGTTCGCTTCGGCTGCAGGCGCCACCACGTTCTCCGCGGTGCCGCCCCTGATCACGCCGGCGTTGAAGCTGATATCCCGGTCATCGTCCCGAAGGGAATAAAGGGCGGTAACGTGCGCGCACAGCGCCTGGATCGCGCTGGCGCAGTTCTTGTACTGCGAGCCGGAATGCCCCGGGATGCCGGTGCAGGCGATGCGGACGGAAGTCACGCCCTTCCGGGCGCAGGTGAGGCGGTAATCGTCGGCGCAGGGCTCAAAGCTCAGCGCGGCGAAGGAGGCCTTTGCCGTCTCCAGGATCACGTCGTGGCTTTCGGAGGAACCGGTTTCCTCGTCGGGATTGAGCACGACGCAGATGCGGACTTTGCCCGGATCCAGCCGCGGCAGCGCCTTCTGCAGGGCGTACAGCATCACCACGTCTCCGCCCTTCATGTCGATGCTGCCGGAGCCCAGGGCTTTCCCGTCCCCGATCTCTTTGAAAGGCACGTATACCTCCCGGGGAAACACGGTATCCATATGGCCCATGAGCATCAGCTGGCGGCTTCCAGTCCCTATTGTCGCCTTCAGGACCGGCCCGCAGGCCTTGCCGGGAATCAGTTCCACATCGAAACCCAGGGAACGGAAATCCTCCGCGAACATCTCCGCGACCTTGGCCACGTCCGCCGCGTCATGGCTGCCGCTCGGCTGGTTCACATATCTGATCAGCGATTCCAAAGGTGTAGTAAGCATGTTGCCTCCATGGCGACGGCCGGGCACCGTCAGAGCACTTTGTTCAGGAAATCCTGGGTGCGCTTCTGCTGCGGGTGGTCAAAGATCTGATCGGGCGGACCGGCCTCCACGATCTGGCCGTCGTCGATGAACAGGACGTAGTCGGCCACCTGTCTGGCGAAGCGCATCTCATGCGTGACCACCATCATGGTCATGCCGTCCGCCGCCAGGGCCTTCATGACGTCCAGCACCTCCCCCACCATTTCGGGGTCCAGGGCAGACGTAGGCTCGTCGAACAGCATCATGTCCGGGTCCATGGCCAGGGCGCGCACGATGGCCACGCGCTGCTTCTGCCCGCCCGAAAGACGGCTCGGGAACTCGTTCCACTTGTCGAACAGGCCGACGCGCCGGAGCAGCGCCTCCGCCTTTTTCTCCGCTTCTTCCTGGGACATTCCCTTCACTTTCCTCGGGGAGATGGTGATGTTGTCCTTCACCTTCAGGTGCGGGAACAGGTTGAACTGCTGGAACACCATGCCCATCCGCTCCCGCAGCGCGCACAGCTCCTTCCGGCTGGCCAGGGTCAGGTCATTGCCTTCAAACAGGACATGGCCGGCCGTAGGCTTTTCCAGCAGGTTGACCGAGCGCAGCAGCGTGGATTTGCCGCTGCCGGAAGGGCCGATCAGCACCAGCACGTCGCTCTTGTGCACGTTCAGGTCGATGCCCTTGAGCACCTCGAGCTTTCCGAAATTCTTCTGAAGACCGCGGACCTCCATCAGTATTTCCGTGGAAGATCCGGAATCCACGATGTTCTGATTCTCAAGCGACACTGTTTTCACTGCGGCGCATCCTCCTTTCCAGCAGGCCCAGCAACTTGGTCATGGTGTAGGTGAGCACGAAATAGATCAGCGCCGCCACGATCATGGTTTCCAGGTAACGGTAGTTGACAGAGGCAAGCTTGTTGGCCTGATAGGTCAGCTCGTATACGCCAACGGCGTACAGTACCGACGATTCCTTGATAATGGCGATGAACTCGTTGCCCATGGCCGGCAGCGTCACCTTAATGGCCTGGGGCAGGATGATATACTGCATCTTCTGGAAGCCGTTCATACCCAGAGAATCAGCCGCCTCCTCCTGCCCTTTTTCCACCGACTGCAGCCCGGCGCGGATCAGCTCGGCCATATAGGCGCCGGAATTGATCACCAGCGCGATGACGCACAGGGTCATGCGCGGCAGCTTCAGGCCCAACTGCGGAAGGCCGTAAACGATCATCAGCACCTGCACCAGCAGCGGCGTGCCGCGGATAAACGCCACGTAGGCGTTCATCAGCCAGCGCAGCGGCAGGATGCGCGTATGGCGGAAGATAGCCACCACCAGCCCCAGGACAGACCCGAACACCACGGTATATAGAGCCAGTTCCACCGTGGTGCCCACGCCCTGCATAAAAACGCCGAATTTATTGATTAAGATTTCCCATATCTTTGGTATGCTGATCATGGGGGCATATCCTCCGTATTTTCATGAGCAGAATGTAAGGAACGCAGGGGCCGCCAAACGGCAGCCCCTGCTCTGTCAATTACCGTTGTTTATTCGGCCAGCAGGGAAGCGCTCTTGGTGACAGCGTCATCCATCCACTGATCCCAGGTTCCGTCAGACTTGACCTTGGCGATATAAGCGTTCACGGCCTCCAGCAGGGAAGCGTTGTCGCCCTTGGGCACGGCCACGCCGATGCCGGCGCTGGAGTCATAGACCACGGGCACTTCACTGATCTGCAGCGCGTCCGGATAGACCACCATGTACTGCTTCGCCACCAGGTCGGTGATCAGCCAGCCGTCGATATTGCCGGTGACCAGTTCCATGGCCAGTACGGCGGGCTTGTCCAGCAGCAGGGGCTCGGCGTCGGGAAACTGCTCTTCCAGGATGCCCTGCTGCAGGGAGCCGAGCTGGGCGCCGATCTTCTTGCCTTTCATATCCTCGACGGTCTTGAGGGAGTCAAAATCCGCCGCCCGGACCAGCAGGATCTGGTTGCCGGCGAAATACGGATTGGAGAAATCGACCACTTCGAGCCGGTCCGGCCGGATCGCCATGCCGGCGACGACCATATCCAGGTCATGCACGCTCAGCGCGGTCACCAGGCCGCCGAACGCCTGGTCGTTGATCTTCAGTTCCACGCCCAGTTCCTTGGCGATGCCCTTGGCCAGTTCCATATCGAAGCCGGCAAGCTCCTCTTCGCCCGTTTCGGGATTGGTCCAGTAGAACTCATAGGGCGGGAAGCCGATGCTGGAGCCCACTTCCACAGTGCCCTTCGCCTTGATATCGCTGAGCTGATCCGCGGTAGCGGCGGTTGCGAGACTCAGGACCATCAGCGCCGCCAGCAATACTGCCACTAACTTTTTCATGAATGTTTCCTCCACAATTTCTTAGAGATTGAATCCCCATAAGCGAGAATACGCATTCATTATATTCATTATTTTTGCATTGTCAAGACAATATACAACGAAGTACAATATTGATACATAACAGATTCCGCATAAAGTGCGATTACATATTATGCATTATATAGTGTATATATGCAAAATTCAGGCCGCAAAGCGTTAGCTTTTGCGTCACGTCCTGGGAATGATGTCGTCCCGGAGCCGGTAGATCGTCGCACCGTGCTTTTTGCGGCAGAAAGCGTCCACGAACCAGTCGATCTCCTTATTGGCGTTCCACTGCACGACGCCGTAACGCACGCCGTTCTTGCTCTGACCGCGCATGTTGCTGTCGCACCAGGTGACCGTATCGGTCTGGGGATCGTAATCCTCCGTAAAGATCATGCTGTGGGCGCCGATGCCCCAGTAATAATTCGCGCGCATCTGGAAGAAATCGCCCCGCCGCGCCTGCTGCAGGAATTCCCGGGCCAGCCTGCGGTTCTCGTCCTTGCTGAGGCTGGCATCATACCGGAAAGCGGCGGCTTCGACGAAGGGATTTCCCTTGTCAGCGGGGATATCCTTCCACTTGTAGCCGTAGCCCATGGGCTTGCATTCCTTCGCGGGCAGATTATCGGGGATCACCAGCGGCACGTCGGGGTATTCCGCCATCCTGAAGGCGGGGGCCGCCTGCTTGAAGCAGTACACCGTAAAGTTCTTGCAGACGTATATGTCGCCCGCGTACTGGGCCCGGCGCAGCTTTCCGCCGGTTTTTTCAAACTGATCATGGGCCGCATTCAGGATGCCGTCGATCATTTTTTCCCGGGGAGTCTGTTCCGCCGTCCCGGTTTCAGCTTGCTCGCCCAGCGCCGCGGCGCCTGCCAGCGTCATGACTGCGCACACAACGGCCAGCAGCCGGACAATACTATCGCAAATCCGTTTCATCGTTTCGTTTCTCCCGAGCCGCGCGATGCGGCCTTTTGCGCTTCTTTATCAGAAGCCTTCATATTCTAACATATATTCTGCGTTTTAGTCCACAGATTTCGGAATTTTACGTCTTTTCTCTGTCTGTTTTCTTCCCGTAAGCCCCGGACACGCCATAAAAGCGCCCCGTACCGTCCGGCCGGGACAGATACGGGGCTTCGGCGGCAGGCGCCGCGTTACGAGGTTATTTTTTGAACCAGACGAAGTCGCAGAAAGCGAGAAACAGCGCAAACACCACGCCGAAAATCAGCACCAGCAGCAGGCCGGCCTTGATGGCCGCCCAGCGGTAGGTCCGCAGCTGCTCTTTGGTCATCGGCGTACTGCCTTCCTCGGAAGGCGCGGTTTTCCGCACGTACCAGGGCATGCCGTCGACGTTCATGTCGGCGACCGTCCGCCCGTCGTCCCCTTCCGGCAGCGGATCTCTCTTCGGCCGGGCCATAAATCAGTTCCCCTTGGCGTCCGGCGTGGGCGCCTTTTTTGCCTGGGCCATGGCATCCTTTGCGCGGTCCTTGGCTTCCGGCGTGTCGTACAGGTGGCAGGCGCAGAAGTGGCCTTCCTCCACCTCCAGCCATTCGGGATTGGCGTACTTGCAGACTTCCATGCACTTGTCGCAGCGCGTATGGAACTTGCAGCCGGAGGGCGGGTTGGCGGGGCTGGGAATGCTGCCCTGCAGGATGATGCGGTTGATCTGCGCGGCGGGATCCGGGATCGGGATGGCGGAAAACAGCGCCTGGGTGTAGGGGTTCAGCGGGTTGGCGAAGATCTTGTCCGTCTCCGCGTATTCCACCATGCTGCCCAGGTACATGACGCCGACGGTATCGGAGATATGCTCGACCACCGAAAGGTCATGGGAGATGAACAGGTAGGTCAGGCCGAAATCATCCTGCAGCTTCTTGAGCAGATTGATGATCTGCGCCTGAATGGACACGTCCAGCGCGGATACCGGCTCGTCGCAGACGATGAAATCCGGCGACAGGGCCAGGGCGCGCGCGATGCAGATGCGCTGGCGCTGGCCGCCCGAGAACTCATGCGGATAGCGGTCCTTATAGTATTCCGGAAGGCCGCATACGTCCATCACGCGGGTGATGTAATCGTCGAACTCGTTCGGAGGAACGATATGGTGCTCGCGCACGGCCTCGCCGATGATCTCGCCGACGGGCAGACGCGGGGAAAGGCTGGAATAGGGATCCTGAAACACCAGCTGCATCTTCGGGCGCAGTTTGCGCAGTTCCTCCTTGCTCAGGGCAAAGATGTCCTCGCCGTCCAGCAGGACGTCGCCGGAGGTCTTTTCCAGCAGGCGCAGGATGGTCCTGCCGCAGGTGGATTTGCCGCAGCCGGATTCGCCGACCAGACCCATGGTCTCGCCGCGGTGGATCTGGAAGCTGACGCCGTCGACCGCTTTGACGTTGCCGACGGTGCGTTTGATGAAGCTGGATTTGATGGGAAACCACTTGACCAGGTTTCTGACTTCCAGCAGAACGTTGTTTTCCATCACTTACAGCGCCTCCACATCCACAGATTTCGGGTAACCCAGCACCTGCCCCTGTTCAAAGAACCGGTAGCAGGAAACCACGTGCGTGTCGCTGATGCGGATCTCCGGCGGGTATTTCCCGTTGCACTGCTCGCAGCGCATTTCACAGCGGTCGCGGAAATAGCAGTAGTTGGGCATCTCGACCGGGTTCGGCACGTTGCCGGGGATATTGTACAGTTCGTCGACCTTTTTGCCGACCACAGGCTTGGACTTCATCAGGCCGATGGTATAGGGATGCACCGGATGATGGAAGATATCCTCCGCGGTGCCCTTTTCGACGATGCGGCCGGCATACATGACGACCACGTAATCCGCCATGCCGGCGACGACGCCCAAGTCGTGCGTGATCAGCATGATAGAGGAGTTCAGCTTTTCCTTCAGGTTCTCCAGCAGGTCCAGGATCTGCGCCTGGATGGTCACGTCCAGGGCGGTGGTGGGCTCGTCCGCGATGATCAGCGCGGGAGAGCAGGCCAGGGCGATAGCGATGCACACGCGCTGGCGCATACCGCCGGACAGCTCATGCGGGTACATATCGTACACGCCTTCCTTGTTGGCGATGCCGACCAGGTCGAGCATCTCCAGCGTACGGGCCTTGACTTCCTCCTTGGACATCTCGGGATGGTGGAGTTCCGTCACCTCGTCCACCTGCTTGCCGATGCGGAACACGGGGTTCAGCGCGGTCATCGGCTCCTGGAAGATCATGGAGATGCGGTTGCCGCGGATATGTTCCATGATGGCGTTGGGGGTATTCGCGATGTTGTAGGCAGTGCCGT
>JBGUIY010000089.1:0-23621 GCA_045113475.1 Christensenellales bacterium | reverse complement strand
GTGGTGTCGGCGGGGCGGAAGACGACAGTGAGCCACTGGGTAGTGGCGGTTTGCCATTCATTGAGATACTGTCCGCCCATAACTGGCTGGTCACGATCTTATCCTACCTGATGACCTTGCAAACTTTTGACTGTTAACAAATTCTTTGCACGATAGCTTGCAAAGAATTGCGGTATGTGATAGTATTTGCACGGTGAGGTGAAGAATAAATGCGGTTAATCAGAGAAAAATACCTGAATATCATCCGTCCATACTATGATGTTGATCTGATTAAGGTGATTACCGGCGTCCGCCGAGCAGGAAAGTCCGTTATTCTGGAGTGTATACGAGATGAACTTTCTGCGTCCGGCGTTGCTCCGGATCATATTGTCTTCATCAATCTTGAAGACTTGGATTATGAGGGAATCCGGACTGCTTCCGATCTCAACAGAGAAATCAAGGCACGCATTGCCGATGATGGCCGCTATTATTTGTTCATTGATGAGATTCAGCATGTAGAGGGATTTGAGAAAGCGCTTGCCTCCTTCCGTGCAACACTGAACGCTTCCATCTTCGTTACCGGAAGTAATTCCCACCTTTTGTCTGGCGAGCTCGCCACGCTTCTGACAGGCAGGACCGTTGAATTTGAAATCCTTCCGTTTTCCTTCAGCGAAATGAAGGAGTATTATGAGCTGAGAAATCTGCAGTTTCAGGACGAACAGGTTTATGATTATCTGAAGTGGGGCGGGTTTCCGCTCCGGTTTGATTTCAGCGAAGAGGCAGAAATACAACGCTATCTCACCAATCTCTATACAGGGATACTGAACCGGGATATTCTGACAAAGAAGAGCAGGATCGACCGCAGAGTATTTATGGATGTCGCGATGTACGTGCTTTCAAATGCGGGGAAAGAATTCTCCGCTGAAAGCATCATGGATTACTACGAAAAGAAAAACCATCGAAGCGTCAGTCAGCGCACGGTCTATAACTATCTTGAGAAGATGCAGAAAGCGTTCCTGATCCACCCTGTTCAAAAGTATGATACCGTTGGGAAAACAGCTCTTCAGGCAAAGCAGAAATACTATGCCATAGATACCGGATTCCGAACGATCCATACGAATACGATCAACTTCGAGGATACCTTCTTTCTGGAAAACATCGTCTATAATGAATTACTCTTCCAGGGCTTTACTGTCTTCACGGGAAAGACCCATAAAGGAGAAGTCGATTTCGTCGCGATTCGGAACGGAAAAAAGTGCTTCATTCAGGTTTCCTATCTTATGCCTTCTCAGAGCACCATTGAGCGTGAATTCGGTGCCTTTGACCCGATCACAGATGCATCGCCGAAGTATGTTCTCTCCCTGGATAAAGTCGATTTGAGCCGAAATGGAATCGCACACATGAACATTGTAGACTTTTTACTTCATCGACAACAACTTGCTCTGACCTAGAATTGATGAAACAGCACTTTCTCAAGAGCAGAATCGGATTATTAGAGAGACATTTTTGCAATGATCCGACACGGGCATGGAGGAGACCACCGATTAAGCTGGCCTCCTCCTGTTCTGTTATACGGCTGCTTCAGTCCGGAAGATCAATACCCGGTCTTAGGCAGCGGCGTGGTGTCGGCGGGGCGGAAGACGACAGTGAGCCACTGGGCAGTGGCGGTTTGCCATTCGTTGAGATACTGTCCGCCCACGTCTGCGCGGTTGACGATATTGTACCCGTCCGTCACGTCACCTTTTACCATGACCTGCAGGGTGGGCTTCGCCACGGAAGCGAACCCGCTGGGGACCGTACCGAACTCGAACCGTACGTCCGTCACATACTCGCCTGTCCCAAGGCCGAGCGCCTCGGGCTTGAGCGAGACGGAGTAATTGTTCGTGGTCAGCAGATCCTTCGCGAGCAGCCGGTAATCGTTCACGTTGGTCTTGAAGACGATCCGGTAGTACAGGCGCTGGTTATAGGTGCCGGTGGTCAGGCTGACGGCATTGGTCGCATCTGTGGGGATGCGGTCATGCCAGAAGAAATTGTCGAGCGCCACGTTGGAGGTATTGGCAATATTGGAGAAGTCGTACCGCATCGTATTGGCGGGCATGACCTCCTTGTTGCCGACCTTGCTGATCGTCACGCCGAGCTTCACGGGTTTGTTGTAGCAGGAGAGCTTGATGATCTGGCCGGCATACTCGATCTCGGCGATCATGCGCTCACCGCTCAGCTGGTAGTACGCGGGTGCGGTCACCTCAGTTACATAATAGCGGCCGAGGGGCAGAGGAGCGGAGGCGGCGACGCCGTGCGCGTCGGACATGATATACCCGACAACAGCGCCGCTGCGGGCATTGGTGATCTCGAAGACAGCACCTTTCAGCGCGTCACCCTTCTGCTGGCCGGTGATCTCATTATAGTCGGAAGCGTACTTGCGGACCTGGATCTGGCCGGTCACGGCGACGTTCTCCCAGGTTATCTGTGCGGTTTTCCCGCGCTCGATATACACGGTCTTGTACTGGTCGTCGAGCACGTACCCTTCCGCGGCCTGAAGCTCACGGATGAAATACTTGCCTGCGGGATACTCGTTGCTGATCCAGATATAGCCGTCCTGGTCGGTGGTATACTCGCCCAGCGGGTTCTTGCCTTCGTCGTAAAGCACGAATTTGACGCCGTAGATGCCCTTCTTTGTCTGCGAATCGATCTTGTGGATCATAATGGAGGCCATTCGTTTGTTAGTCAGCATGAACTGCGTCGTCTGGCCGTCCTTGACACAGACTTGAGCCGGAGTAGCGTCCAGCTTATAGCCGTCGGCCGCCTTGAGCTCCGTCACCTGGTACCAACCGGCTTCCAGGGAAGGCAGCTCGATCAGGCCGTTCCGGTCCGTGGTATAAGTGCCGATGACCTCACCGTTCATCTTGCGGACCTCGAACTGCACGCCCTTGATCCGCTCGCCGGTATCCTCGTCGGATTTGGTGATCAGCAAGCCTCCAGCGGGAGAATTGTAGAACGTGAGCGTGGTCGTGGAGCTTTCGCTCACCGTCGCGGTTTGGGTACGCTCGCCCTCGTTGATGGTATAGCCGGGAATGGTCTTCTCTTCGGTCACGACGACCGTTCCGATCACGCCGGAGATGCGGATCTCGCCGTTCCGGTCGGTGAGGAAGAGACCGTTGGAATTGAGCTTGCCGCCTTCGGCCGCCACATAGGAACCGTCGGCGTAAGTGATCTTGAACTCCACACCGGAGAGAGGCTGCTTGGTGACGGAGTCCAGCTTCTTGATGACCAGGGTACCCTGGCGGCTGTTGCGGAATGTAAGCTCATTGGCTTCACCGCTGCCGCGGATCTCAATGGTCTGAGGCATGCCGTCCAGCACGTAGCCGTCCAGCGCTTTGGTCTCCCTCACAGTGATGACTGCTCCGGCTTCCAAGTTGGGGATACGGATCTCGCCGGATTTGTCCGTGACGTAGATGCCGTTGGCATTGCCGACGGGCGCGCCGGAGCCGTCCGTGATCTTGAACTCAACGCCAGCCAGAGGCGTGTTTTCGGTGCCCTCTTCATACTTGTGGATAACCAGCGTATTGAGCTGCCCGTCGGAGAACGTCAGCTGATTCCCGCCGCCGACAGTGCCGGCAGTAGTACCGCCGCTGCCATCGGAAGAAGGAACGCCTGCGGCCGCACTGTAGGCCTGGCCGTAAGCGCCGGTGATGGTAATAATCTGCGGGGTCGGATCCAGAGCGTAGCCCTTGATGGTTTTGACTTCTTTGGCCATGACAGTCGTGCCGGCGGGAAGGCCGGTGATCACGATCCTGCCGTTGGCGTCGGTCGTGAACTCGCCGCTGCCGCCCACAGGCATTCCGTTGCCGTAAGTGATCAGGAACGTGACGCCGGCGAGAGGTTTGCCGGTATTGCCGTCGACCTTCGTAATGACCAGGCTCTGCAGGGCGGAATTCACGAACTCAACGGTCTGGGTATCGTTGCCGTTGACCTTGACGGTCTGAGGCTGGGAGTCCATGACGTGATTGGCGTCCGTCGTCAGCTGCGTGATCTCGTAAGTGTCGGGCTCAAGCAGAAGCAAACGGATCTCGCCATTCTCGTCTGTCCTGTACAGGCCCTTGGTCGAAGTCAGGCCCTCGTTATCGTCGACGTAGACGCCGGCGATGGTGGTGATGCGGAACTCCGCGTTTGCGATCGGCTGACCGCTCGCGCTGTCTTTGAGCTTGATGATCAGATTGCCCTTGCGCTCATTAAAGAACGTCAGGGTCTGCATCTCACCGCTCTTGATCAGGATGCTCTGCGGCACGGAATTGAGGATATAGCCGCTGATGCACCCGACTTCCTGAGCGGTGATCGTGGTTCCGGGCATGAGCCCGGTGATGGAGAACTGGCCGTTGCGGTCCGTGACGTACTCGCCGTTGGCGTCGCCCACAACGGTGCCGTCGCTGGAGGTCACCTTGAAGACAATGCCTTCCAGAGGATTCGTCGTACCCTTCTCGAACACGCGGACCAGCAGGGCCTGCAGCGGATCGCAGTAGGCGGTCAGATCCTGAGTGTCTTCAGGATCGACAACGATCGTCTGGGACCGCGTCGCCTCATGGATAGAATAGCCGGGGACGGTGTCTACCATGGAGACCACAAAGGTCCCGGTCACACCGGTGAGAACGATCTCGCCGGCCTCGTCGGTTTTGTACAGCCCGTTGGAGGAGATCTTCCCGTCCTTGTCCGGCACAAACTCACCGGTGGCGGTGGTGATCTTGAACGTCACACCTTCGATGGGCTGCATGGTCGCGCTGTCCAGAGCATGGATCGTGAGCGCGCCGCGCCGGGCGTTCCAGAACACGAGCTCATGGACCTCGCTATTCTTGATTTCTACCTGCTTAGGCGTACCGTCCAAAACGTAGCCGTCAACGGTCTTGACCTCGCGCACGGTGATGACCATGCCCTTCTCCAGGTCGGGGATCACGATCTCACCCTCGGAATTGGTGTACCAGACGCCGTCGTTGTTGCCGACAGCGCCGCCGTTGCCGTCAGTGACTTCAAAGGCAACACCGGCCAGAGGTTCATTGGCCGTGCCCTCGATGTACTTGTGGATCACAAGGGTGGACAAGGGCTCGTCAAAGAACACAAGCTCGTTTCCACTGACAGGAGTACTGCCGCTGCCGATCAAAGAGTTCGCACCGACCACGATGGTCTGCGGAGCCCCGTTGAGGGAGTAGCCCTTCACGGTGCTGGTTTCACGGACGATCAGGGTCATGCCGGGAGTGAGGCCGCTCAGGACGATGCGGCCGTTGGCATCGGTCACATACTGGCCGTTGGCGGTGCCCACGGGGGATCCGGACGCATCCGTCACGAGGAAGGTCACGCCGGACAGAGGTTCTGTGGTCCCGTCAACGTACTTCTGAATAACTACGGTCTGCAGGGGGGTATTCGTAAAGCTGAGATACTGGGTATCATTTGCATTGACACGGACAGTCTGTTCTTCACTGTCCAGGACGTAACCATCGGGAGCCTTGGTTTCACGGATCACATAGGTATCCGGAGCCAGGCCGCTCAGACGGATCTCGCCGTACTGGTCAGTATAATACAGGCCCTTCGTGGAGACCTGACCCTCTGCAGCATCGACATAATTGCCGTCGCTCGTGGTGATCAGGAACTCAGCACCGGCCAGGGCTTCACCCGAGATGCTGTCGATCTTTCGAATGACAAGGCCGCCAAGCTTACTGTTGCGGAAGGTAAGGGTCTGAACTTCGCCGGACTTGATCAGGATGCTCTGAGGCGTGGGATCCGGAACATAGCCGGGAGCCGCCTTGATCTCAACCGCCGTCACCGTCACGCCGGGCGTGAGTCCGGAAATAACGATGCTGCCGCTGTGATCGGTGGTGAACTCTCCGTTGCTGCTGCCGACCACTGCGCCGGAACTGTCGGTGATCTTGAAGATCACGCCCTCGATAGGCTCACCGGACTCGGCGTCGAGCTTGCTAACGGTAAGTGTCTGCGTGGGAGCATTCCAAAACACCAACTCGTGCACGTCGCTGCTCTTGATCTCGACCTGCTTGGGCGTGCCGTCGAGAATATAGCCTTCGACAGTCCGAACCTCACGAACAGTAAGGACCATGCCCTGCTCCAGGTTGGGGATGACGATCTCGCCCTGAGCGTCAGTATAATATACTCCGTCATTGGGTCCGACCGCGCCTCCGTTGCCGTCGCGTACTTCAAACGCAACGCCAGTGAGCGGCTCGCTCTGAGTGCCGGAGATATACTTATGGATCACCAGCGTGGACAAAGGCTCGTCATAGATCACGATCTCATTGCCGCCGCTCGCGCCGGCTCTGACGGTGGCAGGGGCAGTGTTCTCCTGCGCGCTGCCGTTAACTCCGACCACGATGGTCTTGGGTTCGCTGTTGAGAGTATAGCCCTTCACTGTCTTCACTTCTCGGATGACCAGGGTCGTTCCAGGAGCAAGCCCGCTCAGGACGATGCGGCCATCTGCGTCCGTGATATGTCGTCCGTCAGCGGACCCGATATAATTGCCCGCCCCGTCGGTGACGAGGAACGTCACGCCGGGGATAGGCACAGACGAGCCTTCAGCGTACTTCTGGATGACCACGCTCTGCAGAGGATCATTCTCAAAAGTGAGGTACTGGGTATCGTTTGCTTTAACCAGGACGCTCTGCTCATCGCCGCTCAGCACATACCCTTCCGGAGCTTTGGTTTCGCGGATGACATAGGTGTCCGGAGCAATATCGGTAAGACGGATCTCTCCATTCTTATCCGTGTAGTAGAGGCCCTTGGTGGAACTCTGACCTGAATGATCGTCGACGTAACTGCCGTCGATGTGCGTGATGAGGAATTCCGCGCCTTCCAGAGTATCGCCGGAGAAACTGTCCACCTTCCGGATTACAAGGCCACCGAGCCGTCTGTTGTAGAAGATCAGGGTCTGGGCTTCACCGGCTTTGATCTTGATGCTCTGAGGCGTGCTGTCGAGGACGAACCCTTCGGCTGCGCGGATCTCCTTCGCGGTCACGGTCACGCCCGGTTCAAGACCGTCGATAACGATCCTGCCGTTCCGGTCTGTGAGGTATTCACCGTTATTGGCTCCGATGACCGCACCGGAGGAGTCCGTCACGAGGAAGAGTGCGCCTTCGACAGGCTCGGTTGTGCCATCCACGTATTTCTGAATGGTCAAGGTTTTCTGAGGCGAATTCCAGAACACGAGCTTATGAACTTCGCTGCTTTTGATCTGGACCTGTTTCGGGGTGCCGTCCAAGATGAACCCGTCAACGGTCTTTACTTCCCGGACATTGACCACGGTGCCCTGTTCCAGGTCAGTAATGACGATCTTGCCCTCGGAATCCGTATAATAGACGCCATTGCCAGGCCCGATCGCACCGCCGTTACCGTCAGTGAACTCAAATGCGACGCCGCTGAGAGGCTTATTCTGAGAGCCTTCTACATACTTGTAAATGATCAAAGTGGAAAGCGGGTCATCGTAGAAAACAAGGGAGTTTCCGGTCCCGGTCGTTATGGACGAAGCGTCCAGCACACGGGCACTGTTCGCCGTGTTCAGGCTCTTAAGGATCGGGACAGATGCTGCTGCAGTATTGCTGCCAGCTTCCACGCCGACCACGATAACCTGGGGTGTGCCGTTGAGCGCATAACCGTCGACTGTCCGGATCTCACGCACCAGCAGCGTAGTGCCTGGGGTGAGGCCGTTCAGTACGATCCGGCCATTCTCATCGGTCATGTGTTTCCCATCAGCGGAGCCGATAGGATTGCCAGAACCGTCAGTAACCAAAAAGACGACGCCAGGCAGGGGCTTCGTGGTCCCCTGGATATATTTCTGGATCACAACGGTCTGCAGGGGGACGTTTTCAAACACGACTGTCTGGGTATCGCCCGCGTTGACCTGCACGCTCCGCTCTTCGCCGCCAAGCACATAGCCTTCGGGAGCCCTGGTTTCCCGGATAACATAGGTATCGGGATCAAGGTCGGTCAGGCGGATCTCGCCGTAGCGGTCGGTGTAGTAAATACCCTGCGTAGAGGTCTGGCCTTCGTGGTCGTCGACATAACTGCCGTCGATGCGGGTGATCAAAAACTCCGCGCCGGCCAGCGCTTCGCCGGTGACACTGTCCACTTTCCGGATAATCAGGCTGCCCTTCGGGGAATTGTAGAAGGTCATTGTCATGGCTTCGCCCGCACGGATCTTGATGCTTTGGGGAGTGCTGTCGAGGACATAGCCGGGGGCCGCCTTCAGTTCTTTGGCGGTCACGGTCACGCCGGGAGTGAGCCCGGTGATGACGATGCGGCCGGCGCGGTCGGTCGTAAAGGCTCCATTATTGGTGCCAAGAACCATGCCGCTGCTGTCAGTGACGAGGAAAATGACGCCCTCGATGGGATCGGTCGTGCCTTCTTCGTATTTCTGGATAGTAAGGACCTGTTCAGGCGCGTTCCAGAACGTAAGCTGCTGGGTCTGCCCGCCGATGATGCGGATGTCCTGGGGAGTGCCGTCGAGGATGTAACCGTCCACTGTTTTGATCTCGCGGACCTTCACCGTAATGTCCGGCTGCAGGTCGTTCAGGACGATCTCACCAGCTGCGTTGGTGTAGTACACGCCGCCGTCAGGGCCAAGGTCGGTGCCATCGCTGGAGGTGACCCGGAAGGCAACACCCTTCAGCGGCTGGTTATTGGTCCCTTCGATGAACTTGCGGATGATCAGGGTGCCGAGCTTGCGGTTCTCAAAGGTCACGCTGTTCAGCTCGCCGCTCCGCAGGTATGCGGTCTGGAGATCGCTACCGTTCCAATAGCCAGCGGGGGGATTGTCTTCAGAAACGATTACGGTGGTGTTGGGCTGCAGGCCGGTCAGGGTCACAGTGCCGTCTTCTCCGGTCACATACTGTCCTTCCTGGCCGATCGGGCTGCCCGCTGCGTCTTTGACCGTGAACTCGGCACCTGCCAGCAGTTCGCCAGTGTCCACGTCGCGCTTGATGATGGTCAGGGTCGCAAGGGGTTCGTCGTAGAATCTCACAGTCTGTGTATCCGCAGTATTGACCACGACCGTCTGAGGCATGGGGTCGAGCTCGTAGCCCTCCGGAGCCTTTGTCTCCGTCACAATATACGTAGCGGGGCTGAGCTTGGAAAGGACGATCTGGCCATTCTCATCGGTGATATAGATGCCGTTGGTACTGGTCAGGCCTTCATTGTCCGCCAGCAACTCGCCACTGGAGGTAACGATCTTGAACTCCGCGCCTTCCAGAGGCTTACCGGTGGCCTTGTCGAATTTCTCGATGATCAAAGTGCCTTTCGGATTGTTGTAGAATGTGAGGACCTGTGCGTCGTCCGGGTTGACAACGACGGTCTGGGATCTGGTTTCCGGATCGATCACATAACCGGGAATGGTCTGCTCTTCGGTCACGACCAGGGTGCCGGTGATGCCGGAGATCACGATCTGGCCGTTCCTGTCCGTGGTGTAGAGCCCGCTGGAAGAGAGCTTGCCGTCATCGACCACTTTGCCGTCGGCGTAGGTGATTCTGAACACACAGCCCTCCAGAGGATTGCCGGTCAGGGAGTCAAGCTTGTTGATCACCAGAGAGCCCTTGGGAGGATTCCCAAAGAACAGGGTCTGGGTATCTCCGGGATTGACCACGACGGTCTTGGGCTGCGCAATAAGCACGTAGCCGTCGGGAGCTTTGATCTCGGTCACGACGTACGCGCCCGGTTCAAGCTTCTCCAGCACCACTTGGCCGTTGGAGTCCACGCGGTAGATGCCATTGGAGCTCGTAAGGCCCTCGTTGTCCGGGGTCAGCTCGCCGTTCGCGGCAGTGATCCTGAATTCCGCGCCTGTGAGGGGCTCGCCGGTTGCCGCGTCGATCTTCTGCACGATCAGGGTGCCCTTCGGCTGGTCCCTGAACTCCAGAGTCATGGTCTCGTTTGCCTTGATCTTAATTGTCTGCGGGGTGTCGTCGAGGACATACCCGGAAATGGTCCGGGTCTCCCTGGCGACGATGGTTTTGCCGGGCTCCAGGTTGGGGATCAGGATGCTGCCGGCGTAATCCGTGGTGTAATAGCCGTTGGAATTTCCGACCACAGCGCCGTCAGAATCCGTGACGAAGAATTCGACGCCGGACAGAGGCTCGCCGGTGATGGCGTCCTTTTTGACGATCAGCAGGCTGCCCATCTTCTGGTTGCCGTAAATCAGGGACACGAAGTCCTGGCGCTCGCCGGCCAGATAGACCGTCCGGTTATTGGCTTCGCTCATCACATAACCGGCAGGAGCGGAGATCTCCTCCACAATATACGTGCCCTCGTCGAGATCCGTGATCTCGATCTGGCCGTTTTCGTCGGTGACGTACTCGCCAAGGGTGCTGCCGTCCATGGTGGTCATCTCGTTAAGATACTTCAGCCGGAACCAAGCGCCGGGGAGAGGTTTACCAGTCTCTTCGTCCATCTTCTGGATGAGAATGGTACTCAGAGGCACGTTCTCAACGATGATCTCTTTGTCCGTGCCTGCGGCGATATAGCACTCATACACGCCTGTGTCCTGGATGCGATAGCCTTTGGGGGCAGCGGTCTCAGTGATCTGATACCATCCATCCCTGAGCTTGTCCAGATGGATAATGCCGTCAGCGTCGGAATAAAACTCGCCCAGGTCATTGACCTCGCCGGTGAAAGTATGGTTAGAAGCGTAGATGACGTGGAATCTCGCGCCTTCCACGGGCTTGCCGGTGGCTGCATCAATTTTCTTCACGGTCAGCGTGGGTTTCTGGAAGTCCTTAAACTGGACGATGCCAAGTTTGTTGGGCTCCAGGGTGATCACCTGAGGAATAGGATCCAGCAGATACTCGTCGGGCACGGACTGCTCCGTGATCTCGTACACACCGGGCTCCATTTCCTTAAGATAGATCTCACCGCTACTGTCCGTGGTCTCGGTGGTCAGCGTGGAGCTGTCCATCTTCCGGATTGTAAAGGTCGCGCCGACGATCGGTTCGCCGGTCACGGCGTCAAGCTTGATGATCTTCAGATCGGGCTTTTTCTCATTATTGACGATCAGCTGGGAGTCCTTGCCCGGGAAGAGTTCCACATGGTACTCGGTCTTGACCAGCACGTAACCGGTGGGGGCATCCATCTCCATTACGCTGTACACGCCGGGCTCCAGGTCGTTGATCGTGAAAGAACCACTCGTGTCAGTGATGCGGTCCAGATAGTGGGAGCCGTCTTCGATCTTGGCCACCCGGAACGTCGCGCCGGGGAGCCGCTTGTCCAGGTTGGGATCATACTTGATCACGGTCAGGCTGGGCTTGCGAGAGTCGGTGAAAACAAACTTGGCGCTTTCACCAGCATTGATCCGGATTGTGCGCTGCGCGTCGTCGATCAGGTAATGCTCAGGCGCAGTGAGCTCTTCACAGATATAGCTGCCGGGCTCCAGATCCGTGAGTTCGATCTCGCCGGATGCGTCGGTAGTGTATTCCTTGCTGAACGTCCCGCCCACCAGGCTGACCCGGAACCGAGCATTGGCCAGGGGCTGTTTGGTCTCGGCGTCAATCTTGACCAGATGAATACCCGGCTTGACGAGGTTCAAAAACACCAGAGTATAGTTTTCATTACCGGCCTCGATCTCAATCTCCTGAGGCGTGGAATTGATCACATAACCAGGTTTGACAGCGACCTCTTTGACCAGATAAGTGCCGGGCTGCAGGTCGTACAGCCAGATCTCGCCGTTCGCATCGGTCGTGTAGGTGCCGATCAGCTCCGCGTCCTTATACACTTCGAAAGTGGTATCGCTCAGGGGCTGCATGGTCTGCTCGTCGTATTTCACGATCTTCAGGCCGGGCTTCCGGCTGTTCGTAAAGGTCAGGCTGTAATCCTCTTTGCCTGCCTTGATTTCGATTTGCTGCGGAGTATCGTTCAGGACATAGCCGTCCTTGACGGCGGTCTCCTTGACGACGTAGGTGCCGGGCATCAGGTCAACAAGCATGATTTCACCGTTATAATCCGTAGTGTAGGTACCGATCAGGGCGGCATCCCGGTAAATCTCGAAGGTGGTATCCGACAGGGGCAGCTGGGTCTCTGCGTCCAGCTTGCGGATCTTCAGACGGGGTTTGGAACTGTTCGTGATCGTGAGCTGGGGATCGGCGGAGGTGGCGGGATCATAGGGATTCACATAGATGCCATGCTCCGTGGGATCCAGCACATACCCTGCCGGGGCAACGGTCTCGATAACCGTGTAATAGCCTTCGGTCACGTCGGGCACGGTGGCGACGCCGTTGTCATTGGTGGTTACCGTAGTCACGAGCTGGCCGTCGCGGTAAACCTCGAAAGTCGCGCCGGGCAGGCAGCGGAGGTTGTCCGTGTCGCATTTGTATAGGACCAGCTTCGGCTTGCGAACATCCTGAAACACCAGAGTCACGTCGTTTTTCCCGTTCCAGTCCACGGCCTGATGGGTGGTATCCGGTTCGTACCCCTCAGGTGCGGAGATTTCGTACACTTCATAGCTGCCCAGAGGCAGGGTGTCAGCGTCAAACTGAATTGCGCCGGCGTGGTCAGTGACCGCCGTGGTATAGAAGCTGCCGTCGATCTGCTTGAACGCGATCACGGCACCCTGAAGGGAGTAGCCGTTCTGCGCGTCGATCTTCCGGACGGTCAGGGTCTTCTGCGTGGAGTCTTTCACGGTCACGAAATTGTCTCTGGCGGCCTGAATGGTCACATTCATCGCTTCGGCGACGGCGTAGCCCGCAGGGGGCTCGGTCTCGGTCAGGGTGTACTGCACGTCGGGTTTCAGGTCGGTCCAGTAGATGCTTCCGTTCGCGTCAGTCGTGCCGGAGATGCTGCTGCCGTCGGAGCCAGACAACGTGAACTTTGCGCCTTCCAGCGGCTCTCCGCCGCCGCCGACCTTTGTGATTCTGAGGTCCCCGGTTTCCGTCTGCGGGCCGCCCCACTTCAGAGTGGCATCTGCCGTCAGCGAGCCTTTCGAAGGGTCTGCGATAATATAACTCTGCTCGGTCGCAACGGAGTTGTGGGCAAGATAGATCTGGTACTGCATTACATGGGATCCGCAGTTGATCGTGATCTCGCCGGAATTGGGTGCGGTGTCGGCAGGAATGCAGAGCTTGCCGCGACCCCAGTATTCGGAGCCGTTGTCGTTGATGTCCGTGGTGTGGATGGCTGTGGGTACCCGCCAGGTGGAAACGTCCCGGAAGCTGCCGCGGGAGAGCTCATTATTGCTCTCATCCACGAACATATACCCGGAAGGCGCACCGTCGGCCCACACTTCGATGTTGTAATCGTCGTAGTAGGTCGATGTCGCGGACGCGAAGATATACTCGCGGGTATAGTACGATCTGCCGTTGATGACCTCGCGCTTGATCCCGTATCTCTGGTTATCTGCCGCGTATTCGAGGGTCATGTCTGCCGGGATGCTGATGTTCCCGCCCAGCTCGTTTTCTTCGAGCCGGATGTACATCCCCGTATGGTAGATGCGGTCCCACTGCGCGGCCGAATGCAGGATCAGCTGCACGGCACGGAACACACGCATCTGTTGCGTGTCGCCGGTCGGCTGCGCAACGAATTCGCTACCGCTGGTAAAGACGCTGCCTTCAATGCCGAGCTGACCGAGAGTTGCCCACACGGCGATCTGAGTCGCATACATGTATTCCTGTTCCGTCAGACCGTTCAAAAGCGTTTCATTGGGGAAACGGCCGAGGAAGGTCTCCAGGGAATGCTGTGGGTATCCGTTGGCAAACGCCCCGGCTGTCGCAGGACTGCTGTTGTACTCGCCCCGAATTTCCAGGGTGTGCTGAGTCATATTCAAGACATGGTCGATACAGTACGCGGAACCGCTGAGGCCATCGTTGGTCGTGTATCTGTAGGCATAAGCACCGAGTCGTTTACCTGCCGTGGTGGTCAAGAGAAACTGGCGCTGGTTGATGGGGACGACGTCGCAGGTGGTGCTGCCGTCGGCGATGGTGGCCGCATCAGCTGCCATCGGCAGAAGGCCGATCAGGGCAAACGCGGCGAGAACGAGCGCAAGGATGCGCGTCATGGATTTGTAGTGAGTCATGTTTTCCTCCTTCATGACATGGAAGAAGCACCGCCCTTCAGAGCGATGCTTCTTCGGTTTGGTTTGGTTTGGTTTTACTTTTTGGTCGAACCGGGAACCGTGAGTTCCTTCGCGAATTCCGTGAGCCAGGGCTGCGATTGGACGTACATGCTGCTCTGCATCTCGCTTTCTTCTTTGAGTATCGGGAGATAAGGACGCCAGCTGGTATCCGATACGTCCGCGCCGGTCGCGTCCACATACCACCAACGGCCTTCAACGTAGACCTGGTTCCACTGATGGTCTTCGCTATGAGTGAAAATGCAGGGGATCCCGGCCATATCGCAGAGAAATTTAAAGCAATGCGCGTAGCTCATACAGGCGCCTTTTTGAACCTCATCGGAGACCAGCGCCGTCCGGGGCGAACAGTAGACGGACCCGTCGTACTCGATCCGGTCGCAGACAAAAAACACGATTTGCCGCACCTTCTCGCGGTCGCTTTTACCATCTAGGCTCTCAATGAACGACTGGCAGTAAGTTGCCGCCTCTTCATAAGGCTCGGGGTATCTGGGAATAAAACTGTACGTGCCGTTGCCTTTGGCTGTCAGGTCATAGACCGGCCAGCAGCCAACTGCGGCTTCCACTTCCAACATTGCCTCATGGGTCTCCTGCGACATATAGACAGCCTCAGACTCCGAGCCGGTCACGATCGCACTTCGGAGTGCTTCGTATGCTTCCTGGGTATAGGCCCCGGTTAGAACAGCGGGGTTGAGTTCCTCAATGCTGTGTTTTTCCGGCATGACGCCGTTCGGGGCCAAGCCGGTGTAAGGACGGTCGCTCTCGATTCTGACGTTCTTCGTCGAATCGTCCCACCAGACGTTGAATCCGACTGCTTTGCCGATATCCCTCAGCTGCAGGTAATTGTGTCCGTCGATCAGGTAGGCCTCGAACTGGACCTCTTTCCCGTCAACGAAGATATGCTGTGCGGTCCGTTCCGCTATGATGCCTGCTGCGCAGGCTGCACCACCGCCGAACAGAAGGCTGCCTGCCAGGAATCCGCAGATGAACGATATGCTTCTCTTCATGTTTTTTCCTCCTAAGAGTGATTTCCAGCTCTCTCCGGGATCCGCAGGCGGCGGAGCCGATTCGGTCAGGCGACGATGTCGTCCATACCCACTCTGAAGATCTCCTCGCAGCTGTATCCGCGTTCCCGCTGGATGGATTCCAGGAGTTCGCGATCAGACCTGTTCAGCTTCAGCGTGATTTTCTGAGGCGTGCTGTTGCCGGGGCGGGTGCGCCGTTCGCGGCTGCGGTTTTTGCTCATGTTCCGGTTCATTTCTAGTCCTCCATATTGATTAGATGATCTCTACCGCCTGTACGCACAGACGCAGAGAGGGCTGGTCAGCGATGCATGTGGTCAGGGTGATTCGATTGTCGCCCATCTCATTGAGATAGGTGTGGTCGGTATACGAGATCGTGCCGACGAAGACGACCTGGTAGGTTCTGATGCCCTGATTGGTCTCGTAGGTCACGATGTCGCCGACTTCGACGGATTTCAGCTGCTTGAAATGGGGATGGCTGCCGCGATTATGCCCGAACAGGCCCACATTGCCGTCCCACAGCGAAGTGGTCTCATAATGCCCGGCTCCCTTGGCCATGGATTCCGTAGTCGCACCTTCGTAGACTTTCACGTCCATCCCGACGCTGGAGATGGTCACCGTGCCGATGCTTCCATCGTCGCGGAGCAGATCCGCCAGAGTGACCTCCGGAGTGTATTCCACGGCAATCGGTTCACCGCCGTAATCCACGGTGAATGTGCCGGCCTCCTGGGGATAAACAGTATCAGACCCGCCGTAACTGCCGCCGGCCTGGGAACCACCGCTATAACTGAGACCGTATTGGACGCCGTTGCCCATATAGGGGTTGTGCAGCGAAGTCTCCAGGAACTCCTGGGCGAGTCCGTACTGGATCTCCGGGATGTCGAAGTCAATCTCGTTCATCCCGCCGTAGTTGTAGGAACTGTCGTAATAGCCTTCATACTCCGTGCTGCCGTAATAATCCGTATCGCCGGCGGTGGTGAATTCGTAATCCGCCGCGCTGGCACTGAGGGTCAGAACAGCCAGCAGGGAAAGAGCGATCAAAATCTTTTTCATTCATTAGCCTCCTGCGCGAACTGCACATAATCGTCCGCAGGGGCCAGATTCAGTTTGAACCAGTAGGACTTGGCGTTCGCTGACCCTACGGTGTGCTGCAAGGTGTGATTGTAATGGTGGATGCTGAGGGTCTTGCCGAACAGCCGTCGGGCGGTGGATCCGTCGATTTCTATGGCGACTGTGCCCTCAGGGATCTTGCGGAACCGGTCGATGCGAAAATCCGGCTTGCCCGGATTCAGGTGCAGGCCGCCGATCTTATCGAACTCGTCCCCATCACCCGTTGCTTCATACACTCGTATATTCTTACGAAGCAGGAAGGCGTAGGACAACAAACCGGCGGCAATAATTGCGATTCCGGCCAGGATCCAGGGCAGCGGACTGGGTCCGGGCTCCTGAATGGGTTCGTCGGGCGTCGGTTCGATGATGGTTCTTTCGGAGGTGGGCTCCGGAGTCGCTTCGGGTTCGATCAGCGTACCGACGTAGGTGACCGTGTATCTGATGCCGGAGATCCCGGAGGAGGTCACCGTACCGTTGTACTCTGCGGTCGTGATGTATCCGGTCGCTTTGTTGTAGTACGCGGTACCGGAATAGGTGGCGACTGCGGAGTAAGAAGCAGGGATGAGATCATCTCCGACCAGGGTGGTGCTCTCCACGGACCAGACGACGTTGCTCAAGCTCAGTGTCCGGCCGTCTTTCTCGACGGTCTTGTCGATATAGGAGCTGTCGTTCCGGTCTAGGCCGGTATAGTTTTTGGTAGCGGTCACGGTATAGCTGCCGCTCTGGTATCCGGCCACTTCCGTCTGGAGCGAGTTGTGGTCGAGGGTCAGGATTCCCTTGGCATTGCCGTCGTCGAAATCAATGGTGGATTCGAGCGCGGCGAGGATGTCCTCCAGGTTCTTGGTCGCGGTTTCCACCGTGACGATCTCCTGGTGCTGGCTCTGGGTACTGAAGGTGAGCTCTTCCTTGACGATATCCGCATAGGAATAGAGATACCCGCCGTACTCGAAATCGTCTTCGATGAGCTCGGCGGGATTCTGATCGGGGAGCAGCGTGAACACTTTGATCGCAAACTGCGTTCCGTTCAGGTTCTGGTAGGTGACATCGTCAGGGATGTAAGATACTGCGCTCGCGGGGATGCAAAGAGCCAAGCTCAGGATCAACACGAGCAAGAGAGGAATAATGCGTTTTTTCATCATTTGTCCTTTCCAGCAGTTACCCGGCCGGTGTGGCCGGGCTGCTGCTTGTCATGATGCGGCGTTTGCCTTCTTTGTATTCGCTGATGCCCTCTTTCAGGAGCTGGAACAGCACCTCATAAGAGAGCTCCATGGTTAGCCGGATGCACTGCCGGTACATGTACAGCACGCTATCTCCGCCGAGACTGGCTGCGTGCCAACCGGTGATGCTGCTGGTGTTCATGTCATTGATGACGAGGAGAAGCCCCGGATCGCTCCGATTCTTGAACGCGAGTTCATCCGCAAAGATGATAGACAGAAGCGGAACACTGCGCATAACGGTGACCAGGATTACGCACTCTGTCTCTTCATCTCTGTGGATCGCCACGTAAGTATCGCCATAGACCTCAATGATGTTCAGGCATTCTTTGATGACCCTCCGGCTGTGGTCAGTCAGCCTTTCTTGATACTTTTCTCCCATGAACATGAGCGTTACCTCAGCCGGGTGTGGCGCTTGATAATCCGCGTGATGTACCCGTTTGCGACCAGGCTGTCTTCATCGAGCTGGGTGACACGGAAGCTTACAGTATCCTGCTTGCAGGGATATTCCTGGCCGCGGAAGATCTTGGTCTTTGCGTTGACACCCAACTGCAGGCGGACGAAGAAGATACCGTTTTTCACACCGGTCACAACGCCGAAATAGTTCGAGTTGGGAACGAGCTTCTCAAAAGCGGCTTTGTCCGAATGGCTCGTAGCCGCCTTGATGGACAGGTCCACGGAGTAACGGTTCTGCTCTTCGTTGAACTCCACGCCGATCACACGGGCAACGACAATATCGCCGGTCGAGTACAGCTCGGTGATGTCCGAGAACCACTCCCAGGAGACGTTCCGAGACTGCATGGTCGAATCGACACCGCAGGCTTCAACGGTCATAACGGTGCTGCCGACCGCCAGCACACGACAAGCGACCAGGATTCCGGGCTTGACTCGTCCGGATTCGTAATACTGCTTCTGCCGGATAAGCATAGCGGCTTTTCGGCTGCCGACTGCCGCTCGGTTTCGAATATCCACAGCGGCGGGCACGAAGTCCACGGTTGCACCGAGAATGCGCTGCAAAAAAAGCTGAACGGACCTCGGTGCATCCTCGTTCTGCGGCCACTCACGAGTGACCATTTCGCGGATCGGGATAAGTACGCGCATCCCTTCAAAATCAACAGCGCAGGCGGGGCTTTTGGTGTTGGCGTACTCGACGTTGCTGACGATGCCAGTCAGGATCTGCTTTCTTCTCACCGCATCGGCAAGATAGTTCCATTTGGCTTCCTCGCTGTCTTCACTGGTAAAGCCGAGTTCTTCCTCATTCAGACGAAGAATGTTCTCATCATCCGCTGCCCTGCGTCGCGGCGTTCTGGCCGAAGGCGCGGCCGTGGATTCCTGAGCTTTCGGACTGGGCTCAGGGGCAATGTCAGGCGGACTCGATTCCACCTGGACGATCTCAGGATCGGCCTTTTTTCTGGGCATTGTCTTTTTCTCCTTTCAAAAGATATCGCTTTCGTTGACGCACCGTAGCTGGTCTATGCGCAGTTTCGGTTCAGTGGGTTTCTTCTGACCGCGACCGGGTTCCGGCTGCTTCTTCGAAGGCGTAGGTTCTGAAAGCGGTTTGGCGGGCATAGATTGAGCCCGCCTGGTTTCCCAGTCGGGCTCGTATGCGATGGCCTTTTCGCTTTTCAGTCGTTTGAATTCCGGATGGAGCGAGTAGTCAAAACGCTTTGCACGCATGACCTTCTCTCCTCTGAGGAAGATCAGCTCCTGATCCGGAGGCATACGCAGGACCTCATCGGGCGTAAGCAGCTGCCGTCTGCCCAGTGAATTGGTCCTGCGGAATCTTGGGGTATAGTTGGATATGCGGATCGAATTCAACTCGCGGGTCGTACCTTCCACTTCCACGGAAGCGACGCCCACACGATCACTGATGTATTCCGCCGTCAGGATATCTGTACAGCCCAGGAAGACGGTTGAGTCGCAGGCCCCAAGAATCTCCTGCCACTGGTCGTCTGGGTATCTGTTTTTCATTTGGCCAACATTCTGGAAAAACACCGCGACGCTGCATCCCCTAGATCTAATCGTACTGCATTTTTTCGTAAAGTCCGGGATGAGGCAGCAGTTCGGAAACTCATCAAGAATGAACTTGACCTTGGGATTGAGTACGCCGCCCTCGCAATATCCATCAGCATACCGGATCAGCTTGATGAACAGAAAACTGAAGAACAGAGAACTGAGGAAGTCGAAAGTCCGGTCCTGATCGGACACGATGCAGAAGTAAGCGCACTTCTTTTTGCCCGGAAGCTCAAGGTCGATCTCAGGATAGGAAGTGATGTTCCGAACCTCTTTCGACTGCATGATCTGCAGCTTGCTGCCGAGGCCGATGATCACGCTGGTGCGCACAGTCTCGGAAGACTGCTTGAAGATTGCGAACGGTGCTGAGGCTGGCGACGGCGGCAGGACTTCACCGGTGAATTTGTTCGTGTGCTCATGCCGGATGCTCTCCATAATCACGGACAGGCTGCGCTCGCTTTCGTTGCAGAGCAGATCGTATACCGTGCCGAGATTGCGCTGTTCGGGAGGGAGTTCCAGAGCGACGTACAGAACCAAGGCTTTGAGCAGGTTCAGCTCAGCATTGTACCAGAACGGATCCCGCTGATCGCCGCTGGTATTCTGAAGGACAACGTCCGCAAAGGTCTGAGCCAGCAGCTCACTGTTGCCTACTTCACCAAGGCAGTTCCAGCTGTCACTGTGATCCATCTGGACCAGATTGAACACCCGCACTTCATAGCCCTGATCCCGGAGATATCGGCTCATGGATTCGTAGAGTTCACTTTTGGGGTCTGTGACGATGATGGATTCTCCGCGCTTGGCTGCCTGGAAAATGAGGTTTCGGGAGATTGATCTGGATTTGCCTGTCCCGCTCGCGCCGCACACGGCAAGATTACTGTTCAGCCGGGTGTTCGGGGGCAGTGTCAGGACTTTCCCGTCCTCCGTCATGCCCAGAATGTCCTGGGAGGTCCTTCTCGCTGTGGTGATCTCAAAGCAGTGCTCACTCTCCTTGACGCTCATGAAACTGGCAGTACCGTAACTGCCTGAGCCGGATACGGTCAGATTTCGGTCTGCATCGAGAATGCCGTGACTGCCCCAACCGATCCTGAGGCCGAAGACGAAAAAGATAAACAGTCCAACGATGATTATGGCAAAGGCAATGAGGTTCTCCGGAAAGTCGACCAGGGCTTTCAGATTCATCATCAAACTCAGCGAAGGCAGTCCGGGAGACACCCGATAATTGCTGCCGGCCTGCTTCCATGTATTGATATTGATTATCAGCTGAGAAAGCAAGCCAGTGGCGTATAGCACAATCGGCAGTGCGATCGCAACACTGATAATCGCTTTCAAATGCTTCTTCATGATCTAGTCCTCCGTTATCGGTCTGACCTCGACCGATGGGCCGAGTATGCGCTGGATCACCTGGGCCTGATAATCAAAACAGAGCATGATAGGGCCGCCTCCGAATCCAATCGGAGCAGATTCGGCAAACAGTATCTGGATCAGGTCGCAGGTGTAATTGAGAATCACCGGACGATTGCTGGATGCTTCGACAGCGTCATATTCCCGCGTGCTCACTCTGGGTGGTTCGTACGGCGCGAGGATCCTGCGATTCAGGTTCATTGCCAGGTCAGGATTGACTATAAGCCGGAGGAGTGCATCGCCGTCGGCGTCGTTTGTAACATAACAGCAGCTGTTGAAATAGTGGTTCACGACAAAGTAGTGATCACGTTTAAGGCCCTGGGGGCCGCGGCATACTTTTGCTGCCACGTTCATACTGCTTCCGATAATGATCTGCTCTATCGTTGTGATGTGAAAACCACGCGAATTCAGGAGTGTTTGGACAGCTCCGGTGTAGTTCTCCTCTGTGACCTGCATCCAGAACATACGAGATCTTCCAGTGAAGTACAGGAAGTAGCATCGATGGCCTCTAACGATTATTCCGATGCTCCTCGATCCTTTGTAAACCAGTTGGTCATCCGCTGCTTCCAGGGCAGTACGAATCTCCGGTGGAGAGTAATAATAGAGAGTATCGGCATCAGGTGTGATCTCACCCGGATACCCAGAGAGAGGACACATGAGCGAAGGCTTTAAAGCGGGCAGTATGATCGCTCCTGCATTTCTCGACATAATAAGACCTACGGCAATCGCATTCATGCGCTGGACTCTATCCAGTTCCGAAGGATAAATCGGCGGAACCGAATCCATTCGTGAAAAAATCATTCCCAGTGCTCTTGGATCCCTTGCCGCAATGTAATCGAGTCCTTTTGGTGTCAAGCGCAAATACCGGATCACATGCTTGTTCTCTTTTGCCCGGTATCTCGCTAAATACTCATCCCGAATAGCACCGTACATAACATGCCGATTCCAGTCCGGATGTCCACCGATCCTCTGAGCCAGATTCACCGGGAAAACAATACTGTACCCGACCAGGATCAGGAGTTCCAGCAATCGGTCTTCTTTTTCTGTCATGATAATCGCTCCTCTCACATTACTGCCGACCGCCTGAAACCTGGCCAGGCTGACTTGGCTGATTTGGCTGATTTGGCTGATTTGGCTGCTCATGTGTTCTGACCGGATAATTGCTTCCGGCTGCCCCGATAAAAAAGACCCCGCTAATTTTCTCAGCCATTTTCATACCTGTTTCTCCGGCTCCATTGCCGGGAAAATGAAAAGCGGAAAATCGATACCAATTTTGGGTTCGGTTTTTGGACGGTTTTTGGTATCTCATTTCCAGTAAGTTGCGAGCCATTTCAGCAGCTTTTCAGGGGGCATCAGATAGAACGCAGTCTCATCACGGTCGGAGATTTCCGTGCACTGAAGTACCGAACAGAGAAGCCCGCTGTCGTTGGTCAGGAGCATTGACTCGATCACATCCAAGTACTTCTTTGTCTCAATGTTGTCGTAGTCGCGAACCCGCAGAGTCCCCAATGCTTCATCGTATTTATGGACGATGCAGATGGCGCATTCCGCGAATCTCTCTATGGGGTTTTCCCGAAGGAACATAATCAGTGCCTGACGCAGCGGCCTGACAAGAAAAGCCTGGTTGTCACGCTGATTGCGTTTGGGCAATATGGCCGGAACGGAGATCTTGATCCAGTCGTGGAATTCCTCCACCTTGACGCCAAGGATTTGTGCAGTTTCCGCATAAAACAGGGCTCTTTCACCTATCACTGTGCGCGCTGTCAGGTTTCGCAGCTGCACCGTACTTGTCTCAGCGATCCGGCATAGGCTGAGCAACTTGTTCTGCGGATTGTACCGGCTTACCGTTTCAATATTGTGAGCGACTTTGAACAGTTCCTGGCTGACACCGTCGTAGTCCGAAGCGGTTCGGCGCATGAGATCAATATATCTGGGGTTTTCCATGTTTCCTCCTATAACTTACAGATCTTTTTCACTTGATTTGATTCGAGCAGGACAAGGTAGTCGTTTTTGAGTCTGGGAACCAGGTATTCAGCATCATGTGGGTCGTTCACCACAATGAACCTGATGCTTTTTTCCAGTATTTCATCAGCTTGGGCATTGATTGCCGCTATGTTCGCCGGATTGCCAGGAATCAGGTCGCAATTCTTGTTTTCATAAGCAAACGTGAGAATTGACGGCGGATCACAGGCGCAGAAATCCTGGATATAATCCCTGAAGTGGATGAACGCCCAAAACGTCATAACTGCGTCCTGGCACTTTTCATAGTTCATGGCATACCTGCTGGTCGAAACGTATCTGCCGTCAGATGTGAAATAGGCCAGGCCCTCTCGCTTGAGAACAGACAAGACCTTGCCGTACTCATTGTCATTCATGTAATCGAAAAACTGCCGAAGCTGGGGCTGTTCCACGACACCGAAGATTGCAAGGATCTGGGTGATGACAGCCAATTCCCGGCCTTTATATGCTTGCGAGAATGTCATTTGCTCCCCCTCTGCGTAGTCCTGTGTCTACGCATTGTGTACGTCAAAAGCCCCGTTACATATAGCGTAGAGCTAATGCAACGGGGCATATTGTTACGTGTACTATTGCTCTGCATTATGCGTAGATTGCTTTGTCCTCTCGGAAACGATCTGGGTCAACTCAAGCCGGTCGGTGGTGATCAGCTGCTTCTCCAGCGGAGAGGATTGAAATGCTACTGTGATGTGATTGGAATTCGTAGAAATCAGTCCGTGGCCGCGTTCAAAACGGGTTATCGAGGTGATTTCCGCATCGGTCAGATGTAGATTATCC
>JBGUIY010000088.1:0-13063 GCA_045113475.1 Christensenellales bacterium | reverse complement strand
TTCACGCGCTTCGCCGCAGAGGGGCGTCGTCGCGGCGTGGTCCAGGTAAATGCGCTGATGAGGATTCATGATTCTGGTCCTCCGTCAGTTGCCGGTAAAGCTGTTGGTGACGCGGGTCACGACGCCGTCCGTCAGGTAATAGCTCAGGACGATGGTGGCCGGATATTCGGGATCGACATAGGTGTAGTCGATGCGCTTCTGGCCGTTGCTCAGGATATTGATCTTGCCGTAGCAGCGCTCCTTGGAGTCGTTATACAGGCTGCGCGTGCCGTCCTGGTTGTTCTTCTGGCCCAGGTCGCGGAACTGTTCGGTGATTTCCGTCTCCTTCATGCCGATGCGCGTATTGCGCGGCAGCTTCATCGTGGAGGAGGTGGAATCGATATAATATAGCAGGGTGCCGCTTTCCGCCACGTAGAAGCGTGCTTCGCCCCAGGAATAGGTGAGGCGCGAGCATACGCCGCGGATAGCGGTGTCCGTGATGCTTTCTTCCTTCTGCGGCTGGCCGTATTTGCTGACGAACTGGTTGTAGGTGGTTTTCATCAGCTGCGCGCCGTCGATCGGATCGTTCATGTAGCGGTAGTAGTTCCTGAAGGGAATCATGATCTGCAGCTCGACCGACATTTCGTTGGATACCTTGCCGTAGCTGTTGACCGCGACCGCGCGGACGGTGATCAGTCCGCCCGGGAGGAGGATGCCGTCCTCGTCATAGATGGGGGAATTGATCGTTGGCGGCGTGTTGTCGATCGTGTAATAGAAGGTCACGTTCGGGTCGTCGCCGACGTTCCTGAGCCGGATGCGCTGGCGCTGCTGATACTTGCCGGGGGCCAGGGAAGCCTTGGGGGCGTCCGGTGACGGATAAGTGATGACGTACTTGGCGTTCAGCTCGTCGCTGACGAGCTCGGTGGATACGCAGACAGCCCGGATCGTCCAGCCGCCCTCGGTGAGCAGGATGGGCTCTTCATACAGCTTTCCATCTTCGGGCAGAGAGCCTTCGTCGCCGATCAGGTAATAGATGTCGTTCCCCTCGGGGCTGATCAGCTCGACGTACTGATCCTTCTTGTAACGGCCTGCGCCGACTTTTTCGGAAACGGTGGGGGATTCGGGAATCATTTCGAGGCGCTCGGTTTCAAAGGAACTGAGGCCGGTGTTCGCGTAAGCCAGCTTCAGGAACTGGGAGGCCTCCATGTTCCGTCCCTGGGCGCGCATCAGTCGCAGGACGTTCTGATACGCGACGGGATTGGATTTATCCAGCTTCTCGTACATGTAGACGTACAGCTTTTCGGCGTCCGCGGGACGCTCTGCGGCTTCATAGGCCTCGCAGAGCTGCTGGAGGCGCTCGTACATGTCTTCACGCTCAGGTTCCTTGGCATAGGCTTCTTCTTCGATCAGGATCGCTTTCTCGATATAGCCCTGATCCATGTATTCAGCGCCGATATCCCACATGGCGGACGCGTCGGCCTCATAGCCCATGCGCGCCAGTATCATCTGCCCCGGATGAGTCAGGCGCAGGAACACGTATCCTCCGGCCACTGAGAATATGATCAGCACCAGCAGGACGGCGAACAGCATGGCCCAGTTGATGTTCGTGCGCTTGCGCGGGGGATGGACCACAATGGTCTGTTGGCCCATCAGCGCGTGATCGGCACGGTCGCGGTCGTCGAGCTTGTGTATGTATTCGTCCATCACCTTGTGCTCGGATCCGGACGCGTTTTCCGACGGCTGTGTCCGCCCGCGGCCCTGGCGTATCGCCGCGGTTCCGCGGTTCAGATCACGAACCGGAAGCATTGCGCCGCAGGCATGACAGATCAGTTCCCCTTCGGAAGCGACCGTACCGCAATGCTCGCATACAACAACCATGAATTAACCTCCTGATAAGGGGATCAGTCTTCCTGATACGGAACTCAGTCTTTATCCTGCAGCAGGCGAAGGGAATCGTATTCCGGATCGCCTTCCGTAAACTTGCGCTTTGGGGCGGTGCCGCCCAGCGCTTCGATGGCGCTGCGCAGCTCGATGTACAGCAGATAGCCGGTCTCCTGGCTGAGCGCCGCCTGCTTCAGGGCGGGCAGCGCGGCGGATCTGCCGAAACGGGCCAGAATCGACGCCAGATGGATGCGCAGTTCGGGCGCCTGTTCAAAGAGCCGGATCGCCTTGTCAGCCATATCCCGGTATCCTTTGCTGTGCGAGAGGATGGAAAGGAAGGCGGTCTTGCCGGCGGGCGTGGCCGAATCATATGCTTCCCTGATGCTCTTCCCGATATCCGCGCTGATCTGCTCTTCGCCCTCCAGGGTCTCGATGGCGTTTTCAGTCAGTTCTTCCTGTCCGTCCCACGCGGAGATCCACTTGATATATGTTCCATACGGCGCGGTGCTGCCGATCTCCCGCAGCAGGGAAATCGCGTGCATGCGCAGCTCGGCGGGCTGCTGATCGTCCGTGAGGAGCGCCATCAGAGGCGCGCTTTCGCCCAGGTCGGAAATGCGGTTCAGCAGCATGTCCGGCACATTCACGTCCTGGCGCACGTATTCCGCCAGCCAGTCCGTCAGCAGCGCCGGGTCGTCGTAGCGCTCAAAAAAGAGCCCCGGCTTTTCGCCGTCCAGGAATGCGGCGGGCGTATCCAGAAATTCCTGATACACGTCGGGCACGCAGTCCTCCATATCGTCATAGGTACGGAAACGGCCGAAGTTCTTCTCATACCACTGCTGGAGGTATTGGGAAAACTCAGTGTCAAAATCATAGAGCTTGAAATCCGCCATGGCTGTCGACTCCTTTTCTGATGATGATGCCGGACAGGTATCTGTACATCCGCTGAACGCGGCGTTTATATCTTCGGAAAGGCCATAAAGCGGCCTGTTCCGGCAGGTCGTTGATTCCGAAATGCCGGCAGAGGGTCAGGTAAAATGCGTTGGGCCAGAGACTCTGCCTGTCGCACAGGCGTTTCTGCAGGGGGCTGAGATACTGCCATAAGCATTCCGCAAGCCCGGTTACTTCCTGATACGAAGCCGCGCCGCCCATGCTGACGGTCAGTCCGCGGATCAGCCGGAGGAGAGCGGGATCGCCTCTCAGCGGCGGTTCGGCGCAAAGCTCGTCCACCAGCGCGTCGTCATTCGTGACGCGGCAGAAGGGCACCGGGCCGAGGCCGAGAATGCATAGCGCCAGACTGGCGTCCCGGTCGTCCGGGTCCCGGTCCAGGATCACGTTGAAGCAGCGGACCGCTTCCTGGACACGGCCTGAATTCGCCTCTGTGGCCGCCAGCACGTATAGCAGATCGTTTGATTCAGGCGCGTTCCTGAGCGCGGTTTTGAGCGCCTTGAGGACAGTGTCGGTGCAGTTCATGAACGAGGCCGCTGCGGCTGCGATGCCCCATTCCCGGGACGTGCGCGTCAGGGACAGGGCTTTGGAAAAGGCGTACGCAGCCTGTTCGCGGAGCCCAATCGCCGCGCAGCTCTGCGCCTGGAGGATCCAGACGGAAGGCTGACCGGTGATGCGCGCAGCCGCACGGCGCAGGTATTTCAGCGCCTGCTGATACTGTTTCCGGTAAAACAGCAATTCGCCCAGCAGGGCTTCCGCCTCCGGGCAGATCCCCCTGCGCAGGGCCAGCCGGAGCCGCATTTCCACTTTTAGCAGATCGCCCCCGCGCAGTTCCTCCAGCGCGCGCTGATAGTGCGACCATGCGCGCTGCGACCGGCGGTAAGTGCTTGGCTCTGTCCATGGGTAATCGCTCAGTAGATCCTGTATGTCGTCCGCCAGCGGCAGGGAGCGCCCTTTTTTCAGCGCCAGGGCCAGCGCTTGTTCGCCCAGCTCCTCGTCTTTCGTCCGGAGGGCGGTCATGCCCAGCCAGTAATAGGCCTGCGCGCTGGAACGGTCGTGCTGCAGCAGCTCGACGGCGATACGCCGCGCGGCGGAATAGCAGCCCATCTGGTAGTAGTTTTCCGCCATACGCAGGGCGATGGCGGACTGCTTCGTCTGCTCAAAAGCCTGCCGGTAGAGGAAACCGGCCAGCGAGTTCTGAGCGTCGTTTTTCCTTTTCCTGGCACGCATCATCCAGTAATCGGGCGAGCGGTCAAAGGGAACGAGATTGCTGCGGGTACGGCTCATGCGTCCTCCAGCAGCCTGCGGATGTCTTCCTCGGAGAATACGCGGGCTTTCCGGCAGAAATGGCAGGTAAGCGTCGCATATCCGTCCTTGTTCAGGATATCCTCAAGCTCGTCACGGCCTACGGCCGCCAGGGCGCGGAGCATGCGCTCCCGGCTGCAGTCACAGCGATACATGAGCGGCTCACGCTTGACGACAACGGGGGAGAGACCGTCGAACCACAGCTCTGTGAGGCGGTCCAGGGACTGGTCTGCCAGTTCGTGGCTGATATCCGCGAAGAGCATGCTCCTCAGTTCCAGCTGGCTGAGCGTCTCTTCCGTGCAGCCGGGCATTGTCTGGATCAGGATGCCGCCCGAAGAGAGCGGGGTTCCGTCATAAACGCGGGCGCCGAGGGCAACGAGGGACGGCACCTGCTCGGAGACCGTGTAATACTGCGCGAAATCCTCAGCGATCTCGCCGGAGATCAGGTTGACCTGCCCTACATACGGGCGGTCCATGCCCAGGTCCTTCACCACCGACATACGCCCCTGGCGGCCGACCAGGCCGCCGACGTCCAGATGCCCGTCGGCGCGCAGCGGCACGTCCTCCTGGGGATATTCGGCGGTCACTTTGACGGCGTTCTGCATGCCGACAGCCGTCATTTTTCCGATAGGGCCGTTCCCCGCGACGGTGACGGTGACCGAATCGGTGGGATTCTTCATGACCGCGGAGAGCATGAGCGTGCCGCTCATCAGCCTTGACATCGCTGCGCAGGCGGTATTGGAGGGGTGGTGGATGCGCGCCGCTTCCGCGGAAAGCTGCGTCGTGCGGCACAGCAGCGCCCTGGCCTGTCCGCCGGCCAGCGTTATATGCAGCATTTCATCGTTGAAAACAGGTTCCATAAAATTGTTTACTCCTTTTGCGCTGTGATATGCCAGCGCAGACTGTTGGGGGCCGGTTCTGCCATCGTGCGGTCGCCGAAAAGCCGGATGTCCGTGAATCCAGCGCTGACGAGCAGCTCAGAGAGCTCTTTATCGCTGTATGCGCGCTGGCGCTGATCCTCGCGGATCCGCCGGTACAGGCCGCCTTCTGTTTCGGCAAAGATGTCGAGATGGATATCGAGGATATGGTGCTTTTCACTGTACTGCCCCTGCCATACGTACACCATATCGTTTTCGCTGGAGGTAAAGATCCGGTCTCCGAGCCTGGAGGCCAGCTTGTAGGGCGTGGAAACGTCGAATGCCAGCACGCCGCCGGGCTTCAGCGCGGCATGCGCCTGTTTGAAAAAGCTCAGCAGGTCGTCGCTGCCCGTCAGGTAGTTCGGACCGTCGCAGGTGGCCAGCACCGCGTCCACAGGCCGCTGTACGGCAAGCTTGCGCATATCCTGCCGGACAAAGGGGATCAGCATGCCCTGCTCCCGGGCCTTCTGCTGCGCCAGGTTCAGCATCTCGGCGCTTAAGTCCATGCCGGTCATGCTGAATCCGAGCTTCGCCAGCGGGATCGTCAGGCTGCCCGTGCCGCAGGCGCATTCCACGCAGCGCGCACCGGGGCGGATACTGTAAAGTTCAAGGAGCCCGGCGTAATACCGGGCCCATGCCTCATAGGGGACGTCATTCATCAATCGGTCGTAAGCATAAGCAAAATCTGTATACATAACTGCTTCCTTCGCGGAACTGCTGCTTATTCGTCCTGCTTTTCGGCTTCGGGTTCCTCGTCATCGTCGTCGGATTCCTCGGAAAGGCCGCGGTTGATCTTCACGCCTTCGATCTTGCTGTTGATAAAGCGGTCGAATACGGCGTTGGTGAAGCTGGCGTAAACGAAACGGGTCAGAGTGATACCGCAGATCAGATAGTACACGCAGATCACCAGTATACCGTACATGCCGATACCGGTAAAGAAGAGCAGAAAAGCGCAGATCAGGACGGGAACCAGGCAGAGCAGCCTGAAGCCCAGAGCCTGGGGAAGGCGGCCGACGCCGAGCATCAGGCCGTTCTTGATGAGCTGGCCGAAGGTCATCTTATAGCTCACCATGAGCGGATAGAAGAAGACGAGGCCGAGCCACCAGATGAACCCGATCAGCAGCACCAGCATCTGGGGAACCATGTAAACGACGCTCTCTTTGCTCATTTCGCTGTAAAAGTTGTAGCACACGAACATAATGACCGGCATCACGGAAGTGATCGCGGAAATGCCGAGTCCCTGCTTCCAGTTGTCCTTCACGGCGTCCTTGAAATCGCCCCAGATGAAAGCGTGCTCGTCACGCGCCCAGTTCCGGCATACGTAGGCGATGCCGGCTTCCACCGGCCCGGTGACCAGGATGGCCGGGATCAGGAACAGGACGACGCTCCACAGGCAGGCCTGGGTAAGGTCCTGGGTATATTTGCCCAGCTGGAACACATTGTCTGCCGTATACTTCTGATATACCTCCACGATGGCGGGAGAAAATGCTTCTTCGGTGATCTCGGCGCCGGATAAAACCGCTTCCTGATAGGCAAGCGCGTTGTTCAGGCTCGTCAGCATGTTCAGCACATTGATCAGGATAATGAGCAGATAAGGCAGGAACGCGATGATCGTCATCAGGTTCAGGCGCGACAGGGCCGAAAACCGCACCCGAAGCATGGCCCAGAACAGCTCCCATCTGTTCTTGGGCAGGTCGTCGGGCGTAAAATCGCCCTTTCCGCTTTTGCCGTAGAAGTAACCGTTCATCAGTTTTCCAAACATGGCAGACATCTCCCGGATAATAAAGTCATTGGATCAACTGCGCTGCAGCCCGGCGGAACCAGTGGATTTAAGCTCCTTCTGACCAGGGCCGTCAGCCCGGAATGGGCATAAATCAGCGACTTTACAATTATATCTGACAGAGCGCTAAAAAACAAGAGATAATTGGAAGGTTTTACTTTTTTCGAGCTTCCCGGCGGGATTGTTTTTCGGGCGTTTTTGTGATACGATGGAACGGATCAAAACGGGAGGTGGCGGAATGTCGTCTGAAAATTATGTTTCTCCGTTTTCACAGCGCTATGCGAGCCGGGATATGCAGGAGCTTTTCTCAGAAGCGCACCGTTCCCGGCTGTGGAGACGGCTTTGGATCATTCTCGCACAGACGGAGCACGACCTTGGCCTGCCGGTGACGCAGGAACAGGTGGACGAACTCAAAGCCCATGAGACGGATATCGACCTGGAAAGCTGCCACCGCTACGAACAGGCCGTCAGGCACGACGTGATGGCGCACATCAAGGCCTATGCCGACGCGTGCCCGCAGGCGGCGCCGATCATACATCTGGGCGCTACCAGCTGCTATGTGGGCGATAACAGCGATATGATGATCTATCGCGATGCCATCAGGCTGCTGCAGGGCAGGCTGGTACGCATACTCAGGAACCTGGGTGATTTCGCGCGAAAGTATGCCGCGCTGCCCACGCTGGCGTACACGCATTTTCAGCCTGCCCAGCCCACGACGGTGGGCAAGCGGGCGACCCTGTGGATGCAGGAACTCGTATACGATCTTGAGGAACTGGAATTTGTGGCGGAGCATCTGCGGCCGCTGGGGTGCAAGGGCACCACAGGCACGCAGGCCAGCTTTCTTGAGCTGTTTCACGGCGACGAGGAAAAGGTATTCGAACTTGACCGCCGGATCGTTTCGGCCATGGGCTTTCGTGAGGCGGCGGCCGTGTCCGGGCAGACCTACTCCCGCAAACAGGACGCGTGGATGCTGAACGCCCTGGCGCAGATCGGCGCTTCTGCGCAGAAATTCGCTACCGACCTGAGGCTGCTCCAGCATGAAAAAGAGATCGAGGAGCCCTTTGAAACCTCCCAGGTCGGCTCTTCGGCCATGCCGTACAAACGAAATCCCATGCGTGCCGAGCGCATGACGGGCCTGGCCCGCTACCTGATCGGCAACGCACAGAACGCGCTCACGACAGCGGCGGAGCAGTGGCTGGAGCGCAGCCTGGACGACAGCGCGAACAGGCGCCTGAGCATGGCAGACGGTTTCCTGTGCGCGGACGGTCTGCTGATGCTGTATGAGAACGTTACGTCGAACCTGACGGTGAATCCAAAGGTGATCGACCGCCATCTGCGGGCGGAAATGCCCTTCATGGCTTCCGAGAACCTGCTGATGCAGGCGGTGGAACGGGGCGGGAACCGCCAGCTGCTCCACGAAAAGATCCGCGTGGCGGCCATGGCTGCCGGCCGCAGGGTCAAGCAGGAGGGCGCTGAATGCGACCTGCTGGACCGTTTGGCAGCCGATCCGGATTTCCCGATGACCGGAGAAGAAATCAGGCAGCAGCTTGATCCGGCGGCATATACGGGCATGGCGCAGAAACAGACCGAAGTATTTTTAGATACAGTGATCAAAGAAACGCTGGAGAAGTATACGGATCTGCCTGAGGCAGACGGAGAGATCCGTCTCTAACGCTTCCCGCGGCTGTATTGTGTGAAGTATAGCTGTTTACGAATATCTGCATGAATGAAGGATGACGGGAGAAGAATCGTGAATGAATCCATGATCTTTCAGGCGGCTTTGACTGATCTGGCGAACCGGTACCGGGAAGCAGGCTATTTCCCGTCCGCGTCGATCCGGATTTTCACCGGCACGGAAACGCTGGCGGCGGTCAGCGTGGGAGAAGCCGGGGACGATTCGCTGTTCGACGTCGCTTCGCTGACCAAGATCGCGACGACCACCGGCATCCTCAGCCTGATCGACGAAGGCAGGCTGGGACTGGACGACCTGATTGTCAAGCAGTTCCTGGAAATGGAAAACGATCCCTGGTACCGGGAACGTTTCAGCGGGATCACGGTCCGGAAAATGCTGACCCATACGTCAACGCTGCCTGCCTGGTATCCGTTTTATACCTGGCAGGGAGAGGATTTCTGGCTCGCGCTGAAATCGGCGGTCAGGAATCAGTTGCCGAGTGAAGGCATGGTTTATTCGGATCTCAACTTTATCCTGCTGGGGAAGCTGCTGGAAAGCAAGTGCAGGAAGAGCCTGCCTGAATGCCTGGACGAATACGTGACAGGCTCTCTGGGGATCCGGGACGAGATGATGTACCTCCCGCCGGAAAGCCGGCGCGCTTCGATTATTCCGTCCTGTTTCGACAACGCGATTGAGGAAGGAATGTGCGCGGAGCGAGGGCTGCGCTTTGACCACTGGCGTCCGAGGAACACGCCTGTGACCGGAACGGTGAATGACGGCAATTCGTATTATTATTTCGGCGGCGTCAGCGGACACGCGGGCATCTTTGCCACAGCCGGGGCATATCAGAAGCTGTGCCAGGCATACATGCGAACAGAGAAAGCGATATTCCGCGAGGCGCAGAAGGAGCAGAGCATCAGTCCGGGACGTGGCCTGGGTTTTGAAACAGGGACGGTTTATCCCCACGGCTGCGGGCATAAAGGCTTTACCGGTACCAGCATCTATTTCTCAACGGAGTATGATATCGGCGCCGTCGCCATGACCAACAGGCTGTACTATGAACAGCCCTCCGGACACAATATGAATGAATTCAGGTACGCCCTCCATGAAATGGCGTTTTCACTGGCAGGGGCGCTGAACGGCGCTTTATAAAGCGGCCGGTCGGCCGACGTTGGCCATGGCCATCATGGCCGCGCCGTAAGCCGGCGTATGGTATGGCGCGTGGATATCGATGTCCGGCAGCTGCCCCAGGATGATTCCGGTCAGCCGGGAAGCGATGAGCGGATAATGCGTGAGGACGCCGCCGGTCAGCGCCAGTTCACCGCCGGAGAGACCGGAAGTGCGCCACAGTGCAAATACAAGCTCTGCCAGATCGGCCGCAGCGCTTTCAGCGATACGTACGGCGGCAGGATCGTTTATTTCCAGAGCGGGAACCAGGAGGGGCGCCAGCGCGGCGACCTCCTTTTTTCCTGTAGTGGGAGCATAAAGCCAGGTGATCAGTTCGCTGATGCCGTGGATGCTGAGCTGACGGAAAACCGCTTCTGTCAGGCAGGTGGCTTCCATTCTGCCGTCCCATGCGCGCACGACAGCTGTGAGGATGTCGCGCCCAATGGCATATCCGCTGCCGACGTCGTCGATCAGATACCCGTAGCCTCCGGAACGGTAGATGCGCCCGTTTTCGTCGCGTCCGCAGCACACCGAACCGGTACCGGCCACCAGTACGGCGCCTTTTCCCTGAATGGCGCCGTTCAGGGCGATCTCCTGATCGCCGACCAGCTGCAAAATGCCGCGTTCGCTGTACTCACGGAATGCTTCCTGCATGAAACATACCAGAGTCTGATTGCTCGCGCCCGCCATGCCGATGGTCAGCCCGCCGCAGGCGTCCGAACCGCCAGGCAGGCTGTGAGCCATGTAATCCAGTGCGTCCATCACGGTCTGCTGTACCGTTTCACGCTTGGCTCCGTTCAGGTTCATGGGGCCCAAAACGGTTTCGCCGATCACACCGCCTTCCGTGTCGATGGCGCAGAGCGCTGTCTTGGTGCCCCCGCCGTCCAAGCCGCAGTAATACATAGTTATGCCTCCCCGGCAGCGCTGACAGCCGCTGCAATACGTCCGTCCGCCTTCCTGAGCGCCTCAGCCGCTGCGTTCGCGTCCAGCTTCAGGAGCAGCATGACGATGGCAGTCTTGCAGGACCAGCCGCACTGGTCGAGCGCCTGACGGGCTTCGTTCTCGTCCGCGCCGGCGGCGCTGCGCACGATGGAAACGGCGCGGTGGACCAGCTTTTCATTGGTCGCTTTCACGTCGACCATCAGATTGCCGTAGACTTTGCCCATCTTGATCATGACGCAGGTGGACAGAAGGTTGAGCACGAGCTTCTGGCAGGTGCCGCTTTTCATGCGGGAAGAGCCGGTCACGACCTCGGGCCCGGGAATGGGGGCCATCGTAATGTCGGCGTGCCCCGACATTTCGCTGTTGGAGCAGCAGGTCAGCGCCATGACCGGCGCGCCGACAGAACGCGCGTAGTCCATCGCGCCGATGACATACGGCGTGCGGCCGCTGGCAGCGATCCCGACCAGCGCGTCGTTTGCGGAAAAGTTATGGGTCTTCAGGTCGTCCGCGCCCAGCTGGCGGTTGTCTTCGGCGCCTTCGATGGCGCGTATGAAAGCCGATTCGCCGCCGGCGATCAGCGCGACCACCAGTCCGGGATCGACGCCGTAGGTCGGCGGACACTCGGCAGCGTCCAGTACGCCCAGTCGGCCGGAGGTGCCGGCGCCGCAGTAAAACAGGCGGCCGCCCTTACGGAGCTGGGCATAGATCACATCGATGGATCTGGCGATCTCGGGAAGCACTGCCCTGACAGCCTCGGCGCAGCGGTGATCCTCCTCGTTGATCACAGTGACCATGTCCAGCGTGGAAAGGGTATCGATATGCATGGTTCTTTCGTTTCTTTTTTCAGTATCCAGCTTAGCAAGTTCCATAATGCGCGCCTCCTGTTGTTTTGAGTATGATTATATCATTTCCCATGCATTCTGACAATCACCGGAAAAGGAGTTATTTGTTGATATAATGCTCACGCTGTCACAAGCCGGTCACGGACGCAGCAGTGCCTGAAAGCTTGCTAGCGGAGGACTCCTGAAAAAGAGCGTTTCGCCGGTCAGCGGGTGCCGCAAAAAGAGATAAGTGCTGTGCAGGGCGAAAGAACCGGGAAAACTGTCCAGTGCAGACCCGTACAGGTAGTCGCCGCAAATCGGATGGCCGATGGCTGCCAGATGAACGCGGATCTGGTGTGTGCGCCCGGTGATGAGTCTCAGCCGGAGCATGCTGCGGCCGCTGCCATGCGAGAGCGTATAATAGTAAGTCTGAGCGGGCTTGCCCGCAGGGTCGATCTGACGCAGATTGACCGACCTGTTGGAGTGTCCGATCGGCAGGTCGATCAGACCTGTCTGCGGGGTGACCGTTCCTTCTACGACGGCAATATATTCCCTGATAAAACGGTCGGTATGCAGCTGCGTGCTCAGAATATGCTGAAAATGGCCCGTTGTCGCGCAGACCATCAGACCGCCGGTGCCCTTGTCCAGTCGATTGACGGGCCGGAAGCTTCCGTAAATCTCCGTACAGATTGACTCCAGGGAACGGCCGCCGGCGACGGATGAAGCCATCGTGGGCAGCCCGGCTGGCTTGTCGATGACCTGAATGGCTTCGTCTGCATAGATAAGATAATCGTCAAAAACTGACTCCGGCATCTTGCCGTCGGGAAGGATCGCGGAGAGCAGGACTCCGGCATTCACACGGTCGATCTGCCGGATGGGCCTGCCGTCGGCAAGCAGGCCGTTCGTCTGTTTCAAATATGTGAGGTCGCGCTGGGACAGAGAGAACTTCTCCGCTGCGATACGTCCGGCGCGGCGCTGACGATCGCTTTCGGCAACGAGATAATCCAGACGCATGGCTCCGCCTCCCATAAGATGTCAAATGAACGAATTCAACAGTTGCAAATTGCATCTGCCAATGATATAATACCACAGAAAGGGAGGTTTTGCATTGGCTAAAAAACAGGGCGTAAAGCCGGTTGCGGAAAACAGAAAAGCGCGCCATGATTATTTCATCGAAGAGACGTACGAATGCGGCATCGAGCTCAGAGGCACGGAAGTCAAATCAATGCGCCAGGGAAAGGTCAATTTGAAGGAGAGCTTTGCCCACGTCAAAGACGGTGAGATGCTGGTCGAGGGTATGCATATCAGCCCTTACGACCACGGCAGCTATTTCAATACTGACCCGCTGCGCCCGAAGCGGCTGCTGCTGCACAAGAATGAGATCCGCAAACTCGCGCAGCAGGTGCAGAAACAGGGGTATACGCTGGTTCCGCTCAGCGTTTACCTGAAAAACGGCCGGATGAAGCTTTCCCTGGGCGTATGCGTCGGCAAGCATCTGCACGACAAGCGCGACGCGATGGCGGAGCGTACTGCCAAGCGGGATATGGAACGTGCACTAAGGAACCACTGATTAATTCGGCGGTATATTTGGCACATGTCTAATCCGTTCTGATTTTGCCTCATTCCGATCGACGTAGCGCTGCTACGTCTCACT
>JBGUIY010000087.1:0-2025 GCA_045113475.1 Christensenellales bacterium | reverse complement strand
GCTCACGCTGTCCATTTACGACGCTGTCCACACCGGAATTGATCAGACCGAATCCGCCTGCTACCAGGTTATGAATCACCGCCAGGCCATCGCTGGGAATGGTGATCGACTGCCTGGACAGGAGCACGTTATTGTCGATCAGGGTAGGGCCATGACTGACTTCAATGAATACGTCCGAAGAGAACATGGAGCCATCGGCGTGCTCCACACCCTCGGGTCGCATGTTGTCGTGCAGCAGGTTCTGTGAAATGCGGGTCCCCTGAGCCTGCCAGTCACACCACACGCCAATGATGCAATGATGGATATGGTTCCGGCGGATCGTCACGTCGATCGCGGCATGCAGTTTGATTCCCGCGGTTTCAGCGCCGCCCAGCTGCTGCGTATTGCAGATATCGTGGATATGGCAGTCCTCGATCGTGGAAAATACGCCGCCCATACGGCCGACGATACCGGTCTGCTGGCAGTGATGGATATGGCAGCGGCGGATGATATGATGCCCGATGTTTTCCTTCAGCCAGCCGTGGTACTGGCCGCGGCATACCGCGTCGCGTTCCATCTGGGTGGGGCTCTTGACGTGTTTCGTATAGAAATACATGTCGTTTTCCGGATCGCGGTATTTCCCCAGGGAAATGCCGCAGCATTTGCTGTCGAATACTTCGCAGTCTTCGATGATCCAGCCCTTCGCCCAATGAGGTCCGATCAGACCGTCCTGATAGGCTGCGGGAGGCGCCCAGGTTGTCGCCGCGCGGCAGAGTCTGAATCCGCTGACCGTAATATAGTTGATTCCGTTTTCTGCGGGCATGAAGCAGTTGCGGCGGACATTGATCTCCACGCACTCCTTGTTGGGATCAAAACCCTGAAAATTGGCGTAGAGCACCGTCTCGTCGCCGTCCTGTTCCGTATACCACTTATACCGGGAATCTTCCGGGATCCAGGCAGTGGGGGATACTTCGCCAAGTTCGCACTCCTCCAGCGTGACCGTTTCGAAGAGCGTCCGTTCATTCAGGTATACTGACCCTGTATGGCGGACAGTCGGGGCAAAATACCAGTCGCCGCACACGAATGTCCGGTAAGGATTATAATCGCCGAACAGGCTGTTGGGGACCCGGGCTGTCCACAGGTTTCCACGCAGATGCTCCCAGCCTGTCACGGCTTCCGCGCCGGTGATCACTGCGCCGCCGGGAATCTCGGAACGGTATGTGATACGGGCATCTTCCAGACCTGCATAACGCGGAATGACATGCTCACGATAGATGCCGGGGGCTACGACGACTTCGTCGCCCGGGCGCGCTTTCTGAGCGGCATCGTTGATCCAGCGGAATGGGCGCCCGGGGGTTCCGTCACCGTCCCGGAAGGCGTTCGCGTTTACATACCAAATCATTTTTACTCCTCCTAATAATGAAAATCGATGTTATGGCTCATTTTCGGCGATCTGTCTTGCGACATATACGCCGCTTGCGGACGCGTGGGAGAGGGAATGCGTAACGCCGCTCCCGTCACCAATCACATACAGTCCCGGGCAGCAGGATTCGAGGTGCTCGTTCAGCCTGACCTGCATATTGTAGAATTTCACTTCGACACCGTACAGGAGCGTATCGTCGTTTGCCGTGCCCGGAGCGATCTTGTCCAGAGCGTATATCATCTCCACGATGCCGTCCAGAATGCGCTTGGGCAGCACCAGGCTGAGATCCCCCGGCGTAGCGGCCAGCGTAGGACGAACGGTCCCTTCTTCGATGCGCCTGGGCGTCGATCGCCTACCTCGTTCCAGATCGCCAAAGCGCTGCACCATGGCGCCGCCGCCGAGCATGTTGGATAGACGCACGATGCTTTCGCCGTAACCGTTGGAATCCCTGAACGGCTCGGAGAAATGCTTGGACATCAGCAGAGCAAAATTGGTATTCTCGGTCTTTTTGCTTTCGTCCTCAAAGCTGTGCCCGTTGACAGTAACGATGCCGTTTGTGTTTTCGTTCACAACGATGCCGCGCGGGTTCATACAGAAGGTACGTACCTGGTCTTCGTACTTTT
>JBGUIY010000086.1:0-15698 GCA_045113475.1 Christensenellales bacterium | reverse complement strand
CAATAACGAACACGATCCGTAATACACGCTTCTTGTCTCACAATGTTTCGGTTTTGGCGGCCCAGGGGCCGCCGCTACATCGTCTCCCCCAATCGGTGCTTTCCCACTATATATGATTTTTGATAAAATGCCCGGAAACAAAACCCCCTCTCCGGAGAATGGAGAGGGAGCAATGTGACGCCATGAGGACTTATCAGGATCGGTTCCCTTACGGCGCATTGCCGAGGACGGCCTGCGCTGCGGCATCCCGCAGGGGCGCGTGGCTGATCTCGGCGCTGCCTTCCCAGAGGAAGACCTCGGACCACTTTGCCGTCAGCACCTTCTTCTTGTCCCGGAATTCCTCCAGCACAGCGGCGATGCGCTCCGGGTCCTGATCGCTGCCTTCGGCAACCAGCAGCTGCCCGGCAGTTTCGCAGAATTCCTGTAAATCGGCGAGCCGGGCGTAATCCGGATGATTTTCCTGCAGTTCCGCCAGGCTTGCGCGGATGATTTCCCATTCCTCCGGGAGCCTGCCGTTCCGATAGGTCAGCTTCTCGATGGCCAGGTAAGCTGTCAGCGGGTCGCCTGCTGTGAGGTAATAAGCGTAAAGCTGCTGGAGCGCGGCGGTCACGCTTTCATAGTCGTCGCCGTTTACACCGTACAGCTTCAGCATGCGGGCATAGGCCATGCTGTGGTCAAAGGAACCCAGCACGTAATCCCACAGGAACCAGTCGGCGATCTGCTCCGGCTGTCCGCCGTCCTGTGCCGCGTTGTCCTGATACAGTTTCAGGACGATCCTGTATTCGTTCAGGTGCTTCAGCTCCTGGTCATACAGGTCCGCCAGCCGGTGGAAGATGCCCTCCGCTGTCTCCTCTGCCGTCAGCGGCCTGGGCGCTTCCGTCGGCGCAGGCGTGGGAGCTGCCGTCGGAACAGCGGTCGGCGCTGCGGTCGGTATAGCCGTGGGGACAGGCGACGGCGTTGCCGTAGGCACAGGAGTCGGTTCCGGCGTCGGGGCCGCCGTTGGTACGGGCGTTGGCGTCGCCGTCGATTCAGGGGTAGGCGCTGCCGTGGGTTCAGCCGTCGGGGCCGCCGTCGGCGCGGCGGTCAATTCCGGCGTCGGTTCAGGCGTCTGAACAGGCGCAGCCGTCACGTCCGGCACTGCCGGTTCGGCCTGTTCGGTCCCGGAACCATAAAACGCGGGCCGGGGATTCCTTAGCACGACGGTTTCCTGCTGTTTTTCAGCCGCGTCCAGGATCCATTTCGTTTCGTACGCGCTCTGGGATTCAAAAGAGACGCAGTGCTCTGTCAGCAGGCCGTTTGACCCCGTACCGCCGGCATAGGACCGCTCATAGGTCCAGTGCGCCACCATGACGGAGGCATCGGCGCCGTCCCTGATCAGCCATTGAGCGTATCTGGCGTTGGCATAGGTCTTTTCGCCGAACATATCCCCGACCACGCCGTCCGCATACATCTGCCGGCACGGCAGGAAACTGTCGTTCAGCCAGTAGCCGAGCTGCTTTCCGCTCGTTTCGGTATACAGCGGCGTACCGAACCAGGCGGTCAGCTTTTGATTCAGCGCGTCATAACCGTCCGGGTTCCCGAACACATACATCAGGCTGTCGAGCTTGCCGCCGTCAAACCAGTAATTCAGATTCGTGTTTTCCTGGTCCTCAACGGTCCCCCGCCATTCATAATGGTTTTCATTCCAGACCAGTTCTTTGCCCGCGGCCTTTTCCGTTTCACAGACTTTCTCTTTGGGCATATCAAACCGCAGGCCGCTGCTGAACACGAAGTCCTTCATTTTGTCATCGCCTTCAACCTCCGTCGGTTCCGGCACAGGCTCTGCTGTGGGTTCAGCAGTCGGAACCGGCGTCGGGATAGCGGTCGGCACGGGCGTGGGCTCCGCTGTGGGTTCCGGCGTCGGTTCTGCCGTCGGGACTGGTGTCGGAACAGCGGTCGGCATAGGCGTGGGCTCCGCTGTGGGTTCCGGTGTCGGAACGGCAGTCGGAACCGGCGTCAGGACAGCGGTCGGCACGGGCGTGGGCTCCGCTGTGGGTTCCGCTGTCGGTTCTGCCGTCGGAACCGGTGTCGGGACAGCGGTCGGCACGGGTGTGGGCACCGCCGTGGGCTCCGGTGTCGGCTCGGCTGTCGGAACAGGCGTCGGAACAGCGGTCGGCACGGGCGTGGGCTCCGGTGTGGGTTCCGCTGTCGGCTCGGCTGTCGGAACAGGTGTCGGAACAGCAGTCGGCACCGCCGTGGGCTCCGCCGTGGGTTCCGGTGTCGGTTCGGCTGTCGGAACAGCCGTCGGGGCGGGTGTCAGCGGGGCCATGAACCCGTGTTCCGCCAGAATCGTTTCCGCCGGTTTATGCTTGCAAACGATGCCCTCGTAACCGATAAACAGGCTGCAGGCATAGTACTTCGCCGAACTCCCGGACCCCTCCTGGAACAGGTAGAGCTGATCGATGATGTAAGGCTTGCCGCGTTCGTCGCGCTCCAGGTACACCTCTTCCTCAAAGGAATCGGCCAGCTTGGCAATGTCCGTCAGGACAAACTCGCCGCTGACACGGTTGCCCTCGAAGCGGTAAAGCGTCGTCTTGCGCCTGACCCGGAATGTATAAGTGCCCAGCAGCAGCCTCTGGCCATCGTCCTCCGGCGAAAACTTCTTTTCCGGCACCTCAAACTCCAGTACACCGTGCGTGTTGCCGCCGTAAAGCATGAACGCGGTTTTGAAATCGCCCCAGTCCAGATCAAAGCTGTATGTATGGCCGTCAAATTCGAACTCGTTCTTTTCTTCCGCCATGTGCCGGTCAAAAGCTTCATCGCCGTAGGCAAATTCAAACTCGTACACATCCCCGACCTCGGCCGCGGCCACGGCGCACGCCGCTGCCAGGCAGAAGATCAGCAGACACGCTATCCATCCGAATCGTTTCATGATACACCTTCCTTGATATTGATTATTATGCTTAGAGATATAGGACATATCCTCAGTTATCTTCCACTGCTCAACTGTTGGTATTACCATCACTAACCAAGCTCTTCAATGAGCATATGGATGTTCCCATCGCATTCTTTCTTAGAGTATTCTTTCGCGCTCATTCCGAATTCTGCGTGAATTATTTCTTCTGTAGATAACTGCTTGTTTTCTTCAGAAGTGACAATAGCTTAGGTCGCCGGATTAGCCATTGATGGGAATTGCGGCGAAGTTGTAAGTTCGTTCTGCTGGTTTCCTTCAAAGTACACCAGCGTATTGTTACGGTCGATCACATTCCACTGCGAACCGCTCTGCACCTCAGCCAGGCCATAAGCGTTGAAATCCTGGGCGTCAGAATACTGCGGCTGAATCACATAAGCGCCGGTCGTATCGATATAACCCCATTTTGAACCGTCTTTGACCGCGGCAACTCCATTGGCAAACTCATGCGCAGCCTTATAAATGCACGGGATCACCATCTGTCCTTCCGCAGTAACAAAGCCCCAAAGACCATTCTTATTCTGCACACGCATCGAGCCATCATAGAGCTTGGGCGGATATATTTTATAATTGTCATTACTCCACCTTGATTCTTCACCTGTAAAATAACTGCTCCCAATAGCACGGCAGTCAGTGAGCAATATACGCCCATCCATACTGAGAAGTGCAAAACTATGTTTGTAATACGAGGCGTAGCGGTCTTCTCGTACGATCTCCTTTCTCGCAATCAACAAGCCATCTTCTATACCTGTAATCTCTTTCCACTGGCATTCCGATATTATATTGCCATCCGCATCAGCCAGTCCAAATCCATTTTTATCGGAAACAACGATACAATTTTCCGCCCGATACCCGACACTGTTCCACGTTGGCCGTGTGATCGTGTTGGTAGTAAAATTGATCAGTCCATACTGATCATGGAATTGAAACGCTGCAGTGGTTTCATCCAGATATTTAAACGTTGCAAAGCCCGTCAGACCAAGATCATATGCTTTCCTGGCGCTGTCTTTATAATCACCAAGCGCGGTAAAAATATCATATGCTGATTTGTAAGGAGCATTAGGGTTGCGTGTATTATCCTTCGCATTAGCAATCAGCTGCATCCCCCGCCGGTAATTGACCTCGTTTTCCAGCTTCGCCACATGATCCGCGCTGTCCTTGTAGTCACCCAAAGCGACAAAGGCGTCATAGGCCTTTTCAAGTTCATCCCCCGCCTCCCAATCGAGGGCCTGCTGATAATCCCGGGCGTTGATCTTTTCCTGCACCACTGCGGCGCGGACCATGCTGTCGCCGTATTCGCCCAGGGCAATGAAGGCCTTCAGCGCCTCCTCCAGCTTATTTTCATTCTCCAGGCTGCAGGCGGCCTGATAATCCCGCAGATGGATCTTCTCCTGCACGGCATCGGCACGGGCGGCGCTGTCCTTATAGCCGCTCAGCTTCTTAAACATCGACAGGGCGGTTTCCAGCTGTCCGGCCTGTTCCGCCTCATCCGCCAGGCGGTAGTCGCGCGCCTTGATCTTGCCCGGATAGGTCATGAGCCGCCTGGTGCTGTCCCGGTACATGGAAATACCCTGCAGCAGCTTTCCGGCTTCCTCGTATTCCTCGACAGTCTCACAGGCGAGCGCCGCGTAATAGGACGCACGGATGGAACTGTCCAGGAAGCCGGTCAGACTGTTGAAATTCCGTACGGCATCCCCGTAGTATCCGTTTTCACCGGCGTTGACCGCTTCGCAGTACATCGCGTAGCGCGGCGCTTCGGCATAGGACTGCAGGGCGCGGAAGCCCGCCGCGGCCTCAGTGTATCTGCCCTCCGCCATCAGATCGATCGCGCTCTGGTACGCCTGCGCGTAATCCCCGGATGCTCCTTCGCCCAGCGCGGCAGCCGATCCAACGATCAGCGTCAGTACTGCCAACAGGATCCATAAGCGTTTCATCATCGTTCACGTCCTCCTTTTTTAGGGATAACCCAATAAACCCCCAATATAAAATACTGTATCGCGACCGATTTGTCACGATACAGGATGTATCATCCGCGATACAATTGTATTACCGCCGTGCTGCGGCTGCCGGTCAGGGCTTGGGGAACGGAATGTAGCCGGTAAAGCAGCTTTCCGCGCCGTTCTCGTCATGCCCGTATACCCGCAGGCCGACGCCCACCATGTCAGGCTGATCCAGCGGAAACCCGCCGTCGAAGGAGAACTGCCCGCGGGCAGGGATATCCGGACTGTAGCCCGCCTGCTGCAGATCGTCCGCCATGAAGATGAAGGGATGGGCGCTTTCTGTCTTGAACCAGATGTTCTCCATCCGGTCGATATGGTATGCCACGCCGTTGTCCTCGCGCAGGGTGAAGGTGTACATCCAGAACGAGGCGTTATCGCCGCGCGTCGTACTCGTCCCGCTGTCCACGGTCAGATACGCCCGGCCGGCAGTATTGGGCGTGACGGCCTGAAAATCAGCCATCCGGTAGCGTGTGCCGTCGCCCGTGTCGGAGGCGTATTCCCTGGCATCCGGGGCAGGGTTCGTCAGCGCCCGTATGCCGATGACCGCAAAGCAGATGAGCGCCGCGAGGAGCACGCAGGCCGCGGCAATGAGGAGCCGTTTCCGGACATCTTTCTGCGCCGGCGCGGACCGGGCCTGTTCCCCGGCAGGATCGGACGCGCATTCCTCCCCGGCCGTGCCGCCGGAATGCGTAAAGGAGCAGGCCAGCGCCTGTTCAAGCTGCCGGATCACATCGAAATCAGGGATCGTGCGTCCCGTTTCCCAGTGCGATATCGCCGCGCGTGTCACGTGCACCGCGTCGGCGAGCTGCTGCTGTGTCATGCCGGCGGCTTTCCGCGCGGCAAGCAGTTGTTCGGCAAACGTCGCCATGTCAGGCACGACCCCCTGTCCATGAAGTGTTCCTATTATACCCCGAAACAGAGGGGTTTTCAAGAATAAGTGCTTACGGCCGGCCGACCGTGAAAACCCCGTTTCCGTCCACGGTGATCAGGACGGTCCGCCGCCCCCCGTTCGCGGTGTTCACCAGCTCCACCCGGTAAGCCTGCCCGGAGCCGGCAGCCGCAGCCGGATAAACGGCGCGGAAAGCCGCGGCGCGGGCAGGATCATTTGCTATTTCCCGCAGAATAGCCGCTCCTTCTTTCCCCGCGGCGCGGGCGTCCCCGCTCAGCACCGCCGCCAGCACGGACAGCTGCCCGGTCAGGGAAAGCCGATGGAACCGCGCCAGCTCGCTTTCCGTCAGCAATTCCGCAATCCGCGCGATGCGCCAGCCGGCCAATGCATTCAGGCTGTCCGTTACCGCGGACGCTTCCTGAACCGGCGCGATCTTTCTCACCTTTTTGGGGACGACGGTTTCTCCCGCCGTCTGCCCCATCTGCCCGGCCGCGTCCGCGAACAGTTTCCCGCATACTGCGCAGCGCCAGTGTGCGATCCGGCCCTCCGCGGCGTAAGTCGCCGCCCGCGCGGGCACCTTTTCCAGCCGGTGGCCGGGCGCGGGGATCCCCAGCTCGTCCTCCGCCAGTTCCGACGTGCCATGGGCGTCCGTGAACAGCCGCCCGTCCTGGCGGCAGTACCAGTACGCCTTCCGGCCGTCCTCCTCACAGGTCGGCGCGATCCGCGGATATTCCACGAGGGTATGGTAGGGATACAGGTCCAGGTGGCACTTCGGCTCGTATTTTTTGCCGGACAGCGTCAGCTCCTCAGGCGTGTACAGGCTGACGGTGTCGTCGTTGTACTGATAGCGGACGGTCTGCCCCTTTTCGTTGCGGAAGATCAGCGCGCCGCCGTCCTCCTCCGCTTCGCCGACCAGGAACAGGGAGCCGTCCGAACCCACGGTACCGCTGTCGCTGTTCGTCAGGTCCACCAGGTAGTTCTGCCCGTCGGACATGGTGACGATATTCCACATGTGCGGGCCCTCGCCGGTGCCCCACTCCAAGCGCCCGGTGACGGTATAGCAGTTGACGTCGCCGTCGAACCGCGTCATGTCGCACAGGTACTGGAACGCCTTGGCGTAGCCCTCGCAGACCACGTTCGTGCCGCTGTCCTCGTCGAACACGTAGATCAGCTGCCACGGGTCGCCGTAAGGCTGGCCACCGCCCGCCGCGCTGCCGTTATAAGCGGCGAGGCGGCAGATCTCGTCCCGGTAGGCCTCCAGCTTTTCCAGGTCGTTCAGGTCTTTGTATTTTTCCACGATCTGCTGCGCCGTGCCGATCGAGCGCTGCACCCGCTGCCCCACGGAAGTATCCACCCGATAAGTATCCGTGCCGTAATCGCCGGAAACCGTCATGCGCACGTTATAACTGCCCGTGATCTCATACACGTATTCGCCGTTGACGCGCCTGACCCGCATGGCCGGAGTGCCGGTGGTCCGCGCGCCGGTGCTCTTGTCGTACCAGTAGAGTTCGTAGGGGCAGTTGGCCAGCAGCGCCAGCTGAACCAGCGCGTAATTGACCTTTACCTGCTGCGCGACCAGATCGGCGCCGGCGTAGATATCCTGCTGACCGGCAATGGTGATGCCCAGTTCTTCCGCCGTGAAGCGGGTGGGTAGGCCCAGGTCTTCGTAGCTGACGCTGAGCTCCGTGCTGCTCTGGGAGCCTGCCGCGATCGCCTCGATCCTGGGCTTGAGCTGCTGATACAAGGCCAGACACGTCTCGTCCAGGCGCCCGTCCACACGGATCGAACGCAGCATCCCGGGACGGTTCAGGGATTCCTGCAGCAGCTTTTCCAGATAGGCGCGCAGCAGTGCTTCCGCATCCCCGCCGTCCGCGCCAGATACAGTCACTTCCGATATGTCTTCGATCTCAAGCACCAGCTCGCCCTCCTCCGGCTGCGGAGGCGGCGCGTTTCCAGTGCCTTCTTTGCTGCCGGTATCAGGTGTGATACCGTTTTCAATATCTTCTGTGATATCATCCATGATGTCGTCAGCAGCATCATCTGCGATGCCGTCTTCTGTATCATTCCCGGTATCTTCCGCAATACCGTCTGCGGCATCATTTCCGGTATCTTTACCGGTATCGCCGGCGGCATCATTCAGTGCTTCATCTTTTATACCGTTTCCGGTATCATCTGTGATAGCATCTGTGCTGTCATCGGTGATATCATCCATGAAATCGTCAGCAGTATCATTCTCGACATCGTCTTTTATATCGTTTTCCGTACCTTCCGCGGTATCGCCTGCGCTGCCATCGGTGATATCATCCGGGGTATCGTCAGCAGTATCATTCTCAACTTCGTCTTTTATATCGTTTTCCGTATCTTCCGCGGTATCGCCTGGGATATCATCAGTACTATTGATCTTGGCATCATCTGCGATATCATCTGTGATATCCGGAATGATATCGTTTTCTGTTTCCTCCTGCGCCGGTTTGCCGTCTTCTTCTGCTGCGTCCGGGGTTTCCGTGACGCCTTCAGGAGGATCGTCCTCAATATCGCCGGTTTCGGATACTGCCGCATCTTCCGGGATTTCCGGTTCTTCAGTGTCTTCTGTCTCTTCTTCTCCCGTCTGTCCGGACGGTGCATGATCGTCTGCCGCTTCAGGTGTTTCCGTGTTCTCCGGGCCGCTGTTCCCGTCTTCTGTGTACGGCTCTTCGGGCATTTTCCCGGCTGCGGATGCTATTTCATCGGTATTATCGCTTTCGCCTTCCGTTATCCGTCCGTTTTCGTCTTCGGCGCAGTCAGACTCAGGATTCCCGTCCGTTTCAGGCGCTTCGGTCGTTGATCCGGTCTCCGGATCGGCATCGTTCCCCTGTCCGGACAATTCCTGTTCATTGCCATCAGGCTTATCGCCGTTCGGGACCGGGGCAGCTTCATCGCCGCCTGCCCGGCCGTCGTTTTCCAATGGAATATATTCTTCCGCAGCCTCCGGGACAGGCTCCTCCGCCCATCCCCGCGGGACCGGGCCGCACAGGCATATCATCGCCGCCAGCCAGATTGCAAGCACTCGTTTCATGCAGACCTCACAGGATTTCATCAGCCGCTTCCGCGCCTCATCTTCCGATGCTGATACATATCACCGGTATTGTACATGAAACCCATTGAAATGACAAGAGAAGCAGCCACGAAAAAAACCGGACCGAAGTCCGGAATAAAGGGGATGTCAATAACTATGTCGACTGCCGTTCGATGATGCGCGGGATCGTGCAGTAGCTCTGGGTATGCAGCTCAGGCATACGGATCTTGCGCAGGATGAACCGCGCCGCCTCCTGGCCCATATCGAACATATCAGCGTCGATGGCCGTCAGCTGGGGCTGTGCCAGTTCCGAGAAGGGATCATTGTCGAAGGTCATGATGGCAATGTCCTCGGGGATCCGGAGCTGGCGGTGCCGGATCTCCTGCAGGCAGGCGATAGCCAGATAATTGTTGGTGCAGAGCAGGATCTCAGGCCGTTCCGGCAGATCCAGCGCTTCCTCGGCCAGGCGCAGCCCGGACTCGTAGGTGCTGTCGCCGTACAGGGTCGTAAAGCTGAGTTCCTCTTCCGCGAACACCTGCTGCATCCCGTTTCGCCGGGCGGCGGAGATCTTGTCCGTCTCCCGGTCGCCCATCAGAAACACCATCCGGCGGTAGCCCTTGTTCAGCAGATAAGCCGCCGCCTTCTGGCCGGCCTGCTCGTGGTTCGCGTCCATCCAGCAGATGGAGGTCGGGAAATCCGGCCGCCCGATCAGCAGGTGCGGAAGCGCCAGATGGCTCAGCACCCCGGCCAGGGCCTTGCTGAGGATGGCCGCGTGGATGATGATGCCGTCCGCCTGTTCCCGGATCATCAGTTCCCTGATCAGCTGGGGCGCGTCCTTTGTCGTGGCGTGCTTCAGCAGCAGGCTGTAATTCTTCTCGTCCAGATACTGGGAGATCCCCGTCATGATTTCAAACATGTGGGGATTGTCAAAGGCCACGTTCTTATGCAGGTCGGTCATGAACAGCACGATGCCGCTCTTTTTCCGGGCAAAGCTGCGCGCCCGGGCGTTGGGGCGGTAATCCATTTCCTCCGCCAGCGCCTTGATGCGCTGCTTGGTCTTTTCAGACACCGCATAGTGGTCGTTCAGCGCGCGGGAGACCGTCGCGATGGAAACGCCCGCCGCTTTGGCCAGATCATAAATCGTATTCGCCATGATATCAGCTTCTTTTGTTCTTCACGCATGGGCGTGAATCGTCACGATATAGCCCTTCGGCAGGAGCGTGCCCCCGGAATACCCTTTCTGCAGCAGGATCTCCCCTGCCGCCCCGCAGGCGACCGGCTCCCTGCCGGGATTGACGGCGATTTCGACGCATTCGCCCTGGCCGGTCCGGGCATAGCGCAGCAGCATGTCCCGGGCCTCCAGTGTTTCAAACGCGCCGCGGGTCAGGGCCGGATGGGCCCTGCGCAGGGCAATGAGCTTCCGATAGACTTCCGTCACAGGCGACATCTCGTCCCAGGGCATCGGCATCCGGTATTCCGGCTCCGTCATGCCCGTCATGCCTTTTTCATCGCCGTAGAACACGCAGGGCATGCCGATGAAGGTCATCTGGAACAGGATCGCCAGTTCGAGCTTGTCCGCATCTCCCCCGCACAGCGACAGGAAACGGCAGGTATCGTGCCCGTCCAGCAGGTTCAGCTGCGCGGGCAGCATCTGTTTCTTGTACCGCATCAGCAGGCTGGAGAGCCGCAGGTCGAATTCCGGCGCGGTCAGGATGTTTTCCGCAAAATACTGGGTGCAGAACCGGCGGAAGTCATAGTTCATGGCGCCATCCACCATATCGCCGGTCATGTAATGCTCCGAATTCTCCCAGATCTCCCCGATGATGACCGCGTCTTCCTTTTCCTGCTTTACCGCCCGGCGGAACGCCCGCAGGAAGCCGTCGTCCACCTCGTTGGCCACGTCCAGCCGCCAGCCGTCCACATCGTACTCCCGGATCCAGTGCCTGCCCACTTCGCAGAAGTATTCCCGCAGGGCGGGGCAGGCCGTGTTGGTCTTGGGCATGTCGGCCACGTAAGCAAAGCAGGCGTAGGCCGGCGCTTCATGCGCTTCGGGCAGGGTCAGCGGATCGGGCAGGTCGTAGAACCAGTCCCAGCAGGGCGAGGCTTTGCCATTTTTTAACACATCCTGGAAGGAGAAATGGTGCCAGCTCACATGGTTGAACACCCCGTCCACGATGACGCGGATGCCTTTTTCATGGGCGGAGCGCACCAGCGCCCTGAAGTCCGCGTCCGTGCCGAAGCAGGGATCGATGTGCATGTAATCCAACACGTTGTACTTGTGGTAGGACTCCGCCGCGAAGACGGGGTTCAGGTAAAGGCAGTTAAAGCCCAGGTCACGGATATAATCCAGGTTTTCCGCAATGCCCCGGACCGTGCCGCCCCAGTTGGATCTTGAAGGAAATCCGTTGTAAGTCACGTTCTTCCCTTCTTTGCCGATATGCGCCCTGCCGTCTGCAAAGCTGTCCGGGAAGATATTGTAAATCACAGCCTCATGGACCCAGTCCGGCACAGCCGCCAGGTCGGCCCGGTGATTGAACGGGTACTGGAAGTATTCGCTGCGCTCGATGTGCGCGTCCATTTTCTCGAAGCATTCCCCAGCGAAACGGCACTGCGTCCGGCCGTCGTCCAGCAGGAAGTAGTACGCGATCCGCTGCCAGGCGGTCTCCAGGGTGACTTCGAACCAGTCGTACAGCATATCGGACCGCACCAGCGGCATGGCGCACGGAGCGAAGGTCAGTTCCGGCGACATGTCCGCCCGGTCGGCATAGAAGAAGGTCACCCGCTTCAGGTCGCCCCTGGCGGCGCGCAGGCGGAATACGAAGTGCGTTTCGTCCAGAGGGAAAGCGTATTCGCTCATGGGGCGGTGCAGGACCGCGGCATATTGCATGGTGCGTTATCCTTTCGTCGCGCCGCCCGTAACGCCGGCAACGTAGTATTTCTGCAGACGGGTGAACAAGAGCACGATGGGAACAGCCACCAGCACCGACCCGGCGCAGAACACCGTGTAATACTGGTAGATATTGGCCTTGTCCACCATGGTGTACAGGCCCTTTGCCACCGTGTAGTTGTTGTAGTTGTCCTTCATGATGACCGACACGAAGATGAAGTCCACCCAGGGCGCGATGAAAGCGTTGATGGCGGTGTTCACCACGATCGGCTTGGAGTTGGGCAGGATGATCTTCCAGAAGATCGTGTGCCGGGAGGCACCGTCCAGCGTGGCAGCCTCGTCCAGGGCCCTTGGAATGGTATCGAAGAAGCCCTTGGCGATGTAGTAGTTCAGCGCCGCGCCGCCGGAATAGACCAGGATCAGGGCCAGCAGTGTCTGATCCAGGCCAATGGCCTTCATGAAATGATAGATGGCGATCATGCTCATGAAGCCGGGGAACATGCCCAGGATCAGGCTGACGTTCATGATGGCTTTCCTGCTCTTGAACCTGAGACGGGAGTAGACGTAAGCCACCATCAGCGTCAGGATCGTGGTGATCACACAGCAGCATACCGCCACGAACAGCGTGTTCATGAACCAGCGGGGGAAGTTGAACAGCCTGGTCTCGGTAAACAGGCGGGTATAGTTGTCAAAGGTAAAGCCCTTCGGCCACAGATAAGGCGTATAGGCGCCCGGCTCCTTGCGGAAAGAGGAGAGCAGCAGCCAGAATACCGGCAGCATCCACAGGATGGAGAGCACGGTCAGCAGCGCATGCAGGCCGATGGAGGCGCGGAGTTTCCGCTTGTTCACATGCTTTTTCGTCATTGGAACATATCCTCCTTCTTTACCGCGCCGGTGCGGTTATACACCGTCAGGGAGCATATGGACACGATCATGAAGATGAAGATGCCGATGGTGGAAGCCAGGGCGTAGTCGTGCTGGTCCACCGTCAGTTTATACAGCCAGGTGACCAGCAGGTCGGTCTTGCCCGCCTGGTAGTAATCCAGGCTGGCGGGGCCGCCGCCGGTAAGCAGGTAGATCACGTTGAAGTTGTTGATATTGCCCACGAAGGTGGTGATGGTGGCAGGAGCGGTGACGAACACCATGTAGGGCAGCGTGATGCTGATAAAGCGGCGCACCGCCCCGGCGCCGTCGATGGCGGCGCTCTCGTACAGCTCTTCCGGCACGTTCATCAGCACGCCGGAGAAGGTCATCATGGTGTAGGGGATGCCGATCCACATATTGACGACGATGACCACGATCCTGGACAGGGTCACGTCCGTCAGGAAGGGCAGCGGCGTCTTGATCCAGCCCAGCTCCTGCAGCGCCACGTTGATGGCGCCGGAAGGCTCCAAGGCGCGGGATACCAGCAGCAGGCTCACGAACTGCGGGATGGCGATGGGGATCATGAACCAGGTGCGCCACATCTTCTTGAGCTTCACCAGCTTGTTATTGATGATGATGGCCAGAATCATGCCGAAGAAGTAGTTGGTAAAGGTGGCGAAAATGGCCCACACCACCGTCCAGCCCAGGATGCCCAGGAAAGTGGCGGTCTTGGTGGCGTTGCCCAGGAAAACGTCCGCCACGTTCTGCAGCCCGGTCCAGGTAAACAGGTTTCCGGGCGGCTGGTGATTCGCGTCAAAGTTGGTGAAGGCGATCAGGATCATGAAGATGATCGGCAGTACCGTGAAGAGCAGCAGCGTGGTCATGGGCGCTGACAGCAGCGTGATATGGAAGCGCTCATTCAGCAGGCTGTTGGCGTCTTCCCTGAGGGTGGGGATATGTTTGCCCGCCTTCTCCAGCTGGTACAGATGGGAGGCGCTCTTCAGGTTGGCGATCCACAGGCAGATAAACAGGATCGCAACGGCGATGGTCAGCACGCTGAACAGCAGGATCAGCATACTGTTGTCGCCGGGCACGCGCTGGTATATCTGCTTTGCCTCGTTCCACACCTTCAGCTGGGCGTTTTCACCCAGCGTCAGGAAATGGCTCAGGTATTTCCAGCCAAACCCGAAGAAGAACAGGAAAAAAAGGACCTCGGCCGCCAGATACAAAAGCCCCTTCACGAACTGCTTTCGCTTCATGCAGCCCAGGCCCATGACCAGGCACGAGCCTTTGACCCAGATATCGCCTTCGGCGAATTCCTTCCAAAATCGCTTCATACGCATGCCTCCCGGATGCCGGAAAAGGCTGCCGCAGCGGGCAGCCTTTTCCGAATAACAAACTTACTGGCCGATGGTCTGGGCGACCCACTTGTCCAGCAGGGGCTGGGGATCCGTGGTGGGATCGGCGATCATCGCGTTGCCGAACGCAGCGGCGGGAGTCCAGAAGTCGCCGATGACCAGCTGGGTCACGGCATAGTTGCTCTGAGCGGCCAGGGCGGACAGCGCCGGGTCGGAAGCGATGGCTTCGTTCTTCGCGGCGTTGATGTTGGAGGGGCCGTAACCGCGCACTTCGAAGCGGCGGAGCTGGCTCGCTTCGCTGGTGAGGAACTCAGCCAGGTTCATGGCTTCCACGGGCTCTTCACTCTGGGTATTGACGCCCAGGATCTTGCAGCCGCCGAAGGAGCCCATCTGTACCTGCTTGCCGTCCACAGTGAAGGTGGGCAGCTTGGCAGCAGCATAATTCTCACCCAGCCGTTCCTTGACAGCTTCCGCGATCCAGGTGCCGCACACGCCGGCGCACACGCTGTCGCCGATGGTACCGGTCAGGATGTTCTGGTCGCCGGGCAGGAAAGCGGGATGCGCGCACAGGGCGGCTACGGCCTTGGCGGCTTCGAGGCCCTTCTCGTTGTTGAAGTCGCAGACCTGCTTGCCGTCGTCATTCAGCGTCAGGGTGCAGCCGTTGCCCAGGAAGAAGGAAGCCAGGTACCAGCCGTTGGCGATATCGAAGTTGAACTTCTTGCCGGCCTTTTCAGCGGCGGCCAGGATACCGTCCAGGGTCTTCACGTCTTCTTCGGTGAGGACGGACTTATCATAGAACAGGAAATAGCCGTTATCGGCGGTGGCGGGGTAGCCCAGCAGCGTGCCCTTGTAAGTGGCGGCCTTGACGCTGCCGGCGCTGTTGGCGGCCACGATGGCGTCGTGGTTGCGGGTGACTTCGTAGAGGGCGTCAGCCTGGGCGAGGCGGATCAGCTGGTCATCGGGATAGATGAACACGTCCGCGGCCTTGGCCGGGTCTTCCAGGTAACGGGCGCTGGCGTCAGCGGTGCCCACCACGCCGTACTGGAACGTGTAGGTATTTTCCGGATGCGCGGCGGCATAGGCTTCGCACAGCTCTTTGAGCAGTTCCTGATCGTCGGGACCATCCCAGACCTTCAGGCTGATGTTCTCAGCCAGCGCGGCAAAGGCGGTGCAGCAAAGCATCAGCGCAAGCAAAACGGCGACTAACTTTTTCATAAGCTTTCCTCCTGTTTTCACAGCACCAAAAGTGCTGCTTTTTATGTATATTATCTCCATCGGGCAATGAAAGGTCAATGGAAATTAACGTAAGCGCTTACGAATATTTGATTATTTCTTACGGGGGCGGCAATACTGCGGCGCGGCTATTGTGAACTGATACCAAGATCCATGATGAAATGCGGTCTTATTCTATATATGAAAGACGCACTTTCACCGCTTTGCCCGGTGGTGAGTAAGTGCGCCTTTCAATTTGACAAACTGGAATTTCTAGCTATTTATACCCTGCAAGTCCACATAATCATCTCTAAGCATACCGTAAATATTATAATCGCAATAAACAGAAACCATTTTTCCTTGGCGAACGGTTCCTTCTTTTATAAAACCACATTTTTCCATAACCCTATTTGAGGCAATGTTTCTTACATCCACACGCCCATTCAACCGGTCTATTTCCGTGTTTTCAAATATAAACCGTAC
>JBGUIY010000085.1:0-8804 GCA_045113475.1 Christensenellales bacterium | reverse complement strand
CCTGTTCTCCGGAACCATCCGGGAGAACCTGCTTTACGGCAATCCCAACGCCACGGAGGAAGAGATTGACCGGGCCCTGAAGCTGGTCTCCGCCGATCAGGTGGTGGCCAAGATGGAAAAGGGTATTGATACGGATGTCGGCGAAGGCGGCGACCTGCTCTCCACCGGTGAAAAGCAGCTGATTTCCTTTGCCCGTGCGATCCTGGCGGATCCCCGGATCCTGGTGCTGGATGAAGCCACAGCTTCCGTGGATACCCTGACTGAGCAGCGGATTCAGTCCGCCATCGACACGGTGATCCAGGGACGAACCTCCCTGGTGATTGCCCACCGGCTTTCCACAGTCCGGAATGCGGACCTGATCCTGGTGGTGAAGGACGGAAAGATTGTGGAAAAGGGAACCCACAAGGAACTGATGGCCGCAAAGGGCCCGTATTACCGGCTGTATACCCGGCAGTACGAGGACGAAGCGACCAGCAGCATACTGCAATAAAATAAGGCCGAAAGGCCTTATTTTATTGCAATGAATTATTTTCCTTCGGAAAATATGAAATACAGGGAAGCCGGGACATTGTCCCGGCTTCCCTGTGTGAAATATCCCGCTTCGCGGGATGTGAATTATTCGCCCTTCGGGCGAATATGACAGATACTTTTACCCTTTATTTCAAACGGGCAAAGATCATGCGGCCGGCCGAAGTCTGCAGGACGCTGGTGACCAGAATATCGACATCCTCCCCGATGCGGGATTTGCCGTTTTCGATAACGATCATGGTGCCGTCATCCAGATAGGCGACGCCCTGGCCGGATTCCTTGCCCTCCTTGGAAATACGGACCCGGAGCTCCATGCCCTGGACCACCGCGGGCCGGAGCGCATCCGCCAGTTCGTTCACATTCAGGCTCTTTACGCCGCTGACAGCGGCTGCCTTCTGCAGGTTATAATCCACGGTAATGACCGTTCCGCCGCAGTCCCGGGCCTGGCGGAGCAGTTTCACATCCACGTCCTGGAGGCCTTCGATGTCCGCCGGATCGATGACCAGCTGCTTCAGGCTGTCCCGCATCTCCCGCAGGATTTCCAGGCCCCGCCGGCCCCGCTCCCGCCGGGTATCATCCGAGGAATCGGCCACATGCTGGAGCTCATCCACCACAAACTGGGGAATGACAAACTCCCCTTCAATAAAGCCGGTCTTCGCAATTTCCAGGATCCGGCCGTCTATGATGGCGCTGGTATCCACATATTTCCGGGAGGCATAGCCGTGCTTCCGGATTTTGCTCTTTTCCCGGGCGCCGGACAGGCGGGTAATCATGGTGATGAATTCCCGGCTGCGCCGTTTGCCTATGTTATAGCCCAGGGCGCCGAGGGTCAGGTACAGGATGGCGGTCAGCGCCGCGCCGGCCACGCCGGTACCGAAGAAGGACAGCATCTGCCGCAGCAGCGCCGCTACAATCAGGCCCAGGATCAGGCCGATGATAGCGCTCAGCAGCTGGTTGGCCGGCATTTTGTCAAACTCCTTCTGCATCTCCATGGAGAAGGTGCTGACACGGCGGATAATCCGGCCGCTCAGAAGCATCAGGAGCAGGCCGCCCAGCACCGCCATGCCGGTATAGGAGGCCAGGGGCACCCAGGTCGGGATATCCGCGTTCTGATGGCTCAGCCGGAACAGGGCCAGTCCCAGCTGCGCCGCGGCAAGCCCCACGCCGATGCCCAGCAGCACCAGCAGGAGACGGAGAAGTTTTTCCATTGCTTTGGATCTCATAAAACACCTCTGAATTCAATGCACAATGCATAATGCATAATGCATAATGAGAAAAGTGTCAACGGGCAGAGGTTCCTGCCGGTTGAAGTGTAATGAATCGGGAAAGATTGCGGATGGACGATCCATCATATGAAAACGGTAAAGAAAATCATTGTGCATTATGCATTGTGCATTGTGCATTTCTTTTAATCCTGAAATATTTCAGGATTAAAAGATAACGCTCATCGCCTGGGCGACGGTGTCCACGCCGATCACTTTTACGTTTTCGGGCAGGCTCATCCGGCGGGCGTTGGAACGGGGAACCACGATGGTGGTGAAGCCCAGGCGGGCACACTCGGCGATTCGCCGGTCGCACTGGGGAATGGTCCGAACCTCCCCTGCCAGGCCGACTTCGCCCATGACAGCCACCTCGGGTCCCACCGGTTTATCCTTCAGGCTGGAGGCAACAGCCACGCACAGGGCCAGGTCCGCCGCGGGCTCGCTCAGCTCCAGGCCGCCGGCCACGTTGATATAGACATCCTGGTTATAGGTCCGCTGGTTGGCGCGTTTTTCCAGCACGGCCAGCAGCATTGCGACCCGGCCGCTGTCCGCGCCGTTTACCGCGCGGCGGGGCGTGCCGTAGAAGGTAGGACTGGTCAGCGCCTGCACGTCGCACAGCAGCGGCCGGCTGCCTTCCATGCCGCAGAAGACGGTGCTTCCGCTGGCACCCTTGGCCCGGAGGCTCAGCAGTTCCTCGCTGGGATTGTCGACCACCTGCATGCCCTGCCCGGTCATCCGGAACACGCCCAGTTCATTCACGGAACCGAAGCGGTTTTTGACCGCCCGGAGCAGCCGGTAATCCTGCTGCCGGTCGCCCTCAAAGTACAGCACCACGTCCACCATATGCTCCAGCATCCGGGGACCGGCGATCGCGCCGTCCTTGGTCACATGGCCGACCAGGAACACGCTGGTGCCGGTTTCCTTGCACAGGCGCATGATCAGGCTGGTGCTTTCCCGGATCTGGCTGACGCTGCCGGGAGCACTGGCCATCTCAGGCCGGTACATGGTCTGTATACTGTCTATCACGGCCGTATCGGGCTGCAGTTCCCGGATCTTTTCCTCCACCGCGTCCAGGGCGTTTTCCGCCAGGACGTACAGGTCGCTTTCAATGCCCAGGCGGGCCGCGCGCAGCTTGATCTGCCGGGCGGATTCCTCACCGCTGATATACAGCGTGCGTTTTCCGCTTTTTGCCAGGTGATCGCAGACCTGGAGCAGCAGGGTACTTTTGCCGATGCCGGGATCGCCGCCGATCAGGATCAGTCCGCCCTCCACAATGCCGCCGCCCAGCACCCGGTCCAGTTCGCTGATACCGGTGCCGGTCCGCAGGGTCGTATCCTCCGGAATGTCCTTCAGGGACATGGGCTTCGCGCCGGTACCGGGCCGCTGGTTCGCGGCGATTTTCCCGGAAGCTTTTTCCGGGACGGCCTGCAGGCTCTCTTCCAGCGTGTTCCAGGCGCCGCAGCCGGGGCAGCGGCCGACCCAGCGGGGACTTTCATAACCGCAGGCGGTACAGGCGTATGTGCTCTTGACCTTTGCCATGGCGTTCTCCTTTGTGAAGCAATACATTCAGCAAATATAACCTTTATGCATTATACATGATCCATGAAGCATAATAAAGGGGGTGGGACATTGTCCAACCCCCTTGTGTTATTTGTTTATATCATTCTGCATTCTGCATTGTAAAAACTGAATTCCATTCAGTTTTTACTTGTGTCCGTTCGGGGCATGCTCCCAGGCGTACTGGATCGCTTCTTCGTGGCCGCTGTCCACCTTTTTGCTGCTGTGGGTCTTACTGTTGGTGAAGTGGATACACAGCTGGCCCTTGAAGTCGTTATCGGGGATGGTGTCGCCTTCCGGATAGTTGTGCGGTACGCCGTACAGCGAGCAGGCGAAGGTTCTTGTGCCGATGGTGACCAGCATCGGACGGCGCTGCCAGTGCTTGGTGCTCGTGATCTGGGAGCTCTGGTTGACGCCGTACATCTTGCAGATCCGCGCGGTATCCGCGGCGGTCAGGGGCTCTGCGTCAACGTGCAGGCCGCCGGACCAGCGGTGCGCCCACCAGACGATACCGGTCTTTACGTCAAAGACCTTGTAGTTGCTGCCCTTGGCCCACAGCTCGTTGATGCCGCCGGTGTTCCAGTCGATCTTTTCGGCCGGGTACAGGGTCATGGTCAGATTCTCCAGGTTCGCGTAGCCGACAGGCACGGTGTTGAAGAGCTTATGCTGGGTGGCCGAACCCGCGATACCGTCCACGGTCAGGCCCTTGGCCTTCTGGAAGGCCTTGACGGCGTCCGCCACGGCGGTGGTGTACTTGCTGGTCACGGAACCGGAGTAATATCCCTGGTTCTTCAGTTCGTTCACCAGGTTCTTCACGGCGTCGCCGGTGGAACCGGTTTTCAGCGTGTTATAGGTGGCTTCCGTCTGGCTGGTATTGATGGGTGCGTTTGTTGTGCCGGGAGCCGGGGTATTGGTGGGTGCGGGAGTGGGCGTCGCGAGGGCGGAACCGTCCGCGTTGCACAGGTTGATATAGGTCGCGTGCAGATATCCGTATCCCAGGGACGGGTGTTTGACATAATACCAGTCAACGCCCTTCACCCGGGTGGTTGCGCCGTAGTAAGGCAGGACAACGCCCTTGTCAACCCGGCCGATGGTGTCGGTATAACCGGCCTTCTTCCGCAGGTTTACCCCGCCGGAATTGGTCTTCAGATAGCCGGAAGGCGGATTCTCCGTCGGCGCCGCAACGGTGGGCGTCGGGGTGGAACCGTCTGCGGCGGGAACCGGCGTGGGGGTGGCGTCAGGCGCGTTGACAACGGCGACAACGTCGCTGCGGAGATATCCCCGGTTCGCGCCGTCCTGGACGAAATACCAGGTATAGCCGTTCTTCTGGACAGGCTCCAGCAGATAAGGCAGGGTAACGTTTTTCTTCAGCTGCTTGACGGTGGTGCCGCCGATGGTGGCCCGGAGATTGACGCCGCCCTTGGTGGTTTTGACCCAGCCGATACCGTTCGGATTAATGGCGGGGGCAGGGGTCGGCGTGACGGCCGCCGTGCCGGCGTTTCCGTCAATATAGGGCTGGACGCAGTCTTCACGGACGTAATACTTTTTCCCGCCCTTGGTGACCGGATACCAGTTGTAGGCACCCTGTTTCACGGCGCTTCCGGCCAGGGGTAGGACGCTGCCGAGGCCTTCCCAGTCGTTCTTGGAGTCATAGGCTCCGTCCGGAGCGCTCCGGAGGTGGCAGCTGGTCAGTACCAGCCGGACATGGGTATAGGAAACGTTGGCCGGGACGGGCGTTACCGCGGCGGGAGCCGGCGTCGCGGTATCGGCGGCCGGGGCCGGGGTAGCTGTCACGTCCGCGGGCAGGGGCGTGGCGGTAATGCTGGCAAGCGCCTGAACGCAGTCATTCCGGACATAATAGGTTTTGCCGTCCTTCCTGACCGGATACCAGCTGTATTTTCCTTTTGTTACGGGATCCCCGGTCAGCATCAGCACGGAACCGCGGCCTTCCCAGTCGTTTTTCGGATCATAGGGGCCGTCCGGGCTGGTACGCAGGTGGCAGCTGGTCAGGATCAGCTGAACCATACCGTACTGGGTGTCATTGGGAATGGGGGTCGCTGCTGCGGGGGCTGCCGTGGCGGGAGCCGCGGTGGCCGGCGCGGGGGTAACGGCCGGGGCGCTGCTGTCGGTATAGGGCTGGACGCAGTCGTTCCGGACATAGTAGGTTTTACCGTCCTTGGAGACGGGATACCAGGTGTAGCTTCCCTTTTTCACCGGATTGCCGGCGATCAGCAGGACGGTTCCCTTGCCCGTCCAGTCGTTGTTGGGATCATAGTCTCCGTCCGGGGTGACGCGCAGGTGGCAGCTGGAAAGGGTGAGCTTCACATGCGTGTAGGCGGTGGTGTTGGGCGCCGGGGTCGCGGCGGACACAGGGGACGCCGGAACCGGGGTGACCGCAACAGAGGTTCCGTTTTCCGGACCGCCGCTGAGGATGGAGATGAAGTCGCTCATGATATAGCCGACAGAATTGCCGTATTTGACTTTAAAGAACGTGTTGGCGCCGCCTCCGCGGATGGAGGGGATGGTTAGCAGTTCCACCTGGGTGTTGCGGTCCAGGCGGGTAATGCTGTGGTAGCCGGTGCCGGGGCCTTCCCGCAGGTTGGTGCCGCCGGCGGTCACAAAGCCGATCGAACCCGCGGCAGCGGGCAGGTCAACGTTCCCCGCGGCGGGAACCGGCGTGGGGGTAGGCGTGGGGGCGCCTCCGTTGGAAACGGGAACGGGCGTGGGCGTGGCGGAGTTGCCGGTGGCAACGTACAGCGCGGCTTCCTCGGCGGTCAGCTCACGGAAAAAGTCCCCGTGGATATAACCCGTGTATTTATTGCTGTTTTTCCGGGCGGGATCAATCGTTTCCACCTTGTACCAGAGTACGTTCTGGACCGTTTTGGTATCCAGAATGGTACAGACATGGTTAGCCGGCAGGGTAAAGGCAATCTTCTGGTCGGACCCCGCGCCGTAGCGCATGTTCACCTTGTCCAGCGTGATTCCCTTACGATCCGCTTCCGCATAGGCAGAGTTCCGGCTTCCTGTAGCGGCAGGGATCAGCGTGAGAATCATGCTCAGCGCCAGCACGAGGCACAGGAGACGGCGGCGATACACGGTCATGAATGGTTCACCTCAACGTTCTTCATCATCGGTCATAGACAGACACAGATATATCTAATGATACAGAATCATTTTATTACGGGAATGTTACGATGTCAATGGTATAAATTCATAATTCATAATTCATAATTCATAATTTATTTGCTGTTGCAGAATACCGGCGAATAGTCTATGCCGGTGGATATCAGGAGGATCATTCCGGATGGTGCACAGTAAATACGTTGATAATCAAGACTTCCAGAATACAATGAAACTATATCTGGAAGCGGAAGAGTATCTGAAATTATGAATTATGAATTATGAATTATGAATTACAAAAAAATGGCGGAAGCATCGCTTCCGCACATTTTTTTATTTCACTACGATATTGACGATTCTGCCCTTCACGTAGATCTCCTTGACGATGGTCTTGCCTTCGATGAAGGACTGGACGTTCTTCATGGCGTGTGCCTTTTCCAGCACGCTGTCCTGTCCTTCCTCCACGCCGATTTCCACCGTGGCCCGGACCTTGCCGTTGACCTGGACGGGAATCTGGATCGTGTCTTCCTTGATCTTTTCCTCGTCCCAGACGGGCCAGGGTTCGTAGGCGATGGTCTCTTCGTGGCCCAGCAGGCTCCACATTTCCTCGCCGATGTGGGGGCAGATGCAGCTGAGCATCTTCACAAAGGCTTCCGCGTAGGCTTTCGGGCAGGTGCCGTTCTTGTAGCAGGCATTCACGAAGATCATCATCTGGCTGATGGCGGTGTTGAAGCCCAGGGTCTCAAAGTCTCCGCTGACCTTTTTCACGGTCTGGTGGAAGACCCGGTCCAGGGCGCCGTCGCTTTCGGCGGTGATGTTCTCCTCGTTGGTGAAGAAGGTCCAGACCCGGTTCAGGAACTTCCGGGCGCCTTCCACACCCTGGGGACTCCAGGGCTTGGAGACTTCCAGCGGTCCCATGAACATCTCATACAGCCGGAGGGTGTCCGCGCCGTACTTTTCCACGATATCGCTGGGATTGACCACGTACTTGGGGAAACGCTTGCCCATCTTGATGCCGTTTTCACCCAGGATCATGCCCTGGTGCACCAGCTTCTTGAAGGGCTCCTTCACGGGGCTCAGGCCCTTGTCGTACAGGTAGCGGTTCCAGATCCGGCTGTACATCAGGTGGCCCACCGCGTGCTCCGGCCCGCCGATGTACAGGTCGACCGGCAGCCAGTGCTCCAGCAGTCTGTAGTCGGCGAAGGTTTCATGATTATGCGGGTCGATGTAGCGCATGTAGTACCAGCTGCTGCCGGCGGAGCCGGGCATCGTGCTGGTCTCGCGGGTCCCCTTCACGCCGTTTTTGTCGTAGTGCTTCCACTCCTCGGCGTTTTCCAGCGGGGCCTTCCCGTTCTTTCCTTTATAGTCCTCCAGTTCGGGGAGGATCAGGGGCAGCTCGTCGTCCGGCAGGGGATACAGGCCGCCGTCTTCCGTGTGGACGATCGGGACGGGTTCGCCCCAGTAGCGCTGCCGCGCGAAGATCCATTCGCGGAAGTGGTAGTTGACCGTGCGCTTTGCGACGCCCATCTTCTCGAGCTTCACGGTGATGGCTTCCTTGGCCTCCTCGACGGTCAGCCCGGTAAACTCCTCGCTGTTGATCAGCCTGCAGCCCTTGCCCAGGTAGTCGCCCTTCTCAAAGGCGTGCTCGCTCACATCCGCCCCGTCGATGACCTGGAGCATGGGGATGTTGTGCGCGACGGCGTATTCAAAGTCGCGCTGGTCGTGGCTCGGCACGGCCATGACCGCGCCGGTCCCGTAGCTGGCCAGCACGAAGTCGCCGATGAACAGTTCCGCCTCCCGCCCGTTCGCGGGGTTGATGCATTTCACACCCTCTAGGCGGCAGCCGGTTTTGCCCTTGTTCAGCTCCGTCCGGTCCATGTCGTTCTTTTTCCGGGTCTCCTCGATGTAGGCCCTGACTTCTTCCTGGTTTTTGATCCGGGGCATCAGGTCCTGCACCAGCTGCCCGTCCGGCGCCAGGACCATGAAGGTGATACCGTAGATGGTCTCGATGCACGTCGTGAAGATGCTGAACTCGCCGCCGCCGACGATCTGGAATCTGACCTCAACGCCCTCGCTCTTGCCGATCCAGTGGCGCTGCATGTCCTTCGTGCTCTCCGGCCAGTCGATCTCGTTCAGGCCTTCCAGCAGCTTCTCGGCGAAGGCGGGCTGGTTGATGACCCACTGCTTCATGTTCTTGCGGACCACGGGATAGCCGCCGCGCTCGCTCTTGCCGTCGATGACCTCGTCGTTCGACAGCACCGTGCCCAGCTCTTCGCACCAGTTCACGGGCATGTCGATGTACTGGGCGTAGCCGTCCAGGTACAGCTGCTTGAAGAT
>JBGUIY010000084.1:0-12525 GCA_045113475.1 Christensenellales bacterium | reverse complement strand
GCGGCATGAGCATCTGTCTGGATCACTATGCTTCCCATCCCAGACTCATCCTGAGCCCCCATGTCGTGCCGCGGCGCTGGCTGCTTCAGGGCGGCACCACGGGCGGGGGAGGAGCGCTGAAATGGCTGCGCGAGCAGTGCTGCCCGGAGCTGAGTTTCGCGGAAATGAGCGCGCTGTCGGCGCAGGCCCCGCCCATGAGCGCGGGGCTGCTCTTCCTGCCGTACATGTCGGGAGAGCGCAGCCCGCTCTGGATGCCGGAAGCCCAGGGTGTCTTCTACGGCCTGCATTTCGGCATTGAGCGCAGCCACATGATCCGCGCGGTCATGGAAGGCGTCGCCTTCGCCCTCCGGCACAACCTGGAGACCGCGCTGGAAGCCGGCTGCGCTGTCGGCACCCTCCGTGCCACCGGCGGCAGCGCCTCGAGCGCTGTCTGGATGGATATCAAAGCCAACGTGACCGGCTGCGAGATGGTGGCAGCCCAAGGCGAGCTGGCGGCTGTCAGGGGCGCCGCGCTCATCGCGGGCGTCGGTGTGGGCGCCGTCAGCGGCTGGAACGCCTGGAAAACGGAAAACGGACAGGAAAAGCGCTATCTCCCGGCAGACGGGCTCAGGGGAGTATACGAAGCGGGTTTTGAGCGGTATCTCGCGCTGAGCGGCGCGATGCAACCATTATACAAAAGGGGAATATGAGCTATGAAAGCATGTGTATTGTTTGGCAACCGCGATCTGCGGTATACGGACTGGCAGGATCCGGTCTGCGGGGAGGATCAGGTCAAAATCCGCGTCCGCGCTACGGGCATATGCGGCAGCGACGTGCCGCGCGTGCTGCATAACGGCGCGCACTTCTACCCGATCGTGCTGGGCCACGAGTTCAGCGGCGATGTGGCTGAAGTCGGCGCCAATGTGAAGGGCGTCAGCGTCGGGGACACTGTCACGGCGGCGCCGCTGGTGCCCTGCGGCCATTGTGAGGACTGTCAGAAGGGCAATTTCTCGCTGTGCAAGCATTACAGCTTCATCGGCAGCCGTGAGCAGGGCAGCTTTGCGGACTATGTGGTGGTTCCCGCGGCGAACGTCGTGAAATATGATCCGTCCATTCCTTACACGCAGGCGGCCATGTTCGAGCCGTCGACGGTCGCCCTTCACGGGCTCCTGCAGGGTCAGTACACAGGCGGCGGCAGCGTGGCGGTGGTCGGCTGCGGCACCATCGGCATCTTTACGGCCCAGTGGGCGAAGATATTCGGCGCGAAGCGGCTGGTGGTATATGATATCGACGACGGCCGCCTGGCGCTGGCGAAGCGCATGGGCGCGGACGAAGTGGTCAATACCCGCACGGAAGACTGGCGGGCCCGTACGAAGGAACTGACGAGCGGCCGGGGCTTCGACCATGTGTTCGAGACCGCGGGCAATCCCGTGACCGGACTGACCTGCTTCGAGGTGGCGGGCAACAAGGCCCACGTGACCTTCATCGGCACGCCCCATACGGATACCACCTTCACCCCGGCCCAGTGGGAGCTCATGAACCGGAAGGAATTCTATCTGACCGGCAGCTGGATGAGCTATTCCGCGCCCTTCCCGGGAAAGGAATGGACGCTGACCGCCCATTTCTTCGCCACCGGCACCCTCAAGTTCGATCCGGCGTTCATCTACCGCACCTTCCCCATGAGCGAAGCCTGGGAGGCTTTCAAGCTGTACGACGATGCTTCCCAGGTGCACGGCAAACTGATGCTGATCAACGAGGCCTGATATGATCCTGACAGTAACGCTGAACGCGTCGATCGACAAACTCTATCTTATGGACAGCATCCGCCCCGAAACGGTGATGCGCGTGCGTGAAGTACGCAACACCCCGGGCGGGAAAGGGCTGAACGTCAGCCGCGTGGCGAAAAAACTCGGCGCTTCCGTCACTGCCATGGGCTTTACCGGCGGCTTCAACGGGCAGTACCTGGAGTCCATGCTGGCCGCCTCCGGCGTAACTCCGCGCTTCACGCACGTGAAGGCCGAGACCCGGTCCTGCATCAACTGCTGGGATCTCTCCGCCAGCCGTTCCACGGAATACCTGGAGCCCGGCGCGCCGGTCACCGGCGGGGACGTCGACCGGTTCACAGCGGATTTCCGCGCGGCGATTCCCCAGGCAAAGGCGGTCACCATCAGCGGCTCCGTGCCCGGCGGCGTGCCGAAGGATATCTATGCCAGGCTGATCCAAATGTGCCGTGAAGCGGATATCCCCGTGCTGCTGGATACCAGCGGAGCGCTCCTCACTGCCGGGGCCGGAGCAGGACCGACGCTGATCAAGCCGAACGAGGACGAGATCGGCGCGCTGCTGGGCGAAACGGGGGAGACTGACCGTTTGAACGCCCTCAGGAGGCTGAACGAATCGGGCATCCCGTACGTGGTCCTGTCCCTGGGCTCGGAAGGCGCGATCCTTGCCGACGGCGGCCGCCTTTATCACGGCCGCCCGCCCAGGATCACCGTAAAGAACACGGTGGGCTGCGGGGACAGCATGCTGGCCGGGTTCGCTTACGGCATCTCCCTGGGCCTTCCGATACTGGAGAGCTTCCGCATTGCCCTGGCGGTATCCGCAGCCAGCGCCATGTGCCTGCTGACCGGCGACTTTGAGGAGGAGGATTACCGGAGGATCCTGCCGGAAGTAGGGATCGAAGAACTGAAGTGATCCGGACCGCGGAACGGGAGGCTGCGGTGATGCGGCTCCTGCTGCTCCTGTAATCAAATTGTAAAACGATTGTTACATTTCCTTCATTGCTTTTTTGTGCTGTTATGGTATGATTTGAAAAGGGAATTACTGATGCTGAAAAGCATTCCGAAGGAGGCTGACATCTGATGAAACGGATCCGTTCGATTGTGGCGCTGATGCTGCTGGTCGTGCTGTTTGCGGCGATGGTTCCGGAAACCGCGCAGGCTGCGAAGCTGATGAAAGTGACCGGCACCAAGCTCCTGCGTATGCGCATCGGCCCAGGTGAAGATTACAATGTGAAGGCGCGCTACAAGAAGGGCACGGTCGTCACGGTGCTCAAGTATTCCAAGGGCTGGTATTACGTCAAGACCAAGGACGGCACCAAGGGCTGGATGAGCAAGAACTTCCTCACCAAGACCTCCGGACCGATCCAGAAGGCCCAGGAATCCGCCAGCGGCAACGCCGTCGCGAAGCAGAACGTATACATGCGCAGGGGCCCCAGCAAGAACTATGAGCGCATCATGACGGTGAAAAACGGCAAGGTCATGAAAATCCTCGGCAAAACCGGCTCCTGGTACAAAGTACGTATTAGCGGCAAAACCGGCTTCGTTTATAAAGGACTGATCAAGGTCGTAAAGTAAACGCCGTTGAAGACAACAAAACAGCTGCTTCAGGATATCCTGGGCAGCTGTTTTGTTATGATCGGATACTGAGCAGCGTTCCACTGCTGTCATTATTTTGCTTTGTAGGAATACGAAAATCCGAATTGCAGACATGGCTTAACGATCAGAACAGTGATGACTCCCGATCGGTTGCTTCCGGATCCTTTACTTCTTTTTAAAACTGAGTTTGTTCTCCGTCCCGTTGAGCAGCCGTCTGATGTTTCCGTGGTGCCGCGCGACGGCCATGACAGCCAGGACGATGGCCCATACCCCGTGGGGCCAGAAGGGTTTGATGACGCAGAGGATGACTGCGTAGCTGACCAGCAGCAGCATGCTGCCCACGGAGATGTACCTTGTGATGGCAATGGCGGCGATGCAGATGGCGATGGCGATGGCGCCGGGGCCCGGAAAGTTCAGCAGCACCACCGCGCAGGAGCAGGAAATGCCCTTGCCGCCTTTGAAGCCGAAGAACAGGGGCCAGTTATGGCCGATGATGACGAACAGCCCGGCAAGCATTCCGCCGTATTCACCGGCCAGCGCCTTGCCCAGAAGCACCGAGATCACGGCCTTCAGGATGTCGCAGATGAAGGTGACCAGGCCGGTCCGGAGGCCGAAAACGCGCAGGGCGTTGCTGGCGCCGGTGTTGCCGCTGCCTTCCTTGCGGATGTCATGCCCGCTGTTTTTGGTCAGCAGGATGCCGAAAGATATGCTGCCCAGCAGATATGCCGCAGCGGCGCAGATGATGTAACGCAGGATCATCGTGCATCCTCCCGTCTCTTTTCCCGAAGGGTGAACCTTAGGGGCGTTCCCTCAAAGCCGAAAGCCTTGCGCAGCTGGTTTTCCAGATAGCGCTGGTAGGAGAAATGCATGAGCTCCTCGTAGTTCACGAACAGCACGAAATGCGGAGGACAGACGCTCTGCTGGGTCGCGTAATAGATCTTGAGCCGGCGGCCGTTGACGGCGGGGGGCTGCATGGTCAGCTGGGCGTCCGCCAGCACGTCGTTCAGGGTGCCGGTAGTCACGCGGCGGCTGGTCTGGCCCCATACCTTGACCACCGTATCCAGCACGGTATGCACGCGCTGGCCCGTCAGGGCGCTGATAAACAGCACCGGCGCGTAATCCATGAACTTGAGGTCGTTCAGGATCTCTTTGCGCTTCTGCTCCAGGGTGTTGGTATCCTTCTCGATGCTGTCCCACTTGTTCATGATCACGATGGCGGCCTTGCCCTCGTCGTGGATCATGCCGGCGATGCGTGCGTCCTGCTCGGTGACGCCGTCCTGGGCGTCCAGCAGCAGCAGCGCCACGTCGCAGCGCCGGATGGCGGCGATGGAGCGGAGCACAGAGTAGCGCTCCAGGGACGCGTCCTCGATGGCCTTTTTCTTGCGCATGCCGGCCGTATCGATGATATTGAAGGCGGTGCCGTCCGCGGCGACCATGGACGTGTCGATGGCGTCCCGGGTGGTGCCGGGAATGTCGCTGACCATGGTCCGTTCCTGGCCCAGCAGCTTATTCACCAGCGAGCTTTTGCCCACGTTGGGCCGGCCGACCACGGCCAGCTGGATCACGTGCCGCTCTTCGTCAGAGACTTCTCCGTCGTCCGCGGCGGGGAAATGCTTCACCAGCTCGTCCAGCAGATCGCCCAGGCCCATCATATTGGCGGCGGACACCGGATGCGGATCGCCCAAGCCCAGCTGATAGAACTCATAGATGCTGTCGTTCTGGCTGACGTGGTCGATTTTGTTCACGGCCAGCACGACCGGCTTGCCTGTCCGGCGCAGGAGGTTGGCGATCTCCATGTCGTCCGGCGTGACGCCCGTCTTGCCGTCCACCAGGAAACAGATGACCTGCGCCAGGTCCATGGCGATCTCTGCCTGCTTGCGCATCTGGGCCAGCAGCACGTCATCGCTCTTGGGGTCGATACCGCCGGTGTCGATCAGGGTAAAGTCACGGTTCAGCCATTCCGCGTCCGCGTAGATGCGGTCGCGGGTCACGCCGGGCACGTCCTCGACGATGGCGATACGCTGTCCGACGATGCGGTTGAATAAAGTGGATTTGCCTACGTTCGGCCGCCCGACAACGGCGACCAGGGGCTTGATATTCGGCATGGCATACTCCTGAGATAGTTTCTTGGTCTGCTGCGGAAAAGCGTTATCTGGCCAGGGCTTCGTACAGGGCAGCGCCGCCCCGGACCACGGTCACGTTAAAGCGTTTCCGGAAGTCGGAAAGCTTCATATCGTCCAGGAAGAGATCGCCTTCGGCGCGGAGGCAGTTGCCGGAGATCATGATCTCGTCGGCACCGCTCTGTTCCGCGGCAGGCATCAGGTCCTGCCCGGTCAGCAGGCCGGTAACTGTGATCGTCTCACCGAAAAAGCGGTTCACGACCGGTATCACGGTGATCTGCGGCCCCGGCGGGGCATAGCGGTCGATCCACCGGCGCAGGACAGGTGCGACCGAGGTGCCGCAGAGAATGGCGACCTTCCGCACGCTGCCGCGTTCGCCGGCTTCCCGGCCCTGGCGGGAACGTGCGGCTAGCGCTTCTTCGTACTGGCGCAGCAGGCCTACGCCGTTTTCGATCTGCGGGTAGCCTTCGTACCAGTCGGCGTCGGGCAGCGGCTCCCCGGCGCGGCAGAAAAATTCGTCGGACGGGAATACGAAACGCGTTCCGGCCGTTTCCAGAAAGCGCTTCTGCCAGCGCTCCGCCTGGCGGAGCAGGGCTTTCGCCATTTCCGGATCATAGTTGGTCAGCTCCGGCAGGCGTTCGCGGAATCTGGTGAGTCCGACGGGCACCAGCGCGGCGGTCTGGGCGTTGGGCAGGTAGGCGGACAGGCGCTCCAGCGTATCGTCCAGCACGGCGCCGTCGTTGATGCCGGGGCACAGCACGATCTGGCAATGGAAGCGGATGCCGGCTTCCATGAACCGGTCGAGGCGCTCGGAAAGCTTCGCAGCCTGGGGATTGCGCATCATGCGCACCCGGACCTCCGGATCCATGGCCTGCACGGAGATGTACAGGGGGGAAGCCTTGCGCCGCAGCAGGCGGCCGAACTCAGCATCGGAAAGATTGGTGAGGGTGATATAGTTGCCCATCATGAGGGAAAAACGCCAGTCGTCGTCCTTCACGTACAGGGTTTCACGCATCTTCGGGGGCATTTGGTCGATGAAGCAGAAAACGCAGTGGTTCCTGCACTGCATGGGGCGTATGTCGGTAAAGGCGGACTCCATTTCCAGCCCGAGCCCAGCGTCCCGGGGCTTGATGATGGTGACCTCGCGGCGTTCGCCGTCCGCTTTGACAACTGACAGCCTGACGCGGGAGCGGGCGGTCAGCGCCTCGTAGTCCACATGGTCGATCAGGGGTTCGCCGTTGATCTCCTCAATGGCATCGCCGGGCCGTAAGCCGTGCCGTACCGCGAGACCGCCGGGATGGACATCCGCGATTTTAAATGCCAACTCGTCGCCCTCCCGTCAGTAATAGAACTCGTCCCTGGGTTTGACCCCGACGTAATAGCCGTCGCTGGTAGCCTTGTAGGTGTCTGTATACAGCTTGCGGGAACCGACAACCTCACCGTTCACGTAACGGTCAAGGTAAGTGGTGATCACATAGCCCTCGCGGCCTGTCTGGAACTGATACATCTCGTCCTCATATTCCACGTACACGCCGTCCGTGTCCTTGCGGAGGATGGGATCGCCGGGCAGCAGCACGTCGATGACCTCGCTGCGGAGCTCGTAGTGCTCGTTCTCGGCCATGGCGGGGCCGTATATATTCACGGTGCACTGCCAGCGCTTCTTCGTCTTCGGCTGGTTTTCCACGTGGGCGGTGATATACACCGTTCCGCCGGTATTGTTCCTGAAGGAGAGATCCAGGCGGTTGCTGGAGACGGTGGCATCGTGGCCCAGCTCCGTATAGCTGACTTTCATGGAATGGGGGCTGCGCTGCAGGAGCTCCATGTTCGCGGTGATGGCGGCCATATACACGGTGGTGCTGACCTGGCATACGCCGCCGCCGATGCCGGGCTGCTCGATGCCGTACACGTATTCGATCGCGGGAACGAAGCCGTTTTCCTCCGTCCGTTTGCCGACCACGGAATTGAAACTGAAGGTCTCGCCGTTCTTGAGCACCTTGCCGTTGATCTTTTCCATGGCGATGGCGATGTTGCTGTTGCGGCCTTCCGGACTGGTGGTGGCGATCTTGGTGGTACCCGTGGAAAGCAGGGTGACGCGCTTGCGCACGTCCGCCGTAGTCACATTAGCGGGGATGGGGGAGGGCGTCAGTTCGTAGCTGCCGCTTTCGCCCGCGCTGGCCCGCCGCATGATCTCAGCCCGCGCGGTATCCACGTCCAGCACAGCGCCCGGTTTCTCAGGCACGATCACGAAGGGATCGGCTGCATCCGGATCAAAGGACGCCAGGTAGGCGTCGGTCGGCGCCTGGTCGAAGTACGCGGCGATTTGGCTGAGAATGCTGTTCAGGTTGGCGTCCGTCATGTCGGACTGCGACGAAAACAGGCTCACAGGCGCTTCCTGGAGCTGGGCCAGGGCGGCAAGGCGCTCGTCCACGGTGCCGGTATGGCCGTACTGATAGGCGCGGTCCAGCAGCTGCCTGACCTGCGCCTTGTCCGTGGTCATCCCCATCAGCGTGTAATTGAGGGTCGTGAAAGTATGGCCGTTGTAGGTGAGGGCCAGGGACCAGCCATCCTGCCGGGCATTGACCTGGTTCATGACGGCGGTTTCCGCTTCCGAACGGGTGAGGCCGGTCAGGGCGATCCCGTCCAGGGTGATGTTGGGGAGATAAGCGTTGGCATAAGGCGCCAGCGTTTCGTTGCGTGTGTTTTCGGCTTCTTTGGCGCGCCAGACGCTGATCCCGACAGTGATGCCGATCGCGAGCACGCAAATAATAGCGACAGCCGCAGGCCATTTCCGCCTGCGGCGCAGCCGCACTCGTTTATCCGGCCTGAAAGCGCCGGGAATGTAGCTTTGAACGTTCTGACTGACGTTGTTTTTGAATGGAGGTGAAGGTTGGTTACTCATGGACTCCTTCGGTTTCTTCGCCGCTTTCCTCAGCGGCGGATGTTTCGGCCGCTTCCGCTGTTTCGGCTGCTTCAGCCGTTTCAGCTATTTCGGCCGTTTCAGCTGCTTCGGCCGTCTCAGCTGCTTCGGCAGACTCGATCGCCGGCGTCGGCTCGACGATGTTCAGGAATTCCTGACGGGTGATCGTTTCACGGTCGAAGAGCAGCGCGGCGACGCTTTCCAGCATGTCCTTGTGATCCCGCAGGATACTGTAGGCCTGCTCGTAGCACCTGGACAGGAGATTGGCGACCGCTTCGTCGATGCGCGCGGCGGTCTGTTCGCTGTAGGGACGGGACTGACCGAACTCCATGCCGACGAACACCTGTTCGTCGTTGCCGAGGTACACGGCGCCGAGTTCGTCGCTCATGCCGAATTTGGTGACCATGCTGTGCGCCAGCTGGGTCGCCCGCTGCAGGTCGCTGGTGGCGCCGTTGGTGTTGTCGTTCAGCATCAGCTTTTCAGCCGCGAGGCCGCCCAGCATCATGGAGATATCCTGGGTCAGCTGCTTCCGGGTGGAGAAATCGGTCTCCTGTTCGGGCAGGATAAGCGTGTAGCCGCCCGCGCCGTTGCCGCGGGGCACGATGGTCACCAGCTGTACGTCGTCGCACAGCGGCAGGTAATGGGCCACCAGGGCGTGGCCGGTCTCGTGATAGGCCACCATGTGCTTCTCCTGCTCGAGCACCTTATGGCTCCGCTTTTCGGGGCCCATCTGGATGCGTTCCACAGCCTGGGAGAGCATTTCCTGGGTGATCTTGGTCTCGCGGGCGCGCGCGGCCAGGATCGCGGCCTCGTTCATGATGTTTTCCAGATCCGCGCCGGTGGAGAAGGGCGTGCGCTTGGCGATGTAGGCGAAGTCCACGTCGTCCGCAAAGGGCTTGCCCTTCGCGTGAACGCGGATGATGTCCTCGCGTCCGCGCAGATCAGGATAGTTCACGGTGATCTGGCGGTCGAAACGGCCGGGGCGCAGAAGCGCGGGATCCAGGATGTCGCGGCGGTTGGTCGCGGCCATCACGATCACGCCTTCGTTGGCGGAGAAGCCGTCCATTTCCACCAGCAGCTGGTTCAGGGTCTGTTCACGTTCGTCGTGTCCGCCGCCGAGGCCCGCGCCGCGGTGACGGCCGACGGCGTCGATCTCGTCGATGAAGACGATGGAGGGGGCGGAGCGCTTGGCCTGGTCGAACAGGTCGCGGACGCGGCTCGCGCCGACGCCGACGAACATTTCCACGAAGTCGGAGCCGCTGATGGTGAAGAAGGGCACGCCCGCTTCACCGGCCACGGCACGGGCCAGCAGCGTTTTACCGGTGCCCGGAGGGCCTACCAGCAGCACACCCTTGGGGATGCGCGCGCCGACGTCCAGATAGGCCTTGGGGCTCTTCAGGAAGTCGACGATCTCTTTGAGTTCTTCCTTTTCTTCCTCAGCGCCGGCCACGTCGGCAAAGGTCGTCTTGTTCTTCTTGGCGTCCACCAGGCTGGCGTGGGAGCGGGCGAAGTTGTTGATCCGGCCGCCGCCCATCTGCTGGCGGAACATGTACCACATGAAAAAGATGAATACGCCCAGGATCAGCAGCTCAGGCAGCAGCTGTACATACCAGGGGGTGGAAACGGGCGGCAGGTATTCGACCTTGAACGGGAAGTCCGAAAGGGAGATTTCGTCCACGGTTTTGCCGGGGGTGGCGTTGGCCACCATCGTCTTGACGGTGTCGATGAAATCGCTGCCGATCGTCGTCTCGAAGTCGTAGCGCTTCGGGTAATCAGATTTGGAAACGCGGCTGGTCTCAAAGCGTCCGATCAGCGTGTTGCCGCGGATGGACACGATGTCGATGCCGGAGCCCGTGGAATGGCCCTGGGCGATATCCTTGCTGATATAATCCAGAAGCTGATGATACTCGATCCTGGTCCCCGTATTGGAGGGGGAGGACAGCGTGACGCCGATCATGATCAGCAGCGCGAGCGCCAGCACGTATATCAGCATGGTGCGGGAAGATTTGTTCAAATGGGTGTTCCCTCCTGCAAGTTCGATGCCGGGTCCCTGTGTTCCCGGTGCAGATGACCGCGGGCGCTTACGCCTGTTCCGGCCGGAACAGACAGCGCCGCACGGTGTGTATTATACCATATGCCTGTCGGATGAATCAAGGAAATCAGGATTCCGATTCGTAAATTTTTGGGCTCAGCACGCCGATGTCCGGCAGGTTGCGGTATTTCTCGTCATAATCGAGGCCGTAACCCACCACGAAGGCGTCCGGGATGTTGAAGCAGGAATACTGGACCGTCAGATCCACCACGCGGCGGGCGGGCTTGTCCAGCAGGGTGGCGATGCTGATGCTGCGGGGATGCCGCTGCTCCAGCACGTGCACCAGATAGCTGAGGGTGCGGCCGCTGTCCACGATGTCCTCGACAATCAGCACGTCCTTGTTCTCGATATTCCGGTCCAGGTCCTTCACGATGCGCACGACGCCGGAGGAGCTGGTGCCGCTGCCGTAGCTGGAAACGGACATGAATTCGGTGGTGACCGGCAGGTCGACTTCGCGCATCAGGTCCGTGAAAAAGACGCAGGCGCCTTTCAGGATGCAGACCATGACCAGGTCGCGGCCGGCGAAATCATGGGTGATCTTCTGTCCGAGTTCGCGGATGGAATTCGCGATCTCTTCGCGGGTGACGAGGATCTTGGTCAGATCGCCGTAAATCTTGGAATGGATATCCATGAATCTGTCTCCTTTGTCACGCTTTTTTATCGTTGTCAAGCTTGCTCAGCAGCCATGCGGCCGCGAAACCGGCGGCCAGGCAGAGGATGCTGACAGCCCAGTTGCCGACAGTCGCTACCTCGAAGCATTCGCTGTTCTGGATGAGCAGGGCGACGGGGGAGGCCAGCACCAGGCCCAGGATGGCCGCAAAGGTCAGGGCCGGGGCCTTTTCCAGCAGCGTGCTGATCAGCTTGGCGATCAGGAACAGGCCCAGTACGATGCCGACGGCGAAGGGTGCGAGGATCACCAGCGAGCTCAGGTCGCCGCTGCGCAGATTGTTCAGCGCGCCGATCACAGCTTCATAGTAGCCTAACAGCATCAGGATCATGGAGCCGGACACGCCGGGAATGACCATCGTCGCGGACGCGACCATCCCCAGGAGCACCATCAGCAGCAGGCTGCCGAAGGAGGCCCCGGCTGCCTGCGCGGTCGGGGCGCGCAGCAGCGGCAGCACCACCACCAGGGCAAAAAACACAGCAAACACGATCCAGCCCGTGACCTTGAAATCCTTCATCTTCACGCGCCGGAAAATCACGCCCAGTCCGCCCAGGATCAGTCCGATAAAGGCGAAGATGGTGGGCATTTTGGTCAGCGGCGGCTTGACGGGGGACAGTTCCAGCTGGTAAGCGTCGTTTACGCGCTTGAATTTGAGCGCGGAGCCGGTCAGGCTGCGGGAGGTTCCGTCCGCGTATACGGCCTTCCAGCTGTTGCCGCTCTCGTGGGTCAGCGTGGCTGTTTCATTGTTGTGGTTGAGGGCGATCTCGCTTACGCCCGCGTTGACCACGTCCATGGCGGTCAGGCGCTTCTGGGTGAAGGGGGCTTTCGCCTGGGAGAGATCAGCCTCCCACGGCACGGACACGCCCAGCAGGCTGCCGATAAGCGCCGAAAACGCGAAAATACCGACCACCACGCCGATGCCGATGGGCAGCACGTCGATCACGGACTGCTTGAACTTCTTGAACAGGTGTGTGATATCATTGATCAGCCGGTCGTAAATGCCCATGGAAACGGCCATGGTGCCGCCCGAAACGCCCGGGATGATGTTGGAAATGCCGATCACCGCGCCGCGGAGGATATCCAGAAACCATTGCATCGATTGATTCTCCTTCGGTCATGGAAAAATGGGTGCTACAATGATGAAATGCGGCGGCGTTGAAAGCGTCGCCGCAGGATATATGACAGTTTTGCGTTTTACAGGGAGTTGATCAGGTTGTACAGGCTTTCCTTGAAGTTGCGGGTCTCGCAGAGGGCCGTGTCGATGGAGGTGTGGAAGGTGCGGTTGTTGCGCGTTCCGATCACCTGGTTGCCGATGCCGCTCTTCAGCAGCACCACGGCCATGTTGCCGGCTTCGAAGGCGAAGGTGCAGTCGCGGG
>JBGUIY010000083.1:0-10862 GCA_045113475.1 Christensenellales bacterium | reverse complement strand
TCTTCCATTCCGTGGTATTCCGACTGCTGCAGAAGGATATACGCCCGGCACTCCCTGCAGCGTCCCAGCACGCGGTAGCCGTCATCCCAGGTGTACAGCCAGTTCCCGTAGGCGCGGTCGCCGTATTGCCGGACCACTTCCCAATTCCGGTGGATATGTTCATGCGCCTCGACGGGATCGTCCATCAGGAATGCTTTGCACAGATTCTTCATCGTTCCTTCACCTCCCTGTGGATATGATCATAGCAGAGAATGACCGGTTCATCCAGCAAACTGCAATGGAATCGGATTCTTTTTCTTCAAGCCTGGCTTGAATTAATTGAATGCAATGGTATTGTTCGCTTGATTATCAGGCGCCGCCGGTTTATAATCAACGTGTATTCACTTTCCGCAGTGATTCTGATTTGTCGCCTGGCGGGCGACCGGATGTGCTCCCTTTTTAGTTATGATACGCACGCAGGGTTGATCCTGTGAACAGAGAAAGGGAGGGGTTCCGATGAAAAAGAATCTGACAGAAATGGTGTTTATCCTGGATAAAAGCGGCTCCATGGCGGGGCTGGAGGCGGATACCATCGGCGGCTTCAACAGCATGATCGAACGCCAGAAGAAGCAGGACGGTGAAGCGCTGGTATCGACCGTACTGTTCTCGGACGACAGCAAAGTGATTCACGACAGGGTGGACATCCGCCGGATCGAGCCGATGACGGACCGGGAGTATTATGTGGACGGCTGCACCGCCCTGATCGACGCGATCGGCGGGGCGATCCGCCATATCGGCAACGTCCACAAATACGCCCGCGAGGAGGATGTGCCGGAGCATACCGTGTTCGTCATTACCACGGACGGGATGGAAAACGCCTCGCACCGCTACAGCAGCGACCAGGTCAAGCGGATGGTCGAGCGCCAGAAGGAAAAGTACGGATGGGAATTCCTTTTCCTGGGCGCGAACATCGACGCGGTGGAAACGGCTGCGCACTTTGGCATCGGCAGGGATCGGGCGGTCAATTTCCACAACGACTCCGCCGGACAGCGCCTGAACTACGAGGTAGTCAGCGACGCTGTGTGCTGTATGCGCGCCTGCGAGCCGATCGGCGCGTCGTGGAAGAAAAGGATCGAAGAGGATTTTGAAACACGCAAAAGCAGCAGGTGAATTCCGATAAGGAGGGATCAGCCAATGAAAAACATCTGGAAAGATGGTGTGATGGGCGTAGTGGTCGGAGATGCCCTGGGCTGTCCCGTTCAGTTTGAAACGCGGCAGGAGGTCGCCGGGCACCCGGTGACCGGGATGCGCGGCCACGGCACATTCAATCTGCCGGCCGGTTCCTGGACGGACGACAGCAGCCTGACGCTGGCGCTTCTCGAAAGCATCAGGCGGCTCGGCGGCGTCGACCTGACCGACATAATGGATAACTTTGTCAAATGGCTCGATAAAGGGGAGTTTACTCCCTACGGTTACTCATATGACGTCGGGCGGGGGACAATGTGGGCCATCCGGAAATACAAGCTCGGGCACAAGCCGCTGAAGTGCGGCGGCATCGAGGAATGGAACAACGGCAACGGGAGCCTGATGCGCATCATGCCCATCTGCCTGTACTGCTGTGAGCAGCAGTTGGGCGACGGGGAAGCCGTCAAGCTCATCCATCAGGTGGGCAGTCTGACGCATGCGCATATCCGCGCCAATATCGCCTGCGGCATGTACTACTTTATGACCAGGGCCATACTGAACGGCGAAGGAACGCTGCGTGAACGGCTCCAGGCGGGACTGGACCGGGGCTTTGACTACTACGGGAAAAGCCTGGCGGATCAGGAAAACGTGGAGTATTATGACCACCTGCGCGATCTGGCCGGGTTTGCTGCGCTGCCGTCTGAAAAGATCAGGAGCAGCGGCTATGTGGTGGACGCGCTGGAGGCTGCGGTCTGGTCGCTGGCCAACACTTCTTCCTTTAAGGATGCGCTGCTGAAAGCGGTGAACCTGGGGGACGACAGCGACACGGTCGGTGCGATCGCCGGCGGGCTGGCGGGCCTGTACTACGGATATCAGTCGATCCCGACGGACTGGCTCGAGGCCATTCAGCGGCGGGACTGGATCGAAAAGCTGTGTGAATAATTGATCTCAAATAACATGAAGGCGCCGTCTCCGGCTTCAGGGAGGCGGCGCTGTTCTGCCTGTATCCGGATCTTTCGGAACACGTTTCCCGGACAGGCGTTTTATCTGCCGGCCTCAGTCTGACCGGACAGCCCGGTATATTTCAGGATGAAATCACACAAGGGTTCAATATCCTCGAGGCCGAAAACAGGCGCCGCGGCGTCAGGTATGGGCTCGTCGGTCACCAGGGCGATGCAGCGGGACGGGTCTTCCCGGAATCCCTTGCCTGTCGCGGCCCTGCTCACGCCGATGCGCGGGAGGCCGGCGTTGTTGTAGCCTTCCACCAGGATGAGATCCGCGTCCCGGACGCGGCTGATCAGCTCCTCCGCAGTGAAAGAGCGCCGTAACACCGCCGCCGTTTTCGCCGGAGAGCTGATGGCGACCATATCCGCCCCCGCCTGGGCGAAGCGCCAGCTGTCCTTGCCCTCCCGGTCGATCTCGAAATCGTGCGCGTCGTGCTTCAGCACCGCGACGCGCAGGCCGCGGCGCTTCATCTCGCCGATCACCCGGACGAGCAGGGTCGTCTTGCCGGTGCCGGACCAGGCGGAAAAAGCGACGGCCGGAACGGGTTTTGCGGGCGTTTCACAGCCGCGGCCGGCTTTTGGCTTCCGGGGAACGGAATAGACTGTCACACCCAACCGCCCGGCTTCCTCGGAAGCCAGGTCGCTGGGGTATTTTGTTGTATAGACGGCGGGAATGCCGGCCCGTACCGCCTTGTACAGGATCTCCGTGGTCACCCTGCCGCTGAGCGCCAGCGCGCATGAACCTGGGTCTTCACCCGCGAGATACGCGGCGGCGATCGCCATGTCGCAGGCGTTGTGCCGCCCGATATCTTCCCGTACATAGGCGCTGCCGCCGCTTCCCAGCACGGCCGCCCGATGGACGCCGAAGCGGCTGTAGGCCGTGTTCAGCACCGAATCCGCCAGCACGCCGGTTTCAGGGGCGGGACCGGCAGCGGGACCCAGCGGGCGGATCGCGCCGGGCACGGCGCTGACCGTACCGGTGACCTCCCAGCACTGTCCGTCCTGCCGGACTGTGAGCTCGGCCGACGGAGAAACGATCAGCCCGCGGGTGAACAGTACGCCGCGCAGCAGCTCTTCCGGATGGTTCCCCGAATATACGAGCGGGCGCTGCTCCGCGCCGTTCAGCGACCAGCGCAGCCATTCCTCGTGCATCACGCCGTTTTTCATGGCATTTCCTCCCTGTTTTTTCGGGAGTATTATAGCATACCGCCCGCAGTTCTGCCAATCACATCGGGTATAAAAATCTTTTCAAAAATGTATTATGTTAGAATTGACTAATCAAAAAAACGTCTGATAAAATAACCTCAATGAAAACTCCGAGTGTGGTCAGACCCACCGGGCCGTCCATACCAATGGGCATAGTGAGCAATTGCTGTACCTGCCGTTTGCAAAGGAGTGGGAGAGGTTTTTCAACCCTGCCGACAACCAAATACAAAAGGAGGAATTTACTATGTCCGGAAACAACAAAAACCTGCTGGACCGTGAGTTCACTCGCCGTCAGTTCATGAAACTGACCGGTAAGGGACTTGCGGGTGTCGCGCTCTCCAGCAGCTTGCTCAACCTGATGGGCTGCACGCAGGCCCAGGCTGAAGCGGGTCTGGTGGACACCATCGCCGCGCCTGATTTCCTGCTGGTGGCGAACCGCGCCAAGTGCTCCGGCTGTCAGCGCTGCGAAGTCAGCTGCACGCTGAAGAACGACGGCGACGCCCATCCTTACATGGCCCGTCTGCGCGTCCGTCAGGACGTTGCGTTCGGCAAGGACGGCCCGACTGAAGATTTCCTGCATGGCGACGGCCTGTTTGGCACCTGGGGCTTCGCTCCTGAGACCTGCAAGCAGTGCGCGGATCCTCTTTGCGTTAAGAACTGCCCGATGAAGGCGATCAGCGCCGATCCCGATACCGGCGCCCGCGTGATCGACCAGGAAAAGTGCATCGGCTGCGGTATCTGCGTCCAGTCCTGCCCGTGGCATATGCCCCGCATTGACGAAGAAAAGAAAAAGTCCACCAAGTGCATCTCCTGCGGTGCCTGCGTTGCCGGCTGCCCGAACAGCGCCCTTCGCATGATCCCCTGGGAAGATGTGGCCAAAGCGCTGTAAGGAGGGAATGAACGATGAGTTATGGTTGGATGGGAAAACTGCTCCGCGTCAATCTGACGGATAAGACCAGCAGCGTCGAGAGCAGCGACAAATATCATGCGTACATCGGCGGCAAGGGCATGGCCAACCGCATCATGTACGAAGAAGTTCCTGCCGGCACCGAACCGACCGCCCCGGAAAACAAGATCGTGTTCGCCGTCGGCCCCAATACCGCGGGTTCCGCTCCTACCAGCGGCCGTATCACCCTTTCCTCTCTGAGCCCCTTCACCAAGTACAATTCCATCGTGGACGCCCACATGGGCGGCAATACCGCGATGCGGATGAAGAACGCGGGCTATGACGCCCTGATCATCGAAGGCGCCAGCGATACCCCCGTTTACATCTACATTAACGACGACAAGGTCGAGATCCGTGACGCCTCCGACCTGTGGGGCACCACCACTTCCCACACCACGGCGGAAATCACCAAGGCCACCGTGGCCGGCGTGAACGTGGTTTCCATCGGCAAGGCCGGCGAGAACCTGTGCAACCTGAGCTGCGTCATGAACGACAACGCCCACTGCGGCGGCGGCGGCATCGGCAAGGTCTTCGGTTCCAAGAAGCTGAAGTCGGTCGCCTTCTACGGCACCAAGGGCGTGCAGCTGGCGGATCCCGCCAAGGTACAGGCCCTGAACAACTACGTGCTGAGCGACCTGATCGGCTCCAACAACAACCACGTGGTGCCCACCGTTGCCCAGTCCTGGTCCGAGTATGAGAACTCCGGCTCCCGCTGGACCGGCCATCCCGGCCTGACCTGGGGCGCTGCCGAAGGCGGCCCCGTGGATACCGGCGAATCCGCTCCCGGACAGCCCACCCTGGTCGGCTTCCGCTGCCAGAAGGCCGTTCGCGACCGCGGCGCGATCGCTGAAAAGTACACTGTCAAGATGACCGGTTGCGCCATGTGCCCGATCCACTGCTACGGCGCGATCAAGGTGCCCCAGATGGAGCCCGTGACCGGCGTGCCCGGCGCTCATGCCACCACCTGCCTGCAGTCCTCCGGTTTCATCGCCGGCGTCATGCAGAATGTGAAGGACGTTGAAGAAGAAGGCGACTCCGCCCTGATGCGCAGCCTGTACGGCGCCATCCTGTGCGACGATTACGGCCTCTGGGACAACTACGGCGAGCTCGTAGCCACCCTGAACTACTTCTTCGCGGACGATTACAAGCTGGCCCGCCAGATCATGACCGAAGAGCAGTTCAACGCCATCAACTGGTCCAAGCGCGAAAACGGCGACCTGTCCTTCCTGGACGAGCTGATTGAGCTGCTGGTCGATCCCACCCACCCGCTGTACAACCTGACCGCCGGCGCCTACTACGTCGATCAGAAGTATCACGACATCCTGGGTGACGACTATCTGAACAGCCAGGCCATCGGCCTGTGGGGCGTGATCGGCGGCAAGCGCCATCACGGTCATGAGTGCGCTGCTCAGGTCGGCCAGCTGACCAACACCATCTACAACCGCGACGGTATGTGCCACACCATCGTGAACATCACCGGCAGCGGCCTGCCCTATGCGATCCAGAAATCCATCATCGAGAGCCTCTTCGGCGAAGGCGCCCTGGACGCTCCCGCCAACTACACGCCCATGAACGAGAACAAGGCGAAGTTCGCGAAATTCGGCGTCATGCGCCAGGTCATCCATGACAGTATGACCCTGTGCAACTGGGTATGGCCCATGACCTTCAGCCCCCGCCGTGAGCGCGGCTACAAGGGCGACCTGAGCGTGGAATCCCAGTACATGGCAGCCATCACCGGCGAAGACTGGGACGAGCAGAAGCTGGACGAAGCCGCTGAGCGGATCATTCAGCTGCAGCGCGCCATGACCGTGCTGAGCGCCGGCGACAAAGACATGCGCAACGGCCACGACGTGATCCCGAACTTCAGCTATGAGCTGAATCCCGATCAGGCTCCCTTCACCCCCGGCACCGTGAAGATGGAGCGTGAAGACTGGCAGACCGCTCTGACCATGTTCTACAAGCAGTTCGGCTGGGATGAGAAGCTGGGCTGCCCGACCCGTGAATCGCTCGAAAAGTTTGGCCTGAAGGACGTCGCTGATGAACTCGAGTCCAAGGGTCTGCTGCCCTGACGATGAGCGAGAATGAGATCAAGGTAAGCGGCGCGCAGCTGCTGTATCAGGCGCTGCGCTCCGCTACCGAAAAAAGCAAGGTAACTGGCAAGAAGCAGCTGCTTCGTACGCCCCCCGCCGGCCTTACCAAGGAAGAAACGAGCGATCTTCTGAAGGCCCTGGAGCATGGGGAGCCGGCGCAGGAGCTGAAGGACATTGCCGTACTGAAGGGCCGCAAGGACACCTGGTATTATGACAGCACCATCATGACGCATCACTTTGCGTCGCTGGACAGCATGATCCAGGAAAAGGACATCCTGCACACCATCGCGACGGTGACCCGTTCCGATTCCAAGCTGTATCCCAAGGCCACGGAATTCCGGAAGCTGATGGATACGCCCTTCTGGTTCACTGAGGACGAGCTCCTCGGCGCGGCGGCCCGGTTCGCGGCGGATCCGCAGTACGCGGATATCGACGTCATCGAGGCGTCCAACGGCCAGAAAGCCTTTTACAGCAAGCAGAGCCTGGACCGCAAATACGCCGAATACCTGCACGAATGGTACGAGGTCGGCATTTACGAGAATCCCTGAGGCGCTGTAGACGCTAGCACAGCAAGGTGTCAGCTAAGGCTGGCACCTTTTTCTGTTGCATTGAATCAAAAACCGTGATACAATAACACGGATCAGAGCGGACGGGAGGTCATAATAAGCATGTTTAATCTGGGTTCCGCGGAGCTGATTCTGATCCTGCTGGTCGCCTTCATCATCGTCGGTCCCAAGGATCTGCCTAAGGTCGGGCGCGCGCTGGGCCGCTGGGTTCGTCAACTGCGGGAGATGTTCAACGAATTCAAAGAGGAGACCGGACTGTCAGAGACGATCGAGGATCTGAAGGACACGGAACGGGACCTCAGCACGACGCTCCGGGAGGCTGATCCCCGGATGGAACTGAAAGATGCTACCGACGAAGCGCAGAAGGCGCTTCATGAAGCGAAGCAAGATATCAGGAACGGAATGCCCGGACAGAAAAAGAACAATTAAAACCATAAACAGGAGGAAAAACTATGCGTATCGGTGTAACTGAGATTCTGCTGATCCTTTTGCTGGTGCTGGTGATCTTCGGCGGCGGCAAGCTGGCCGGCGTGGGCAAGGCCCTGGGCCAGAGCATCCGTGAATTCAAGAAGGAAGTCAAGCCCGAGGATGCCGGAGAGGAAGGGACCGAGCCCGCAAAGGCTTCGGATGAGAAAAAAGCGTGAGCGGCGAACAAAAGGCCGTTCAGCAGGCTGAATCGCAAAAAAGCGCGGTAAACGATCAGGACCTGGCTGTGGAAAGGAAACAGGCTTTGGCAGAGCACATCCGTGCGCTGCGCAAAGTGCTGATCATTTCGACGGCAGCCGTCCTGATCGTGTTTGCTGTGCTTTTTTACGGATTCTGCGATATGCTGGCGGGTTTTATCCTGATCCCCGTCAAGGCGCGCGGCATCGACGTCATCAGCACCGCCGTCAGCGACGCCCTGGTGATGAAGTTCAAGGTGTGCCTGGTGGCGGCGCTCGTATGCGCCATGCCTGTCATCATCTGGCAGGTATGGAGCTTTGTGGCGCCGGCGCTGTACGCGAGGGAAAAGAAAGTCTTCGCGCTGATGTTTTTCGCCATGCTGCTGCTGTTCGTGACCGGGGTGCTGTTCTGCTATATCGTCATCTTCCCGCTCACCATCGACCTGTTCTGGGAAGCCGGCAACAACCTGGCGGAATCCATGTGGAACGTGAAGGATTACTTCAATTTCGTGCTCAGCTTCGTTCTGCCCTTCGGGCTGATGTTCGACCTGCCCATCGTCATGTATCTGCTGGCGCGCAAGGGCATGATCAACTATCGATCCGCGGCGAAATCGCGTAAGTTCGTGATCCTCGGCATCGCGGTGGCGGCCGCCATCCTGACCCCGCCGGACGTAGTCAGCCAGATCATGCTGATGGTGCCGATGCTCCTGCTGTTTGAACTTTCGCTGCAGATCATCCGCTTTGTCCAGAAGAAAAAAGACACGGAGGAAACCGCCTGATACGGGCGAGTCAACTGAATAGAAGGGAAGGATTCGTATGGCGAACCAGAGGCCCTCGGTGGACCAGTGGCTGCGGGAAGCCAGGCAGGCCCCCGGCGCTGACGGGATCGGCATGTATCTGACGCATGACGGCGTGGTGCGCAGCAAAGCCCGGGCGATGGTCAGAAACGGGGATGCCTCGGCCCTTCCGGTGGTCGCGATGCGCTTCTCCAGCGATGCCGAAAAGGTCCGGCAGGCGGTGGAGGAAGCCCGCGCCATGCCGGGGATCGGCTATGTGCGTGTCTGGCTCAACGAGGGTGAGCTGCAGGTGGGGGACGATATCATGCTGGTGCTCATCGGCGGCGATATCCGCCCGCATGTGGTGGACGCCCTCCAGTTTCTGGTCGGCAGGCTGAAAAACGAATGTGTCCGGGAAACGGAAATATTTGCCCAATAAGGAGATACCGCTGTGAAGCTCATGAAGACCACAGAGGCCGTGGGACAGATCCTCTGCCATGACATGACCCAGATCATTCCCGGTGTGACCAAGGACGCCGTGTTCCGCAAGGGGCACATTATCACCGAAGAGGATATCCCGGTACTCCTGTCGATCGGCAAGGATCACATTTATGTCTGGGAAAACAACGAAAACATGCTCCATGAAAACGACGCCGCGCAGATCCTGTATGAGATGTGCGCGGATGAGCATGTGCATCCTTCGCCGGTCAAAGAGGGCAAGATCGAGCTGATTTCAGATATCGACGGACTGCTGAAGATCGACCGGGAGAAGCTGCTGGCCGTCAACAGCATGGGAGAAATGATGATTGCCAGCCGCCACGGGGATTTTCCCGTGCATCCGGGCGACAAGGTGGCCGGCACCCGCATCATACCGCTGGTGATCGAGAAGGAAAAAATGGAAAAGGCCCGGCAGGCGGCTGCCGGCGGGCCGATCTTCCGCATCCTGCCCTTCCGGAAGAAAAAGGTGGGCATCGTCACCACGGGCAACGAGGTATTCTATGGGCGCATCACCGATAAGTTTACGCCCGTGATCATCGACAAGGTCACCGAATACGGCGCGGAGATCATCGGCCACGAGATCAGCAACGACGATCACGAGCGCATTACCGGCTGCATTAGGAAGCTGCTGGATATGGGCGCGGACCTGGTCTGCTGCACGGGCGGCATGAGCGTGGACCCCGACGACCGCACGCCCCTGGCCATCAGGAATACCGGCGCCCGCGTCATCAGCTACGGCAGCCCGGTGCTGCCCGGCGCCATGTTCCTGCTGAGCTACTACGGCGAAAGGAACGTCCCGGTCATCGGCATCCCCGGCTGCGCCATGTACAACAAGCGCACCGTGCTGGATCTGGTGCTGCCGCACCTTTTCGCCGACGATATCCTGGAAAAGAAGGATCTGGATCGGCTGGGGGAGGGCGGCCTGTGCCTGAACTGCAAAGTGTGCACCTTCCCCAACTGCGGTTTCGGCAAATAACGGGGTGGGCCGATGAACGAGAAACTGACCCATTTTGATGAAAACGGCAGCGCCGTGATGGTGGACGTGACCGCCAAAGCGGAGACGGACCGGACCGCGATCGCGGAGGGCTGGATCCGCGTCAGCCCGCAGACGATGCAGGCAATCATCGAAGGCACCGCCGCGAAGGGCGACGTGCTGGGCGTGGCGCGTATCGCCGGCATCATGGGCGTAAAGCGTACGCCGGATCTGATCCCACTGTGCCATCCGCTGCTCATCGGCAAAACGTCGGTCGATTTCCGGATCGACGAGGCTGCCTGCACCGTCACCGCGGTGTGCACCGCCAAGGTCAGCGGACAGACGGGGGTGGAGATGGAGGCCCTGACGGGCGTCTCCGTGGCGCTGCTGACGATCTACGATATGTGCAAGGCCATCGACAAGCGTATGGAGATCGGCGGCATCCATCTGTGCAAAAAGACCGGCGGGAAAAGCGGTACGTTTATCGGCGACGCCGCCTACGAGGATAAACTATGATCGATCTTCAGGGACGGAAAATCGAATATGTCCGCGTTTCCATCACCGACCGGTGCAACCTGCGGTGCCTGTACTGCATGCCGGAGGGCGGCGTCGAGTGCCTGGCCCATCAGGATATCCTGACCTTTGAGGAAATCGTCAGGATCGTCCGCCTGATGACGGGCCTCGGGGTGCACGCCGTGCGCCTGACCGGCGGCGAACCGATGGCCCGCAGGGGCTGCCTGGACCTGATCGGCATGCTCCACGCGCTGCCGGGGGTCGACCGCATCGGCATGACCACCAACGCCATCCTGCTGAAGGGCCGCGTAGCGGAAGCGGCCCATAACGGGCTCGCTGACCTGAATATCAGCCTGGACACCCTGGACCCGGAGAATTACCGGCATATCACCCGCTGCGGGAATGTGAACGATGTGCTGGACGTGCTGCACGAAGCGCTGGATGCGGGGCTCAGGGTCAAGCTG
>JBGUIY010000082.1:0-2840 GCA_045113475.1 Christensenellales bacterium | reverse complement strand
CCAAAAAACGGGCAGCACCGGAACAAAAGAATCCCCCGGGTCTTCGCCTTTCGGCGAAGATCCGGGGGAAAAATCTTGCTCGATTATTTTGCTTCGGCGTTGGCCGGCTGTGCCGGTACTACCATCTTCAGAATGTTTTCCATTTCCGCGTTGATCGTGTCAACGGTGATCTCGGTGATATTCTTGGAAGCGCTCAGGTCTTCGATGTTCTCTTTGTCGACCCTGCTGATTCTGTATATCGCCGGTTCGTCGGAATCATTGGCGTTGAGCTCGCAGACGAGGCTGTCGCCATCCTGATAGTAGTCGACGATGATGGTGTTTTCCTCACCGTCGGCGGTTTCCGCAACCATCTCATAGCGGGTCTTGCCCGTCCAGGTTTCGCGTACAGAGGTGCTGATGCCGCCCTTCGGCCCGCGCATATTCAGATAGTACTGACCAAAGTTTGCCCGCAGCTCTTCATTGCCGTCGACCACGGTGACGATATTTCCGTCGGTGACTTTGCCGTCTTCAAAGTCCAGCTGCAGCTCCACCGTGGAATCCTTGAGGGTCTGCTTCTCCCAGTAGGAATACGGATTGGCTTCAAATGCGTATGTCATAAAGGGATCTTCGTTCTTGAAGCCCAGGCTGAAGGTCGCTTCCGCCTCGCCGTCTTCCGCGTTGATCCAGGCATCCGTATCACACATCAGGATCTTCGTCGCCGAAAACTCCTCGCCGATCTGGAAGTGGGAGGTCAGGTGACCGTCTTCACCGACCGTTTCGGTGCTCTCGATGCTGCGGATGGAATTCAGGATGGACTCCCGGTTCACCAGCCAGTCCTTCTGGATTTCGGCAAAGCTTCTGTCACCGCTCTGCGCAGCGCGCCGATCCGCCAGCTCTGCCAGGGCCGGGTTCGACAGCATCTCGTCCACCGCATCGGCCACAGCGCTGGCAAAAGCATCGCTGCGCAGAGTGATCTGACGTGTGCCGTACTCCTCTTTCACGTCCAGGATGTATTCCGGCTTGAACTTGTGGGCAAAGGACATCGCTGCGGAGTTCAGGGTGACAGCGTCAGCCTGCTCCTGAGCGGCCGCCGCGGCTGCAAGAATGGCCAGCTTGTTGACGGCTGCCCTGATCTCTGCCTCACTGAGCTGCTGGTTTTCGGGGATGGCGGGGGCGTTCTGGGCGGCCTGCTCCAGCATGGCGTCCAGGGCTTTGGCCATCTCCGCCGTGACGGTGTTGACGGTGGCGTAACGCAGCAGCGTCACCGTGTCACCGGCGCCCAGATAGATGCCGGTGGGATTGAGCTGAATATGGCTTGCCTCCACATCGTTAATGCGCCTGATCATGTGAAGGGTATCCCCGCCAAAGCGGATCAGCAGATCGGAAGTCATGGCTCCGTACTGGCTCTGCATGACGAGATCCTGCGTATTCAGATCCGTTTCATCCAGAAACGCGGTCAGCGCGTCATTTGTCGCAATGGGCTGCAGCGGCTCGGCATAAGCGCAGGTGGAAACGGACAGCAGCATGACGATCAGCAGCAGGCTGGAAATCAGTTTTTTCATACAATTACTCCTTTCGTTTTTTAACTGGATTACTGTTGCTTGCATGAGTGTGTACGATTTACGGTCTTCTTATATGGACGGGCGTTCCCTCCTTTTTTGAAACTTCATGATCATTCCAATCGCGGCGACCGGGGATCAAACCCTGCTTCCCGATAAAACGGCGGCAAGTGGGCATCTGCTGAAACATGCGGCCCGGCGGCGCGCTGCTTGCTGCGGCGGAAACGGCCATACCGCGCGCACGCAGGATGATCGGCTAAGGATACGGCTATACGGCCGCGCTGTCGGGGATCGTCACCCTCACCACGGTGCCGCCGCCGTCATTGGGGGTGATCGTGAGCTCTCCGCCGCACATCATCTCCAGGCGCTGGCGGATATTGTTGAGGGCGATATGCGGCTCGCTGTCGTCGGCGGGATCGTAGCCGGAACCGTTGTCGGCGACGGTGATCTCGCTGGCGGAATCGGTTTTGCGTGTACGGATGGAAATATGAAACGGCCCTGCGAAGGGATCGCGGCCGTGCTTGACAGCGTTTTCCACGACGGGCTGCAGCGTCAGCGGCGGCACGCGGAACATGGTATGGGGCGTGTCGTATTCGACGAACAGGCTGTCCTCATACTGGGCCTTTTCCACCGCGAGGTAGGCGCGCACGTGCTCGAGCTCGGCGGAGAAGGGGATGGGATCGGAGCTTGCGATAGCGGTGAAGTTTTTACGCAGGTAGGTGGTGAAATCCAGCACGACCTGCCGGGCCTTCAGCGGGTCCTGGCCGCAGAGACAATAGATGCTTGTCATGGTGTTGTAGATGAAATGGGGCCGCATCTGCAGGACCATGATGCTGGCGCGCTGATGGGCGATCTCCTGCTGGTAGCGCTGGTTCCGCTCGATCTGGTCGGACAGGATGAGACCGTACATCAACAGCGCCGACAGTGCGAGGCTGATGTCAACGAACGCGAAGGCGTTGAGAAATATCTGTATCGACAGTGCTGTCGTCATCGGCACAATGGCGACAAGGAAGCTGAGGTAAACCTTGCGGGAAAGCCTGGCGCGCCTTTTGATCGTGCCGACCAGGTTGAGCACCATGATCCCGCACAGCGGCAGGATCAGCAGCGGGTACAGGGGCTTTCGTAGAAACTCCATATCCGGGCCGATCGTGTAGAAGCGATCGTTGAAGAGAGTTCCCGCCATCAGGATGATCGTAAACACCCACAGTCCCCCTGCAATACGGAAGAGCGGGCTGCTGTTTATGTGTTCTCCGCTGGCGTGCAGCAGGTAAGCTGTCAGCATGACCAGCGGCAGCGACATGA
>JBGUIY010000081.1:0-10879 GCA_045113475.1 Christensenellales bacterium | reverse complement strand
GGCGAGGTGATCGGCCTGGTGATGGGCACCTATGACAGGATCACCGGCATCAGCCTGGCAGCGCCCATCGGAAAGGCTGAGGCGCTGACACGCTGAGCAGCGCACCGTTTCGTGAATACGGATTTTTCAAATCAAACAGAAGCATTCAGTTGCAAGAGCAATATATCCTTGCAATTGCCGTCAAAAGGGCTTACAATAACATTGCAGCTCCGGCCAAGGCAGCCGGACGTTATGGCGCGGCACAGCGCCTCCGCTCAAATGATCAACCTGGACAAAAAGGAGAATCCGGCATGAAAATGACTTTCCGCTGGTACGGCAGCAAAAGCGACCCGATCCCCCTGAAATACATACGCCAGATTCCGGGCATGGCAGGCCTCATGGGACTGCTGGACAAACCGGCGGGCGTGGACTGGCCCGAGGATGAATTCAAAGCGCTCAAAAAGGAAGTCAACGACGCCGGTCTGGAGATCGAAGTCATCGAGTCCGTCAACGTGCATGAGAACATCAAGCTGGGCGTGCCCAGCCGGGACGAATATATCGCGAATTACATCTCCACCATCCGCATGCTGGCCCGCAACGGCGTGAAAGTGATCATCTACAACTTCATGCCGGTGTTCGACTGGCTCAGGACGGATCTGGCCCGGGTGATCCCCGAGGACGGGAGCAACAGCTTGTACTTCGACGAGAAGGACCTGGGCGAGATGGGGCCGCTGGAGATCGTACGCCGGACCGCGGCGGACAGCAAGGGCTTTACCCTGCCCGGCTGGGAGCCGGAACGGCTGGCGCTGCTGGAAACCACCCTCAGGCAGTACGAAAACATCGGCCCGGACGACCTGAGAAAGAATTTCAAATACTTCCTGGACGCGGTCATCCCCGTCTGCGAGGAAACGGGCGTCCGCATGGCCTGCCATCCGGACGATCCAGCCTGGCCCATCTTCGGCCTGCCGCGCATCACCCACAGCCAGGAGGATTTCGACAAGATGGTCGCCCTGCACGACAGCCCGGCCAATACCCTCTGCCTGTGCACCGGCTCCCTGGGCTCCAATCCCGACAACAACATTCCCGCCATCATCCGGCATTTCGGCCAGATGGACCGCATCGGAGCGATGCACGTGCGCAACGTGAAGTACCTGGGCCACCACCATTTCCGCGAGGCGGCGCACCTTTCCTCCACCGGCGACCTGGACCTGTACGAGATCATGAAAGCGATCTACGATACCTGCCCGGACACCTATATCCGACCCGACCACGGGCGCATGATCTGGGACGAGCAGGGGCGCCCGGGCTACGGCCTGTACGACCGCGCGCTGGGCGCGGCCTACCTGAACGGGCTGTGGGAAGCGATAGAAAAAAACGATAACGGAGAATACCATGCTTGAACTGAACGCAAAGGGCCTTCTCGACCGGGCGGCGTGGGAAGAAAAAGGCTATATCCTGCCCGCCTTCGACCGGGAAGCGATGATCAGAGCCACCATGGCCTCACCGCGGTGGGTGCATTTCGGCGCCGGTAACATCTTCCGCGCCTTCCAGTGCCACGCGGTGCAGAAGCTGCTGAACGCCGGCGTTATGGACACCGGCATCATCGCCGTGGAAGGCTTCGACTACGAGATCATCGAAAAGGGTTACCGGCCCAACGACGACTACACCCTGCTGGTCACCCTGCACGCGGACGGGAGCGTGGAAAAGACCGTCATCGGCAGCATCGCCGCCTCATGCATCCTGGACAGTGAAAACGAGGCAGAATTCAGCCGGCTGAAAGCGGTCTTCGAGAACCCCTCCCTGCAGATGGCCTCCTTCACGATCACCGAGAAGGGGTACAGCCTGGTGAACGGACAGGGCGAGACGCTGCCCGCAGTCGCCCGGGACCTGAAAGACGGCCCCGCGAAGCCCCAGAGCTATATCGGCAAGGTGACGGCGCTGCTGTACGCCCGGTATCAGGCCGGAGCGCTGCCCGTCGCCATGGTGAGCATGGACAACTGCTCCCACAACGGCGAAAAGCTCTCCGCCGCCGTCAGGGCCTTTGCGGACGCCTGGGGCGACGCGGGCTTTGCCGCGTATATCTCCGATCCGGAGAAGGTCAGCTTCCCCTGGACGATGATCGACAAGATCACGCCCCGGACTGACCCCACTATCGAGGCCATGCTGAAAGCGGACGGCCTTGCGGGGCTGAAGCCGGCAGTCACTTCAAAAAACACCTATATCGCTCCCTTCGTGAACGCCGAGGAGTGCGAATACCTGGTCATTGAGGACAGCTTCCCCAACGGCCGGCCGCCGCTGGAGCAGGCGGGGCTGATCTTCACCGACCGGGAAACGGTCAACCGGGTGGAACGCATGAAGGTCACCACCTGCCTGAACCCGCTGCACACCGCGCTGGCGGTATTCGGCTGCCTGCTGGGCTATGAACGCATTTCGGACGAGATGCGCGACGACGACCTGGTGCGGCTGATCCGGCACATCGGCTACGACGAGGGGCTGCCTGTGGTCACCGACCCTGGCGTCCTGCACCCCAGGGAATTCATCGACACCGTGGTGCACATGCGCCTGCCCAATCCCTTCATGCCGGATACGCCCCAGCGCATCGCCTGCGATACGAGCCAGAAGGTGCCCATCCGTTTCGGCGAGACCATCAAAGCCTATATGGCCGACCCGGAGCGCGACGCCGCCGACCTGACGGCGATCCCGCTGGCGCTGGCCGGATGGCTCAGGTATCTGCTGGGGAAGGACGATACCGGCGCGGACATGGCCGTGAGCCCCGACCCGCTGCTCGGCGAACTTCAGGCGGCCCTGGCAGGCGTCGAGAACGGACAGCCTTCCACCGCGTACGGCCGGCTGGACGCCCTACTGGACGACGCCCGACTGTTCGGCGTCAGCCTGAAAGAGGCGGGCCTGGACGGAAAGGTGACTGATTTCTTTATGAGCATGCTGGCTGGCCCCGGAGCAGTCAGGGCCACGCTGCACAATAACATCTGACGGAGGAAGCATCATCATGAAAGCATTTATGGACAAGGATTTCCTGCTGAACACCCAGGCCGCGAAAACGCTGTACCACGGAACCGCCGAAAGCTGCCCGATCATCGACTTCCATTGCCACCTGAGTCCCCGGGAAATCTATGAAGATATCCGCTACGAAAACATCACCCAGGTCTGGCTGGGCGGCGACCATTACAAGTGGCGACTGATGCGCAGCGCCGGCGTGCCTGAAAAATACATCACCGGCGACGCCTCCGATTACGAAAAGTTTGAAAAGTACGCCACCGTGCTGGGCAAGGCCATCGGCAACCCGTTGCACCACTGGAGCCATCTGGAGCTGCGCCGGTTCTTCGTGTACGACGGCATCCTGAACCAGAAGACCGCGCCCCAGGTATGGGAGCTGGCCAACGCAAAGCTGCAGAGCGCGGGCTACACCAGCCGCGGCCTGATCATGATGAGCAACGTGGACACCATCTGCACCACCGACGACCCCGTCGACAGCCTGGAATGGCACGAAAAGCTGGCTGCGGACAAGAGCTTTCCGGTCACTGTGCTGCCTGCCTGGCGGCCTGACAAAGCCATGAACCTGGAAAAGCCCACCTGGCCGGATTACCTGGCCCAGCTGAAGAAAGCCGCAGGCATGGAGATCAGGAGCTTTGCAGACCTGAAGAAAGCCCTGCACCAGCGGCTGGATTTCTTCGCCGCCCACGGCTGCAAGCTGAGCGACCACGCCCTGAATTACGTGATGTACGCCCCCGCCGCTGAGGAAGAGCTGGAGCGCATCTTCGCGGCGCGGCTGAACGGTACCCTGCCCACCGCGCAGGAGGAAGCCGAGTTCAAGTTCGCCTTCATGTCCGCCATGGCTGCCGAGTACCACGACCGCGGCTGGGTGATGCAGCTGCACTACGGCTGCCGCAGGGACAACAACCCCACCATGTTCAAGCAGCTGGGCCCGGACACCGGCTTCGACTGCGTGGACAACACCGCCCCCTCCACCGAGACCGCCGCGTTCCTGGGCTCCCTCGAGGAAAAGAACGCCCTGCCCAAGACCATCCTGTACAGCCTGACCACCAACGACAACGCCGCCATCGACTCCATCCTGGGCTGCTTCCAGAACGACGAGGCGGTGGGCCGCATCCAGCACGGCTCCGCCTGGTGGTTCGACGATCACTTCGACGGCATGTCCGACCAGCTGAAATCCCTGGCCAACCGCGGCTACCTGGCCGGCTTCGTGGGCATGCTGACCGACAGCCGCTCCTTCCTGAGCTATCCGCGCCACGAGTACTTCCGCCGCATCCTCTGCCGTATTTTCGGCGAGTGGATCGAGGACGGATTCTTCCCTGAGGACATGGACACCGTCAGCGAGATCGTGAGCGATATCTGCTACGGCAACGCCAAGCGCTATTTCAACTTCCCGAAGAAATAACGGATTCACCGGTTTCGCAGTTAAAAACTCCGGCAGCGCTGCGCTGCCGGAGTGATTTTACCTGAAAGGAATCCCTTCACGGATGTCGTTTGCTTTCTTGATCGATAATCTGCTGCTGGGTGCCGGCCTGGCCATGGATGCTTTTTCCGTGTCTGTGGCCAACGGCCTGCGCGACCCCCATATGCAGCGCAGGGAGCGTTACCGGATCGCCGGGGTGTTCGCCTTTTTCCAGTTCCTGATGCCGGTACTGGGCTGGCTTGGCATACGCCTGATCATGAGCGCTTTTGCCGCCTTCCACAGGGCAGTCCCGTGGATCGCGCTGATCCTGCTGGGATTCATCGGGGGCAAGATGGTCCTGGAAGGCATCCGGGGCGGGAATGAAGAAGCCGAGCCCGTCTCGCTGGCCTGGTCCACCCTCCTGCTCCAGGGCATCGCCACCTCCATCGACGCCCTGTCCGCCGGGTTCGCCCTGGCGGAGTACACCGCCGTCCAGACGCTCCTGAGCGGCCTGATCATCGCGGCGGTCACGCTGACCCTCTGCCTGATCGGCGTCCGGGCAGGACAAAAGGCCGGCCAGTACCTGACGCGCTGGGCGTCAGTGGCAGGCGGCCTCATACTGATCGGCATCGGTATCAAGATTTTTATCGAGGGCGTATTATAGACCCTTATTGAGGGCGAATTATTGCGGCCGTCAGCTGAACGGCCTGCGCCACATACTCCGCGACAGTCCCGGTTTTCACCCCCGCAACAGCTACACCGCAGCGGGCGGAGGGAACCAGGATTTTTTTTGCGTCCGAACGCCCGATCGCAGCGGCCATCTCCGCGGTGACCTCGCCCAGCATCCCGTCGGCCAGCAGCATACCGATCGGTGCGACGATCAGATCGGCATTCGCCGCGTTGACGCGCACGGCGTTTTCCCCCGTCGCGCCGTAATCCGCGCCGGCTTTCAGCATGGCAGCGGTCGCCGCTGCGTTGGTGCCGATGGCGGTCAGCGCCTGGTCCGGGCAGGCGCGCTTGAGCTGTTCCACCAGCGAACGGCCGACGCCGCCGCCCTGCGCGTCCATGATCACGACTTTCATAGCTGATAACTCCACTATATCTTTCGTCCGCTGGAGCGGCGCCGCACACGGTCGCGCTTCGCGGCCGCGAAAGCGGCGGAGCCCTTGTCCGCGATGACCGTCAGGCGCTTGCAGCCCCGGAAGGCGTTGAGGCCGATCCGGGTGACGCCGACCGGGATCTCCAGCTGGCGCAGCGAGATGCAGTTTCGGAATGCGTCCTCGCCGATGCACGTCAGGCGCACCGGCAGGTTGATATTTGCCAGGGAGCTGCAGCCGCTGAAGGCGCTGTCGCCCACCTCGGTCACGCTTTCCGCCAGTTCTGCCACGGGCAGACTCGAACAGTCGCGGAAAACGCCCTCCTCCAGCCGGGTCACCAGACAGGAGATCACCACCCGGGTCAGCCGCTGGCAGCCGCTGAAAGCTTCCGCGCCGAGGGTAGTCACGGTGCCGGGCATCTCCACGTCCGTAAGACGGCCGCAGCCCATAAAGGCGCGCTCGCCGATGCCGGTCATGCCCCGGGGCAGCTCGATGCTGCGCAGCAGCGTGCAATAGGCGAAAGCGCCGTCCCCGATCCAGGTCAGTCCCGGCGGGATCAGCACGTCCCGCAGCGAAGCGCTCCAGCTGAAGGCCTCCGGCGCGACGGCGCTGACCCCCAGCGGGATCTCGTAAACGGAGTCCTGCTTCCCGGCAGGATAACAGCATAGCAGCTTGCCGCGCTGGTCAAAGAGCACGCCGTCCAGCGAACGGTAATAACGGTTTTCCGCCGCGACCCCGATGCTTTTCAGCCCCACGCAGCGCACGAAGGCCCCTTCCTCGATGCGGCTGACGGAGGCGGGGATCGTTACCGACTCCAGCCCCACGCAGCCCGCGAAAGCGCCGGCGCGGATGGTTTCGATCCCTTCCGGCAGGAGCAGTGACCTGAGCTCCGTGTGTCCGGAAAAGGCTTCCCGGCCGATCTCGCGCACAGCCAGCCCGTGCAGCGTTTCGGGTATGCTTGCCTCCTCGCCGCCGCGATAGCCGACGATGCGGACCGCTTCGTCCGATATGGGGGCCGTTTCATATATTTCCATGATTCTTCCGGGCACGGTATACCTCCGAAATCAGGCTTCCTTCGGCAGCGGCGTCAGGTGCCCTTCTGCCAGGGCCAGTGATGCCTGTAATGGCAGGGAAAACCGAACTGCCGGCAGTACCTGTCCGCATAGGAGCCCTTGTTGACCTGCAGCACCAGCTTTCCACAGTTGTTGAAGGCTTTATACTCGATGGATGTGACGCTGTCCGGCACAAAGAGGTTCTTCAGCTCCCCGCAGCCCGAAAACGCGCGGCTGCCGATGATGCGGAGCCCTTCCTGCAGTCCGGCGCTTTTCAGCGAACGGCAGTGGTAAAAAGCATAGCGCCCCAGCGCCCTCAGACCGTGATGGAAGCAGATGCTCTCCAGGCCGTCGCAGCCGTAGAAGGCGTAATCGTCCACATGCCGGATCCCTTCCGGCGCGGTCAGTTCAGCGGGGACACCGGCTGGCAGGCAGAGGAGCAGCATATCCTCCCGCCGGTCCACCAGGAAGCAGCTTTCCCGCCGCAGGAACGCGTGGTTTTCGGGCACACGCACCTCCGCCAGCGCCTTGCAGCCGCAGAAGACCTCATGCCCGAATCTTTCCAGAGAAAGAGGCAGCTGCACGGCTTTCAGCGCCGCGCAGTCCGCGAAGGCCCGTCCGCCGACCGACAGGACCCCTTCCGGCAGCATGACGCGTTCCAGGTGCTCCGCGCCGGAAAAAGCGCCGGAGCCGATCTCCCGCGTTCCTTCCGGTACCGCAAAGGCTGTGTCCCGGCATCCTGCGGGATAGCGGAGCAGGCATTCGCCCTTCCTGTCAAACAGCACGCCGTCCCGGGCAAGGAGCCCCGGGTGGCCGGCCTCCGTCCGGAAGCTCTCAATTGGTCCTGCGTGGTCGAACGCGTCGTATTCGACACCAATGACCGGATGCCCCTCCGCCGAAGCGGGGATCGTCATGACGGAACAGCCCTGAACGCATTCGGTCAGGACGGCGCCGCCATTCTCCAGGATCTGGAATACGCACCCGTTCAAGCTGATGCTCTGCATGAAGTCTCCAATCTTATCTCAGACCGGCCGTGCCGGTCAATCCGGTGTGCCAACAACGTATTCGTATTTTATCATAGATCATGCGCGAATACAAGTCCCGCGGAAAGCGCCGCCGGACCAGGCTTCCAGCCGAACGTCGACCAGCTCCCCAGACCGGACGCCGGTCATCAGCACCGGCGCATATTCGGGCGTATAGCCGCGGAACATGCCGTCCTCGCAGTCCTCCACCAGCACGGGACGGACACGGCCGATCTGGCTCTCCGCCCACTTGTCCGCCGTTTCACGTCCCACCTGAATGAGCCTGCGCGCGCGTTCCTCCCGCACCGCACGGGGCAGCTGGTCCGGCATGGACGCCGCCGGCGTACCCTTGCGGGCGCTGTATGGGAAAACGTGGATCCGGGCAAAGCCCGCCTGGCGCACCAGCGAGCAGCTCTGCTCAAAATCCTGCTCCGTCTCGCCGGGGAAACCGGTGATGATATCGGTCGTGACAGCACAGCCCGGGAAAGCGGCCTTCAGCCGATCCGCTGCTTCCAGGAATTCCTGCCGGGTATACCGCCGCCGCATGCGGCGGAGCACCGCGTCCGAGCCGGACTGCAGGGCCAGATGGAACTGGGGACAGAGAGAGGGAATGCCGCGCAGGCGCTCTATGAACCCTTCTGTGGCGATCACCGGCTCCAGGGAGCCCAGGCGCAGGCGCTCGACGCCGGAGGCCGCCGCGGCTGCCACGGCGTCCGCCAGGCCGAAACCGCCGCCCAAGTCCCTGCCGTAGCTGGTCAGGTGGATACCGGTGAGCACCAGTTCCCGGTAGCCCGCCTCCCGCAGGCGCACCGCCTCGGCACGGATATCCGGGATCGCGCGGGAACGGATGCCGCCGCGCACATAAGGGATGATGCAGTAAGTACAGTACCGGTCGCAGCCCTCCTGGATCTTCATGACCGCCCGGGTATGGCCTTCGTCGCCGCTGACCGTCAGCGGCTCGAAGGGAACCCGCAGGACGTCTCCCACGGCCACGATCTGCCGCTGCTCCCGCTGGGCGGTCTCCAGCAGCTCCACCACCTCGGAACGGTGATTCGCGCCGATGATGAGCCGCGCGCCGGTGGAAAGCAGGGCTTCGCCGTCCCGCTGGGCCAGGCAGCCCGCGATCACGATATCCGCCTCCGGATTGCGGCGCTGGGCGCGCCGGACGGCGTTCATGGACTTCCGGTCGCCGGTGCCGGTGACCGTGCAGGTGTTGACCACATACACGTCCGCCGGGCCGTCAAAGGGCACCGTCCGGTATCCGGCCCGCTCAAAGCATTCGAGCATGGCCTGGGTATCGTACTGATTGACCTTGCAGCCCAGGGTCTGAAAAGCGGCGGTAGGCATGTCAGTCCACCTCCGCCGCGCCGTACTCCCCGCGCTCGTACAGCAGCATGATCAGTGCCGCCAGCCCGGCGGTCTCCGTACGGAAGATGCGCGGGCCCATGGTGACGGGCACAGCGCCAGCCGCCTGGAAAGCAGCCACCTCTTCCGGGGTCATACCGCCCTCGGGGCCGATGACCACGGCGATGTCCAGCGACTCCGGACAGCCGCGCACTGCCCGGGCCAGGGAAACGGCGTGCGCTTCCTCCCAGGGCACGAGCACCAGCTCATGCGTGCCCAGCAGCTCCGGCAGACGCTTCGCGCTGACGACTTCGACGGCGGGCACATGCGCCCGCCCGGACTGCTTGGCGGCCTCCTGGGCGATGCGCTGCCAGCGCTCCGTCTTCTTTGCAGCGTCTCCCCCGTTCAGGCGGCTCACGGACCGGGCCATTTCCACGACGCGCACGGCGCTGACGCCGGCCTCGGTGCACTTCTGCACCAGCCAGTCCACCTTGTCCGCCTTGGGCAGTCCCTGGTAAAGGGTCACCCGCACCCGGGGTTCGGGAGAGGGCAGCGCCGCCTCCAGCCGTGCCGTCACCTCCGGCGCAGTATCCGCCAGCACAGCGTCAAAAAGCTGATCCTCCAGGATCAGCTGCACGTGTTCGCCCGCCTTCAGCCGCAGGACGGTCAGCGCATGACGCGCCTCCTGGGGCAGCAGGCGGGCGGTATCCGTATCGATTCTCTCAGCAAAAAAACGATGCATAATCAGTCTTTCGGTTTCTGCGCGGCGAACGCGCACCAGTCGCCCCGGGAACGCTCCTCGAGGATCGTGTAGCCCGCTCCGGTCAGCGCGTTGTACACGTCGTCCCGCATCTCACGGATGATGCCGCTGCACACGAAATGCCCGCCGGGGGCCAGGTAGGCCGTGAGCGGCTTCGCCAGCATGCAGATGACGGGCGCCAGGATATTCGCCACAGCGAAATCATACGTCCCGCGCACGCCCTTGAGCAGGTCGCCCTTTTCCACGGTGATGCGGTCGGAAAGCCCGTTCTGGCGGACGTTTTCCTTCGCCACGCGGACGGCGTCCTCGTCGATGTCGATGGCGTAGACGTCCTTCGCGCCCAGCAGCGCCGCGGCAATGGCCAGGATGCCGGAGCCGGTGCCGATGTCAAAGAGCCTGCCCTCGCGGTAATACTCCTCGATCAGCTCGATGCACAGAGCCGTGGTCTCGTGGGTGCCGGTTCCAAAGGCCATGCCCGGGTCGATCTCGATGATCCGGTCGCCCGGTTCCGCCGCCCAGTCCTCCCAGGTGGGCTTGACCACCATGTGGCGGCCCAGGCGGAAGGGCTTGAAGTACTGCTTCCAGTTATTGGCCCAGTCCTCCTCGCGGATACTGCCCACGCTCAGGGCCAGGGTGCCAAAGGCGTGCTCCGCATCCTGCGTCCGCATCCGGGGCAGCTCCAGCCGCAGGGCTTCCAGTACCCTGCCGGCGTCCTCCGCGGCGAACCAGGCCTTCACCTGCACGTCGGCCGGGGCCACGTCCAGCAGGGCGCGGTCCATGAGCTCCCAGTTGCGGCCGGGCTTGTCCGGATCGGGAAGGTCGTTTTTATCGATGATCTGCGTGCCCGTCGCGCCCAAGCGCATCAGCAGCGCGGATACGGCATCCGCGCCGCCGGTGGTGGTGCTGACGGTCAGTTCTGTATATTCCATAGGTCAGGGCTCGATACGGTTCGGGCCACGGAACAGGAATTCCGTCTCCTTGATGGACAGGCCCAGGAGCAGCATGGTCAGGCGGTCGATGCCCAGGCCGAAGCCGCCGTGGGGCGGGCAGCCATAGCGAAAGAACTCCATGTAGAACTGGACGTCCTTGCCCAGACCCTTCTCATCCGCCTGCTTCCTCAGCGGCTCGTAGCGGTGCTCGCGCTGCGCGCCGGTGGTGATCTCGGTGCCGCGCCAGATCAGGTCGTAGCCCAGCGGGTTGCCGTTCTCGTC
>JBGUIY010000080.1:0-3420 GCA_045113475.1 Christensenellales bacterium | reverse complement strand
GTCAGCTGCACGGTGCCGAACTGGCGCATACGCTTTTTGCCTTCCTTCTGCTTTTCCAGCAGCTTCTTTTTGCGGGTGATGTCGCCGCCGTAGCACTTGGCCAGCACGTCCTTGCGCACGGCGCGGACGGTCTCGCGAGCGATGATCTTGCCGCCGATGGCCGCCTGGATGGGGATCTCGAACTGCTGGCGGGGGATGACGTCCTTCAGCTTTTCGCACATCGTGCGGCCCCGTGGATAAGCCCGCTCCTTGTGCACGATCATGGTGAAGGCGTCGCATATATCGCCGTTCAGCAGGATGTCCATCTTCACCAGGTCGGACTTGCGGCAGCCGATGAGCTCATAGTCGAAGGAAGCGTAGCCGCGGCTGCGGGATTTTAGCTGGTCGAAGAAATCGTAGATGATCTCGTTCAGCGGGATCTCGTAGATCAGGCGGACGCGTTTGCCTTCGTACTGCTCGTCGATGAAGGTGCCGCGCTTGGACTGGCAGAGGTCCATCAACGGTCCGACGTAGTCCTCGGGGGTGTAGATGGTCGCCCGCACGTAGGGCTCGCGCATCTCGGCGATCTCGTTCACTGAGGGCAGGGACGCGGGATTGTCGATGGTCAGCTCCGTACCGTCGGTCTTGACCACCTCGTACACGACGTTGGGCACGGTGGTGATCAGGTCCAGGTCAAACTCGCGCTCCAGGCGCTCCTGGATGATCTCCATGTGCAGCAGGCCCAGGAATCCGCAGCGGAAGCCGTAGCCCAGCGCGGTGCTGGTCTCCGGCTCAAAGTGCAGGGAGGCGTCGTTCATGCGCAGCTTTTCCAGGGCGTCCTTCAGGTTTTCGTAATCCGCGCCGTCCGCGGGATAGATGCCGCAGAAGACCACGGACTGGACCTGCCTGTAGCCCGGCAGCGCCTCGGCTGCGGGCCGCGCGGCGTCCGTGATGGTATCGCCCACCCGGGTGTCCGCCACGTCCTTGATGGAGGCGGCGATATAGCCCACCTCGCCGGGCAGCAGTTCCGCCACGGGCGTGTAGCCGGGGGTGAAGACGCCGGTTTCCACGATGTCGAATTCCGCGCCGGTCTGCATCAGCCGCATGCGCATGCCGGGGCGCACGGTGCCTTCCATCACGCGCACGAAGCAGATCGCGCCGCGGTAATTGTCGTAAGCGGCGTCGAACACCAGCGCCTTGAGCGGCGCGCCGGCGTCGCCCTTCGGCGCGGGGATGCGGTTGACCACGGCCTCCAGCACGTCGTCGATGCCGGTGCCCAGCTTGGCGCTGGTCAACGGCGCTTCGGAGGCGTCCAGGCCGATCTCCTCCTCGATTTCGGCACGGACTTCCTCGGGCCTCGCGCTGGGCAGGTCGATCTTGTTGATGACGGGCACCGTTTCCAGGTCGTGCTCCAGCGCCAGGTACACGTTGGCAAGCGTCTGGGCTTCCACGCCCTGGGTGGCGTCCACCACAAGCAGCGCGCCTTCGCAGGCGGCCAGCGCCCGGCTGACTTCGTAGGAGAAGTCCACGTGGCCGGGGGTGTCGATCAGGTTCAGCTCGTAGGTCTCCCCATCCTGGGCCTTGTACTGCATGCGCACGGCCTTGGATTTGATGGTGATGCCGCGCTCCCGCTCCAGGTCCATGGAGTCCAGGATCTGCTCCTGCATCTCGCGCTTTTCGAACACGCCGGTCTTTTCCAGAATGCGGTCCGCCAAGGTGGACTTGCCATGGTCGATGTGCGCGATGATGCAGAAATTGCGGATATGCGATAAACGGTTGTCGTTCAAAGTGATACCTCGATATTCGTAAGGATGCCGCCGGGGCGCGGGACATGTGCCCCGGTGCCGCCGTGAAACAGAAAAATTATAGCATAGCGCCGGGAATATTGCAATTTAATTTGTGTTCCCCGGAGTTTTATGGTAGAATGTCAGCGCAGGTATCGAAAAATGGGGGAGGTATGTTTCATGAGCAAGAAATGGTTTTCTGCCGTGCTGGCAGCGGTGCTGCTGACAGTGTTCCTGGCTCCCGCTGCCGTGCTGGCGGACGACGTGTGGATCTGCACGAACTGCGGTCAGGAAAATGACGCCAATTTCTGCATCTACTGCGGGGCAGCGCGCCCTGAGACGGCAGGAAACGGCGGGTCGCCGCTGTTTTCGCTGTTCCCCGGGTTCTCGTCCACGACAAACCCGACGGATGCGCCGGTACCGGATGTGACCGTCACGCCGAAGTCCGGCGGGACGTCGCTTTATCCCGGATGGAACATCCCGTTCCTGGGGCCGGAGCAGACCCCGGGCGAAGCACAGCCTACGCAGCCGGCCGCTACGGAGCCGGCGGTGACCGAGGCGGCGGCGACGCCTGCGTCTGAAAACACGTCGTTCTTCTCCGGCTGGGGGTTCAAATATGAAACGCCGACTCCCACGCCTACCGCGACCCCGACGCCTACGCCCACGCCCACTCCCACTCCAACACCCACGCCTACGCCTACCCCTACCCCTACTCCTACTCCGACGCCCACTCCGACCCCGTCGCCTACGCCGGATCCGAGCGAGTGGCTGCGGGATTTCAGCCTGATCGTGGGTCTGGGCAACGTGACCGTGGACTATTCCAACTACAAGGCTTCCCATCCCGGGCAGTACTATGTGTACGCCGCCTACGGAATCAACGATTACTACACCTGGTACACCATGGAGGAGGCTGACTCGCAGCTGAACCTGAACGTGGTGCCCGGGGAAAAGATGCTCTTCGCCGTCTATTATGACGCAAAAGGCGCCGATGCTCCCCTGCTGGATGAAAGCATGGCCAAGAACGCCACGATCCCCGAAGCGATCCCGTATACCGGCATCGGATTCAGCGAACAGAGCCACGCCCCGGTGATTGAGATCGGCAGCGACGTTCAGGTGGTCACGGAATACGGCCTCTCGGACATCACGGATGCCAATGTGAATATGCTGGCCCGCTTCGAGTGGAAATATCAGGTGAGCGAGAACTACCGTTTCACTGTTCTGGCGGTGCTTCGCACGCCGGTGGACGAGCTGTTCTTTGAGAACGACAGCTTTACCCTGAATCCGCCCGACGGTTCCGGCTGGTATTACCGCTACAACATGGGCAAACTGTTTGAAAAGGCCGGCAAACGCGTGGAACTGACGACCGGCGATTATCAGTTCGAACTGTACCATGAAGGCCGCCTGGTGGGCAAAGTGCCTTTCAGGATCGGGAAAACGCGGAGGCTCCTCGCGACGCCGACCCCGACACCTACGCGTACGCCCACTCGCACGCCTACCAAAACGCCTACGCGCACGCCCACCAAGACGCCCACGCCGAAACCGCGCACCTTTAAGATTACCAATGTCAGCGTCAGCAGCGGCATTACGAAGATCAGCTGGGACGACAGCGAGGCCCGCGGCCCGTACACCGTATACGCGCAGCATGAGTACAAGAGCG
>JBGUIY010000079.1:0-6117 GCA_045113475.1 Christensenellales bacterium | reverse complement strand
CCAACGAACATGCCCTGTGCCGCAATTACGCCTGCGAGCACGGCTGCCATTGGCAGGAGGGTGGCACCGGCCACGTACACGCCCATGTATATGAAGAATTCCTGAAGTGCGGCTCTCTCTGCATCGTGGGCGACTCGCACACCACTGTGCATGGCGCCTTCGGCTGTTTCGCCACCGGCTGCGGCTCCACCGACATGGTCGCTGTGATGCGCTTTGGCAAGACCTGGCTGAAAGTGCCCGAGACCTTCCGCATCAACGTTAACGGCAAACTGCCCAAGGGCGTTTATTCCAAGGACGTCATGCTGAAGCTGGCCAGTATCATCAAATCCGACCAAGCGATCTATCGTGCGCTTGAATTCCGTGGCAGCACAATTGCCGATATGAGTATGGAAGCCCGCCTGACCATCACCAGCATGGGTGTGGACGTCGGCGCGAAGACCGCAATCATGGAAACAGACGAGCATACCCGTGAATTCCTGCGCAAGTTCGGCCGTGAAGAGGACTATCGCGAGATCCGCGGCGACCATGAGGCTAATTACGAGCGCGTGATCGACATCGACGCCGCTGCGCTGGAGCCCCTGGTTTCCAAGCCGCACTACGTGGAAAACGTGGATCTGGCCCGCAACTGCACCGATGAGAAGGTCAATATGGTCTTCATCGGGAGCTGCACCAACGGCCGTGTGGAGGATATGCACATTGCCGCGGACATCCTGCGGGGCAAGAAGGTGGCCAAGGGCGTGCGTCTGCTGGTCATCCCCAACTCCAACGTAGTGTACAAGGAGTGCATGCGCGATGGCACTTTGCTGACCCTGGCTGAAGCAGGCGCCATGGTGGAAGCGCCCAACTGCGGACCCTGCATGGGCGTGCACCAGGGCATTCCCGCCGACAACGAAGTGGTCGTGGCGACTCAGAACCGGAACTTCAAGGGCCGTATGGGCAATCCCACCGCGCGCATCTACCTGTCCAGTCCAGCCACCGCCGCCGCGACAGCGCTGACCGGCCGCATCACCGATCCGCGTGAAGTGATGTAAGCACGTTTTGCAGGAAGGAGAACAGAATACCATGATCCGTGATATGATTGAAGGAAAAGCCTGGAAATTCGGCAGCAACGTGAGCACCGACTCCATTGCGCCCGGCCGCCTGATCGGTCTGCGTGCCAATCCGCCGGAATATGCGAAGCATGTCCTTGAGGACGCCCGTCCCGAATTCTGCAAGAACGTCAAACAGGATGATTTTATCGTGGCTGACCGCAACTTCGGCTGCGGTTCCAGCCGTGAGATCGCGCCGATCATCATCAAGATTGCGGGTGTCGGGGCCGTTCTGTCCAAGACCTTCGGGCGCATCTTCTATCGCAATGCCATCAACAACGGCATGCTGCTCATCGAATGCGATACCGACCGCATCGATGACGGCGACCAGCTGATCGTGGATGTGAAGAACCGCGTCATCAGGAAAGCGAACGATCCTGATTTCAGTATGTCTTTCACCCTGTCTGACAAGGAAATCAAGATCATCAACGAGGGTGGCCTGCTGAACTACCTTGAAAAATACAATTCGCTGGATATTTGATACGCTCCGGGAGGAAAGCCATGAACGCGCTTGAACAGTTGGCCCGATTCACCTGTGAGTTTTCCCTGGACAGAGCGCCTGAAAACGTTGTCCGGGCGGCCAGATTCTGCGTGCTTGATACCGTGGGGGCGGCGCTTGGCGCCGCCCCCGGTGAAGGCACGCCGGAACTGTGCCGCGCTTATTTGCGTTATATGGGCGGAATGAACGGCTATCAGGCCGACGTATGGGGCCAGGGGGTCAAAAGTGATATGGGCAGTGCCCTGCTCATGAATGGCATGATGGGCCATGCTCTGGAACTGGATGACGTACATACCGGGTCCAAGTCCCATGTGGGCGTCATCGTGGTGCAGACGGCATGGACTGTGGCAGACGCCCTGAAACGCACGGGCAGGGAGTTCTTGGAGGCGGTCATTGTCGGCTACGAAGTCATGGCCCGCACCGGAATGGGCATGGATGTGTCCAGCAACCGCAAGCGCGGCTGGCATACCACCGGCATCATCGGTACGCTGGGAGCCGCCGCTGCTGCGTGCAGACTCTTCCGCATGGATACGCGTGTCACGGCAGACGCGCTGGGTATCGCCGCCATGCAGTCGGCGGGGCTCTGGGCGTTCCTTGCGGAAGGCGCGACCTGCAAACGCCTGAGCCCGGGCCGGGCAGCCGCCAACGGATTGGCAGCTGCGCTGCTGGCCCAGGGAGGCATGACCGGACCCAGACGTGCGTTGGACGCGGAGGATGGCGGATTATATCCCGCGGTGAGTGACAGCTTTGACATGAACCGCGTGACCGCTTGTCTGGGTGTGGATTTTGCAGTAACGCATATCGACAAAAAACCCTATCCCTGCTGCCGTACGACTCACCATGCCATCGATGCTGCTATTCGTTTCCACGATGAGGGGATCGCGCCTGATCAGGTTGACCGCATCGTCGTGGACACATACGACGTTGGCGTGCTGCAGTGCGGCTTCACCAAATATCCCGAATCTCCGGTGGAAGCCAAGTTCTCCATTCCCTTCACGGTCGCTGCCGGTCTGATCAATGGCAAAGTGACGCAGGCCGAATTCACTCCAACTCTGCTGGAAAATCCGCTTGTCAGGTATCTGGCCACGCATACTGCCGTGAACGCCGATCCCGAATTTACTGCCCGGTACCCGAAGCGGTGGGGCAGCCGGACCACGCTGTATATGAAGGACGGCTCCGTCAAAACGATCCAGATCGACGACATGTCCGGCAGTACCGCGTCACCCCTGACGGAAAAGCAGGAGCGCGACAAGTTCATAGGCCTTGCATCTGCGGCTTTCCCGCGCGAGCGCTGCGAGGAACTGATGAACGCCATCCTGCGGGCGGAGGAACTGCCCCTGCTGCCCGTCCTGGCATAAGAAAGACGGAAACACGATGAGTCCGATTCTTGAAATCCTGATCGCCCTGGCTGCAGCGGCGGCGGGCAGCGTACTGTTCATCAGGCTGAAGGTGCCGGCCGGCGCGCTGGTCGGCGCGCTGATCGTCTCGTCGCTGCTGAAGATCACCACAGGTATCGGAATGATGCCGCGCGAGGTGAAAACCACCGTGCAGATCGTGGCAGGGGCTTTCGTTGGTCAGCGTGTGCGGCGTCAGGATCTGAAAGAGATGTACACCATCGTCAAGCTGATGATTGTATACTTGATCTGCGTTGTCGCGCTGATCCTCGGCATGGGGCAGCTGATTGCGCAGACTACGATCCTTGATCTTCCGACGGCGCTGCTTTCCATTTTGCCGGGCGGCATCACGGAAATTTCGATGATCAGCGAGGAACTGGGCGGTAACCCGACCCAGACCACCGTGCTGCAGATGTCGCGCTATATATTCAGCCTCCTGATCCTGCCCCAGGTGGATTCACTGATCTGCCGGCGCTGGGACAAGCAGCAGGACGGGGTGGAACTCGACAAAAGCAGCCAGCGGAAAACGCCTTATGATTTCATCATTACCATCGCTGCCTGCACGGCGGCGGGCCTGCTGGGCAAAGCCAGCGGCTTCCCTGCGGGCACGCTCCTGTTCTCGCTGATTGCAGCAGCTGCGATCAACCTGCACACGGGCAGGGCACACATGCCCAGACCTATCCGTTACGGCGCACAGACCTGCGCCGGATGCCTGCTGGGGGTGACCATCACCATGGCGGAGATCCAGCGCTTTCCGACGCTGGCGCTGCCGGTTGCGCTGATTCTTGTCAACTGCCTGCTGATCAATTTCGGTGTCGGCGCCCTGCTGCACCGTATCAGCGGCTTTTCCTGGGCCACCTGTCTGTTCAGCTGCGTGCCCGCCGGCATGTCGGACATGGCATTGATCTCGCTGGATATCGGTGGGGATTCCCCGAAGGTCATGGCGCTGCAACTGGCCAGGTATCTCCTCGTACTGGCCGTTATGCCGTCGGTGATTCGACTGATCGCTGGCGGGTTGTGATCGGTTTTACGGGATCACAGCTCCGGACACTATGCTTTTTCTCACATACATCATTATATAAAAAGGAGTGACGGCTAATGAAACTGATTGACCATCCTGTATGGCTGTACAAGGGCGAGCTGCTGGCGGAGGGACCGCAGGCACTGCTCGAATCGATTCATGACAGGAAACTGCCTCAGGCGATCACCCCGGACGAGGGCAAAAAGGGCACTATGGCCTATAGCATCCTGCGGAATCACAGCATCACCAAGGAAGGCCCGCTGGAAATCAAGTTTGATTCCATGATCTCCCACGATCTGACTTTTGTGGGCATCATCCAGACCGCGCGTGCCAGCGGCCTCAAGGAGTTCCCGCTGCCTTACGTGCTGACCAACTGCCACAACAGCCTGTGTGCGGTGGGCGGTACCATCAACCGTGATGATCACACCTTTGGCATGTCCGCATGCGTCAAGTACGGCGGTATCTTTGTTCCGGCCAACCAGTCCATCATCCACTCTTATGCCCGCGAGGCCCTGAGCGGCTGCGGACGGATGGTGCTGGGATCTGACAGCCATACCCGTTATGGCGCGCTTGGTACCATGGGCGTCGGTGAAGGCGGCGGTGAGCTGGTCAAGCAGCTGCTGAACAAGACGTACGACATCGCCGTGCCCAAGGTCGTGCTGGTCTATGTGCATGGCAGTCCCCGCCACGGCGTTGGCCCGCAGGACGTGGCACTGGCGTTGGTCAAAGCTACCTTCGCGAGCGGTTTCGTCAAGAATAAGGTGCTGGAGTTCGTCGGCCCTGGCATCGGGAACCTGAGCATGGATTTCCGTAACGGCGTGGACGTCATGACCACGGAAACCACCTGCCTGTCTTCCATTTGGTGCACTGATGAGAAGACCAGGAAGTACTTTGAGATCCACAAGCGTCCGGACGCCTACCGCGAAATGAAGCCGGCAGATGCTGCCTGGTACGACAGCGCTATCGACCTCGATCTTGATGAAATTGAGCCCATGATCGCGCTGCCTTTCCACCCGAGCAACGGCTATACTATCCGCGAACTGAATGAGAATCTGATGGACATCCTGGCCCTGACGGAAAAGAAGGCCCAGTCCCAGATTGACGATCCCACGCTGCACCTGGATCTTCGCAGCAAGGTGCACGGCGGAAAACTGCGTGTGGATGAAGCGGAGATCGCCGGCTGCTCCGGCGGCAGCTTCGAAAACCTCGTCAACGCTGCCCGGATCATGAAGGGGCATGGCGTACCCAACGAGTTCTTCTCCATGAGCGTATATCCGGCCAGCAGCCCGGTACTGATGGAACTGGTGCGCACCGGCGTCGTATCCGATCTGCTCTCTGCCGGCGTACTGCTGAAGTCCTGCTTCTGCGGTCCCTGCTTCGGTGCGGGCGACGTGCCTGCTAACGGCTCCCTGGCCATCCGGCACACGACACGCAACTTCCCGAACCGCGAGGGCTCCAAGCCCAAGGAAAAGCAGATGGCTTCCGTCGCGCTGATGGATGCCCGCTCCATCGCTGCGACTGCCTCCAACGACGGTTTCCTCACCTCCGCTGCGGATGTGGAGTACGACGACAGCGAACCGGAATACCGTTTCGATGATTCTTCCTACGTCAAGACGATCTATCAGGGCTTCGGCCATGCCAAACCGGAAGCGGAACTGCACTTCGGCCCCAATATCAAGGACTGGCCGCCCATGATCGGGCTCACCGAAAATGCGTTGCTGAAGGTCTGCTCCGTGATCGGTGATCCTGTGACCACCACGGACGAGCTGATCCCTTCCGGCGATGCCTCCAGCTATCGTTCCAATCCCATGCGCATGGCGGAATTCACCCTGTCCAAGCGCGATCCCGGCTATGTGCCGAGCGCCAAGGCTGTTCAGGACCTTGAAGCGGCGCGTCAGGCGGGGGAGAACAGCGCTGAGCTGCTGGCCCTGGCGGATCAGACGGCGAAGCTGACCGGCGGTTTCCGCGACGGGAAAGAACTGCTGCAGAACACCCTGCTGGGCAGCCTGGTATACGCCGTACGCCCCGGCGACGGCTCTGCCCGCGAGCAGGCAGCGTCCTGCCAGCGTGTGCTTGGCGGCGTAGCGAATATCTGCAAGGAATACGCCACCAAGC
>JBGUIY010000078.1:0-11380 GCA_045113475.1 Christensenellales bacterium | reverse complement strand
ACGATGCCCGCGTGCGTCAGGCGGTCAACTACGCCCTGAACCGCGAAGAGATCATCGACTTCGCTTTCAACGGCCAGGCCGCGGTGTCCGGCTTCGTGCCCGCTTCCATGGGCCACTGGGCTGTGGACGTGACCGAAAAGGATTATTACACCCAGAACATCGAAAAGGCGAAGGCCCTCTTGGCGGAAGCCGGCTATCCGGACGGCTTTGAGACCGTGATCACCGTGGGCCTGAACGACGGCATCCGTGACATCGGCATGGTCGTCCAGCAGCAGCTGGAGGCGATCGGCATCAAGGCCGATGTGCAGAACGAAGAAAACGCCACCTACATCGACAAGTGGAAGGCCCATGACATCGACATCATGGTCTGCCAGAACGGCGCGGGCTCCGACCCGAACCGCGGCGTCGCCTTCTTCTTCTCCACCACCGGCTCCGCCAACATCCAGAACTACTCCAACGCCCGCGTGGACGAGCTCTGCGTCCTCGGCGCCGCCGAAGCGGACGTCGATAAGCGCGAAGCCCTTTACAAGGAAGCCATCAACATCATCCTCGACGAGTGCGCCACCGCGACCGTCGCCTGCCCGAAGGCCTACTTCCTGGCGACTCCGGCGCTGAAGGGCTATGCGCCCAACGCGTCCAGCACCAGCAACTTCGCGGGCGTGACCCTCGACAAGTAATCAGCCGTTACGACTTAAGGAAACGCCGGGTGCTTCGGTGTTTCCTTAACAGGTGCGGGGCTTTGGCTCCGCACCTGACCTATTTATGATCAAGGAGCATACCCATGCGCGATTACATCATCCGGCGCCTGCTGGGGCTGATCCCCATCCTCATCGGCATCAGCCTGGCGATCTTTATCATCATGCAGCTGATCCCGGGCGACGTCGTTTCCGGCATTCTCGGCATCGAGCAGACGCCGGAGCTCAGGGCCATGTGGGAGAAAAAGCTGGGCCTGGACAAGCCGCTGGCGGAGCAGTACCTGAGCTGGATCGGCAAAGCGGTCACCGGCGACTTCGGGGAGTCCTTTCGTACGGGGGCCCCGGTGTTCCCGGAGATCATGAGCCGCTTCAGGATCTCGGCGGAGCTGGCCATCATGGGCTGCATTTTCGCGTGGATCATCGCTTTGCCGCTGGGCATCCTCTCGGCGCTCAAGCGCAACAGCGTGATCGACCGCGTCGTCCGCGTGATCGCGCTGATGGGCGTATCCATCCCCAATTTCGCCTCCGCGACGCTGGTGATACTGTTCCTTGCAAAGGGTTTCAATTACCATACCCCCGTCAAATACGTGGGGCTGCTGGAAAACTTCGGCACGAACATGGAAATTATGGTGATCCCCGCCTTCATCCTGGGCGCCGTGATGGCGGGCTCCGTCATGCGCATGACCCGCTCCTCCATGCTGGAGGTGCTGCGGCAGGACTACATCAAGGCCGTCCGCGCGAAGGGCGCGCCGGAACGGGTGACGATCTTCCGCCACGCCTTCCGCAACAGTTCCATCCCCATCGTCACGCTGATCGGCATGCAGATCGGGTCCCTGATGGGCGGCACCGTCGTCATCGAGCAGATCTTCTCCATCCCCGGGCTCGGGCAGTACACGCTGACCGGCATCAACCAGCGGGACTACCCGGTGGTGCAGGGCTGTGTGCTGTTTATCGCGTTTTTGTACGTCATCATCAATGTGCTGGTCGATATCCTGTATACCTATATCGATCCGCGGATCACCTATAACTGACGAGGCGCGGCATGAAAAGAAAGAATAAACCGGTGATCAACCGCGCGCTTCCCGGGAACGAAAGCCTGCTGAAGCAGCTGTGGGACGACCCGATGGGCCGCGCCGGCATGATCGGCGTGGGCATCGTCATCCTGCTGGCGGCATTCGCGCCCTGGATCGCCCACTTCGACGTGGGCAAAATGAACAGCAAGGCGCGTTTCGCGGCGCCCAACGCCACCTACTGGTTCGGCACGGACAACTTCGGCCGCGATATTTACAGCCGCATCGTCTACGGCGCGCGGGTATCCATCATCGTCGGCGTGGTCGCCGTCAGCATCGCCGCCGGCTTCGGCTACCTGTTCGGCCTGATCGCGGGCTTTTTCGAGGGCAAGGCGGAATCCGTCATCATGATGGTGATGGACGTCGTCTTCGCGTTCCCGCATATCCTGCTGGCGCTGTTCATCGTGGCAGTGCTGGGCAAGAGCATCGTCAATACCATGATCGCCATCGGCATCGTGAATATCCCCGTCTTTACGCGCACGGTGCGTGCTTCGGTCAAGACGGTGAAATCCACGGACTACATCGCCAACGCCCGCTCCATCGGACTGAAAAAGATGAGCATCCTGTTCAGACACGTGACACCGAACATCCTGGCACCGTTCACTGTGCAGGCGACGTTGGCGCTGTCCGGCGCGATCCTGACGGAAGCGTCCATGAGCTTCCTGGGCCTGGGCATCCAGCCGCCGGATCCCTCCTGGGGCAGCATGCTTTCCGACGCCCGCAAATTCATGGAGCAGGCGCCCTGGATGGCCATCTTCCCGGCCCTCTTCATCATCGTTACCATCCTCTCCTTCAACATCCTGGGCGACGCGCTGCGCGACGTGCTGGATCCGAAGCTCAAACTGTGAAGGGGGGACGGAGATGAATCATTTGCTGGAGATACGCAACCTCAAGATCACGACCCTGCGCGGCAAGAGCGAGGTACGGCTGCTGGACAGGGTCGATCTGGACATCCCCCGGAAATGCTCCTTCGGCATCGTGGGGGAATCCGGCTGCGGCAAGTCCATCACCGCCAACGCCGTCATGAACATGCTGCCCTATCCGCTCCGCGTCAGCGAAGGCTCCGTCCGGTTCGAAAGCCGGAACGGCGAGGTGGATATCCTCAGCCTGGACAAGAACGAGCTGCGCGCTATCCGCGGCAAGGAGATCTCAATGATCTTCCAGGAGCCGATGACCTCCCTGGACCCGATCTTCACCGTGGAGATGCAGATGTACGAGGCCCTGTCCTTCCACCATCCGGATATGAGCCGCGGAGAGATGCGCGAGCGCTCCCTGGAGATGCTGCGCCGCGTGAACATCCCGCGGCCGGAGCAGACGCTGACCTCCTATCCCCACCAGCTGTCCGGCGGCCAGCTGCAGCGCATCATGATCGCCATCGCCCTGATCAACGACCCGCGCCTGCTGCTGGCGGACGAGCCCACCACCGCGCTGGACGTGACGATCCAGGCCCAGATCCTGCGCCTGATGAACGACCTGAAGGAGCAGAACGACACCTCTATCGTCATGATCACCCACGACCTGGGCGTCATCGCTGAGACCTGCGAGGAGGTCGCGGTGTTCTACGCCGGGCAGATCGTGGAGCAGGCGAACGTCATGGAGCTCTTCCACCATACGGCCCATCCATACACCCTGGGGCTGTTGCATGCGGTGACGTCCCTGGGCGGCGAGAACCGGATGCTGTACACCATTCCCGGCATCGTACCGCCGGGCGGCCAGTGGAGCGAGGGCTGCCGCTTCGCGGACCGCTGCGCCCGCTGTACGGCGCGCTGCCGGGAGGCAATGCCGGCCCTGACGGAGGTCAGCCCCGGACATAAGTGCCGCTGTTTCCTGAACAGCGGGGAGGTGGAAGCGTGAGCGAGCCAAAGCGTGATATCCTGCTGGACGTGCGGCACCTGCAGGTGTATTTTCCCATCAGGCGCGGCCTGATGAAAAAAGTGGTGGGCCATGTGCACGCGGTGGAGGACGTGAGTTTCAGCGTGGCGCGGCGTGAGGTTTTCGCGCTGGTGGGGGAATCCGGCTGCGGCAAGAGCACCACGGGCTCCGCCATCCTGCGTCTGATCGAACCCACGGGCGGCGAGGTGTATTTCGAAGGCGAAAACCTGAGCGCGCTCAATGACGAGCAGCTGCGGCTCAAGCGGCGGGACATGCAGTTCATCTTCCAGAACCCCTATTCCTCCCTGAACCCGCGCATGAACGTGTGGAAGCTGCTGAGCGAGCCGCTGAAGGTGCACTACCAGCTGTCCCAGGAGGAACTGAAGCAGCGCGTGGAGGAAATGCTCGCCCGCATCGGCATGACCGGCGACCAGCTCTGGCGCTATCCGCATCAGTTCTCGGGCGGGCAGAAGCAGCGCATTTCCATTGCCCGCGCGCTGATCACCCATCCCAGCTTCGTGGTGGCCGACGAGCCCGTTTCCGCCCTGGATGTTTCCATCCAGGCGCAGATCCTGAACCTGATGATGGAACTGCAGCAGGAAATGGAGCTTTCTCTGATCTTCATTTCCCACGACCTGAACGTGGTGCGCCATATCAGCAACCGGGTCGGGGTCATGTACCTCGGCTCCCTCATGGAAACCGGCATCACCGAGGAAGTCTACCGCCATCCGGCGCACCCCTATACCCAGGCGCTGCTCAGCGCGGTGCCCTCGCATGATCCGGCCCATAAATCCAGGCATATCGTGCTGGAGGGCGACGTGCCGAACCCGGCCTCCCCGCCCAGCGGCTGCCCCTTCCATACCCGGTGCGCCTATTGTACCGATGAATGCAGGCAGTCGAAGCCGGAACTCAGGGAGATCGCCCCGGGGCATTACGCCGCCTGCCATCACGTTTCGGGAGGAGACTGAAGAGGTATGAAAATGATCCGACGCGCCGTTCCGCTGGCCCTGGCATTCCTGCTCTGCATGTGTGCCGGCCTTGCCCTGGCGCAGGAGGCGCAGGACGTGGCTTCCGTCTGCTCGTACAAGTTTTCGGTAAACCGCCAGCAGCAGGATCAGATGCTGGCCAGGTCCCTGGCCAGGCACTGGGACGGCGGCGAGGGCGGAACGCTGACCGTGACCCTGCCCCGTAAAAAAACGGCCCAGGGCGTGATGCTGTCCTTCTACGCTTCCGTGCCCGGGATCACGGTCGAAAGCCTGGACGGGAACGAGCCGGAGCAGATCGCGCGGTATGAGGAGCCCTATCACAACGATTACATCCCCTTCAGCAAACCGGCGCACAAATTCCGTATCAGCGCCGGGGAAGGGCAGCGCATCATGATCAACCGGATCAACGTGCTCACGGAGGGAGAGCTGCCCGGCTGGGTGCAGCGCTGGCAGGCTCCGCTGGAGGGCGCGGATATCCAGCTGATCGCGTGCCATCCGGACGACGAGGTGCTGTGGTTCGGTGGCCTGCTGCCTACCTACGCCAGCGAACTGCGGAAAAAGGTGCAGGTGACCTTCATCCACACCGGTACGCGCGTTGACCGCCGCAACGAGCTGCTGGACGCGCTCTGGCACTGCGGCGTGAAGCACTATCCCAATCTGCCGGAAGAGAAATGGAATCCGGACATGCCGGCCTACGTCGTGCGGACGATCAGGCAGGTGAAAGCGCCCGTGGTGGTGACCCAGGACGTGAACGGCGAATACGGCAACGAAAACCACAAGCGGATGGTGGCCGCCGTCATCGAGGCGGTGACCGAACAGTGCGCGGACCCGGAAATCCAGCCGGATTCCGCCGCCGAATTCGGCGTGTGGCAGCCGAAAAAGCTGTACGTCCATCTGTGGCCGGAAAACGAGAGCATATTCGACTGGTCGCAGAAGCTGACGACCATGAAGGGCAAAACGGGCTTCCAGATCGCCGAGGCGGCGTTCCGCAGGCACATGTCCCAGCAGAACGGCCGGCACCAGGTGCTGATGAGCGGCAAGTACGACTGCCGCAGGCTGGGCCTGTATTTCACCCTGGTCGGCCCCGACGACACGACGAAGCCGGACCTGCTGCAGCATATCGAATGAGCGCTGCCGCCCGCCTTAAGGGGCGTACCGTTCCCGTTCCACGCCCCGTACTGCCTTTATGCTGACAGATAACCGGATATTGCAGCGATTTATTGCCGGATGTGCCTCTTTTCATCCGGCTTTTTTTATGATATACTGCTCTTTGCCGCGCCTTGCGGCAGTTCTTTGGAGGTGTGACTGATGAAGCAGCCGATCTTGCTGATCATGGCGGCAGGCATGGGTTCCCGGTACGGCGGGATGAAGCAGGTGGACCCGGTGGGGCCGGGCGGGGAAGCGATCCTCGATTACAGCCTGTATGACGCGCACCGGGCCGGCTTCCGCCGGGTGATATTCCTGATCCGTCCGGAAATGGCGGAGGACTTCAAAGCGCATATGGAGCCGCGGGTGCGGGGGAAAATGGAGGCGGTGTACGCCTTCCAGGATATCTCCATGCTGCCGGAGGGCCACGCGGTGCCCGAAGGCCGCACCAAGCCCTGGGGAACGGGCCACGCGGTGCTCTGCTGCCGCGATTACATCGACGCGCCCTTCTGCGCCATCAACGCGGACGACTATTACGGCGTGGAGGCGTTTCAGAAGGCTTATGATTTCCTGAGCGCCAACGAGGCCCAGGACCTCTATATGATGGTGGCCTACGAGCTCAGGAACACGGTGACCCAGACGGGCTATGTGTCCCGTGGGGTCTGCTCCGCGGACGAAGGTGGCTGCCTGAAAACCATCCGGGAGACGACTCACATCATCTCCACGGTGGACGGTCCGCTGTACACTGAGGATGGAGAAACCTATCACAAGCTGGCCCCGGAGACGCCGGTCAGCATGAACTTCTGGGGCTTTATGCCCTCCCTGCTGCCCGCCCTGGAGCGGGATTTCCGCGCTTTCCTCGCCGAAAACGGCGGCAGCGCCAAGGCGGAATTCTATCTGCCCTTCGCGGTCAACGATATGATCGTGCGCGGGGAAGCGAAGGTGAAGATGCTGACGACGCCGGACAGCTGGCACGGCGTGACCTACCGGGAGGACAAGCCCGAGGTGCAGCGCGCCATCCGCGAACTGATCGACGCGGGCATGTATCCCGAACATCTGTATTGATACCAATCTCGGATAAAACCGCCGAATCCTGCACGTGTCCTTGACGTTTGCTCAGCGTCAGCTCCCCTCACCGTACCTCCGGGTACGCTTTCGGGCAGTTTCCTTGATTAAACGCCAAATCCGCGCACAGTTTTTCAGCGCTTTTATCTGATCCTGGCATGAAAGGACAATTATGCTGACGATCCAGGAACTGTTTGACCTGAGCCATTCCATGGCCGGGGAATTTCTGAAAGGCTTCACCTATCCCTGGGAAGCGCTGCCGCACATCAAGGATGAGATCCTGCGCCTGATCGGCACGCTGCCGAAAGACGAGTATACGGAAGTCGCCCCCCAGGTCTGGGCGCACAACAGCGTGACGATTGCTCCCACGGCGTCCCTGACAGGCCCCGCCATCATCGGCCCGAACACGCAGGTGCGCATCGGCGCGTTCATCCGCGGCAGCGTGCTGGTAGGCGCGGACTGCGTGGTGGGCAATTCCGTGGAGCTGAAAAACGTGATCATCTTCGATCACGTACAGGTGCCGCATTACAACTACGTGGGCGACAGCATCCTCGGGTACTCGTCGCACATGGGCGCCGGCGCGGTGACCTCCAACATCAAGTCCGACCGGACGAACGTGGTGGTGCGCGACGGCGATGAGCGCTTTGAAACGGGATTGCGCAAGATGGGCGCGATCCTGGGCGACAGCGTGGAGATCGGCTGCAACAGCGTACTGAATCCGGGTACCGTGATCGGGCCCGGCAGCCGCGTTTATCCGCTGTCCAGCGTCCGCGGCGTGATCCTGCCCCGGCATATCTACAAGAACAGCGGCGAAATCGTAAAAATGAGGTAACGGAGGACAGTATGGGCAGATATTTCGGTACGGACGGCTTCCGCGGGGAAGCGAACATTAACCTGACGGCGGACCACGCCTTCAAGATCGGCAAATTCCTGGGCTGGTATTTCAGCGAGAAGCGGCGCAGGGAGGGCGAAGACGGAGGCCCCCGCGTGGTGATCGGCAAGGATACCCGCCGCTCCAGCTATATGTTCGAGTACGCGCTGTGCGCGGGCCTGACCTCGAGAGGGGCGGACGCCTACATCATGCACGTCACGACCACCCCCAGCGTATCCTACATCGTGCGCAGCGAGGGCTGCGACTGCGGCATCATGATCTCCGCCAGCCATAACCCTTATTACGACAACGGCATCAAGCTGATTTCCGGGAACGGCGAAAAGATGGACGAGGAGACGATCGGCGCGGTCGAGGATTACCTGGACGGGATCACCCCCGAACCGCCTGCCGTGACAAGGGACAAGATCGGCAAGACCGTCGATTTCGCGGCCGGCCGCAACCGCTATATCGGTTACCTGATCTCCCTGGCGACCCGCTCCTACAGCGGCATGCGCGTCGGCCTCGACTGCGCGAACGGCTCCGCGTGGATGATCGCCAAGTCCGTGTTCGACGCCTTGGGCGCGCGCACCTTTGTGATCGGCGCCAATCCGGACGGCCTGAACATCAACCGCGGCTACGGCTCCACGCATATCGAGAACCTGCAGCGCCTGGTGCGGGACGAAAAGCTGGACGTGGGCTTTGCCTTCGACGGCGACGCCGACCGCTGCCTCTGCGTGGACGAGAGCGGCGAGGTCCTGACCGGTGACCATATCCTGTACATCTGCGGCACGTACATGAAGGACCGCGGCGAGCTGCCCGGCAACATGATCGTCGCGACGGTCATGTCCAACTTCGGCTTCTTCCGCAGCCTGGACGAGGCGGGCATCGTGTATGAAAAGACCGCCGTGGGCGACAAGTACGTGAGCGAGGCGATGGTCAGCAACGGCGGACGCCTGGGCGGCGAGCAGTCCGGCCATATCATCTTCAAGAAATACGCGAACACCGGCGACGGCGTCCTGACCGCTATCAAGATCATGGAGGTCATGCTGGAAACCAAGCACACCCTGACCGAGCTCAAAAAGCCCATGTACTTCTATCCCCAGAGCCTGAAGAGCGTGCACGTGACCGATCAGCAGGCCGCCCTGGAGGACGCCGTGGTGAAGGCGGCCATCCGTGAAGCGGAAGAGCGCATCGGCAGCAACGGCCGGGTGCTGGTCCGCAAGAGCGGCACCGAACCCGTCATCCGCGTGATGGCGGAGGCGGAAGACCAGGCCGTCTGCGACAAAGCCGTCCGCGAGATCATCGGCGTGATCGAGGCCAAGGGCTACGCGGCGACCTGATGCGAAGGCTATAAGACAATCATATAAAAAATCGTCCCTCCCGCTGAGAAACGGGGTCGGGACGATCTTTTTTGTTTGCAAGAGCAGATGCTTACCTTGTGACGCTTATTTTTCGCGCTCCAGGCGGAATGCGACGGACTCCTTCAGGTATTTGAGGTAGTTTTCGTCGCGGCACATCGCCTTGCCGGGGGTGTCGGACAGCTTGGCGACGGCCCTGCCGTTGACGGTCTGCAGCTTGATCACGATGTTCAGCGCTTCCTCGCGGGTATCGTTGGAGCAGAAGGTGCCGATGCCGAAGGAGACCTTGGCGCGGTCGTGGAAGATGTCGTACAGCTTCTGCGCCTTGTCGAAATCCAGACTGTCGCTGAACAGCAGGGTCTTGGTCTTCGGGTCCGCCCCGTATTTATGGTAGTGGGCCAGGATCTTCTCGCCCCATTCCACGGGGTCGCCGCTGTCGTGCCGTACGCCGGTGAAGTTGTTGACCATGGCGCGGTTGAAGTCCAGCAGGAACAGGTCGGTGGTGATGGTGTCCGTGAGGGCGGTGCCGTTGTCGCCCTGGTACTCGTTGTACCAGTCCTTCATGGCATAATGGTTGGTATAGGCCAGGGGGATGGAATCGATGCCCTGGTACATCTGCACGTATTCGTGGGCGTAGGTGCCGATGGGGGTCAGGTGGTACTTCATGGCCAGATACACGTTGGAGGTGCCGACGCAGTTGGCCGTTTCCGCCGCGAAGCGGCGCACCATCTCGTCCTGCCATTCCCGGCTGAGGCGGCGGCGGCAGCCGAACTCGGCGAAGCGGAAGGTGTATCTGCCTTCCCTGAAGGCCCGGATCTTCCTGTCAAGGCGCTCCCTTGCGGAGGCCAGCAGCGTATCGTAGTCATACTTCAGGCGGAAATAGACCTCGTTGACGATCTCCAGCAGGTAGATCTCGAACTGCATCGCGGAAAAGAGGGGGCCGCGGACCACGATGTGGAGGGTGCCCTCGTCGTCCAGGGACGTCTCCACATAATCCCGGATCGGGTGCCAGAGCCGGAGGAATTCCACATAGTCCGACTTGATGAAGCGGATGGAGCGCAGGTAATCCAGTTCCTCCTTGCGGAAAGTCAGGGTGCACAGGTGGTCGATCTGGGCGTTGATTTCGTCCAGCATCTCCGGCGTGAACACAACGCCCTTATTGCGGCAGCGGAAGTAGTATTCGCCGCTCAGGTCCGTATGATGGTGGAAAATCACCTGGTCCATGTTGAACTTGTACAGGTCGGTATCCAGCAGGGAATTGATGATTGGCTTAAGCTTCATGGGCTCATCCTCCATTTCTCAGTGATCGTTGATCCCGGTGATCTGCAGCAGGCCGGGGAGCAGCTCCTCGGGCACCGTGGCGCGCAGTTTGCACACGGACTGCCGCAGCTGCCTGAGTTCCGCGCGGACCGCGGTGGAAGAAACGGCGCGGTACTCGTCCGGCGTCCGGACGATCTGTATCCGGTCGGATATCGCGGTCAGGAAGGGGCTTTCCCGGATCATGGCTTCGCATGCGTCCTGCCCGCGGGCCATGCAGACGATGCCGAATTCCCGGGCGATCTCAGGCACGTGCAGCCAGGCGCGCTCCAGTTCGGCCAGCTTGTCCGAGCCAATCAGCAGCGCGGGCTCCCAGCCGGCGCCGCGCAAGGCGCAGAGGGTCGTGTAGGTGCGGGGCTGGGACGCCATGCCCATCTCGATGTCCGTCACTTCCATCCAGGGGCGTGTCCTGGCCAGGGAGCGCAGCATGTCCAGGCGCTCTCCGTCGCTGAAGGCGAAGTCTTTCCCCTGGTCGTTCCGGATATAGGCGCTCTGGGAGGGGACGAACAGCACGCCCTCGCGGCCCGCGGCCCGGCAAGCGCAGTCTGCCAGCTCCAGATGGGCCCGGGTAGGCGGATTGAACGCGCCGAAAAAGGCCAGAACCCGCTTCATTTCGTCTCCTCTTCAAAAGGGTTCAGCACGGGCGGCATCTGCTGCTTGTGCCTGCCGGCTTTCTCCAGCCGGGCGATCTTCGCGTCCGTTTCGGCGTTCCCGCAGCTGCCCTCACGGATGTAGCGGTGGATGTCCGCGTAGCTGATGCCCAGCTTTTCCTCGTCGCTCATGCCGGAAAGCCCGTCCGTGGGCGTTTTGACCACCAGCTCCCGGGGCAGTTCCTCCATGGTCAGGCCCACCTGCACCACTTCCACGCTGGTCAGCATGCCGAGCACGGCGAAATCGCAGGAGGTGTCGCCGTCCTTGGTGCAGTACCCGACGGTCTTTTCAGACAGGTTGCCCGTGCCCGCCAGCCGCGCGCCCAGGGCCTGGGTGATGTACCTGAGGG
>JBGUIY010000077.1:0-2425 GCA_045113475.1 Christensenellales bacterium | reverse complement strand
AGCTGCCTCAATAACGAACTCGATCCGAAATATCACTTGAATCATCATGCAGCGGGTATGGCGGCGCAGGCGCCGCCGCTACACCGTTACCCTTTGATCATCTCAACACCCATTGATTCTTTCCTGGATATTATAGACTATCTACCGCCTGATAAATACCGGTATCTCAGAATAAAAGGCGCGCTTGCTCACCGTCTGCGGAGGGTGAAAGCGCGCCTTTCTTTTTATGCGTATAGGACCGGGCTGTTACCTGAGCCCCGCCTCCAGGACGGCCAGGGCTTCCCCGAAATACGTCTCGACTTCCGTGTTCGTCAGCTTCATGGCCGTTTTCAGCAGGCCGGGGATCTTGGTGGGGCGGAGGCGGGCGTAGTGGCGGGCGGCGCTGACGTTGGCGGTCCACTTGTCCATGGTCAGGTTCTTCCAGCGGGCGATGTGCCGGGGCAGGATGGGCCGCAGGGCGTCCTCCCAGTATACGAACTTCTCCCGCACCTGGGGCCAGGTGAAGCGGGTCTTCAGCAGTTCCGCCACGCGGGTCAGGAATTTCGCCTTCATCTCCGGCACATCCAGCAGGGCGTTCAGCGGTTCGTGCCGGAAGCCCTGGATCTTGCCTTTGACGGGCTTGATGTAGTATTCGAGGGGTGTTTTGTCCAGGGATTTGAAGGAAGCTTCCACGTCGAACAGCAGGTATTTCCATTTGCCGCCCGGCACCCGGTACAGGCGCACGTTGGTAAAGTCCGTGTTGCCCAGGATGATCTCGTAGGCGGCGTGGGTGAACAGGCTGTCGATGTCCAGCCGGTCCTGCACATAGGCCAGGTTGTCCGCGTCGTTCAGGTCGTGGGTCTTGCAGAAATCCGCCAGGGCCACCCAGTCCTCTCCGCTGCCGTTGGAGGTAAAGCGCGGGGTGCCGGTGCGGGAGATCACGTCGATGGCGTCGATATCCTCTTCGTCCGTTACGCCCTCGTATTGGGCGACCATGTATTTGTTGATCTTCTCCCGCAGGTTGTAATGCCCCCAGTACTGGCCGTTGATGTACACCTGGATGCACAGGGCGTCCTGGTAGAGGATGCCCTCGCCCTCCGCCAGGGAGGAATAGACCACGTCCCTCAGGCGGCAGAAGAAGGCGTCGGAGTTGGTGGAGCGCAGCAGGAGAGATTTGTAGCTCTCATAATCCCGGTGGGGGAAGGGGTTGAAGGCGAACCGGTCCGCGCCGTAGGCGGGGCGGGCGTACAGGGCGATGGACTTCTGGGTGTTCTGCCGGGCGGAATGCCCCGCTGGGGTGAAGGTGCCCATCTGGTTGACGAGGGCCTGCCCGTCCAGATCGTAGTACTCGATATTGACGGGGTATTCCCAGTCGCGCTCATAGTTCGGGATGGAACCGGTGCCCTTGACCAGGGAGCCGGTTTTGCTGTTGAAGAGGTACTTGTCGTCGGTGGTCAGGCAGATGACCGGGGTCACCGGGCTGTCGTTGATCAGGTAGGTGGCGCTGACCGTTTCGGAGGGCACCAGGCCGTCGCGGAACGCGCGTATCCTGAGCGGCGTCGTTTTGCTCAGGGTCAGCCCTTCGGCGGGGAAAGACCTGGACTTCGCCGTAGGCGTATCCCCGTTCGTGGTATAGCGGAGGGTCGCGCCTGCCGGCGCCTGCGCCCGGACCGTGACCTTTTTCTGATAGAATCCGCCCGGGGTCGCCAGCGACGGGCGTTCCGCCCTGCCGCTGCAGGCCTCGGCACTGTTCTTTTTGCCCGGGGTTGCCTCGGCCAGGTAGCCCTGCGCCCCGCCGGAAAGCGCGTGGCCGTAGGACACGCAGCCGTACTGCTTCGGCAGCTCCAGCCGGTCCGCTTCGCTGCCGGCGCCGTCGGTGAGCACCAGCGTTTCGCCGGAGGCGGAGATCTTGAAGTCCGCGTAGAAGGTCTTGTTTTTTCCGGGGCTCAGGCTGCTGTCGCCGGTGCAGTAGACCAGTACATAACCGCCGCCCGCGATCTTCGCGCCGGCCGGGAAGGTCCATTTGTCCGGCCGGGAGGGCTTGTCGCTCAGGTGCCAGCCGCTCAGGTCCACGGATTTCTGGCCGTCGTTGTACAGCTCGATCCAGTCGTAGGCGTGGCCGTTCACGTAGGTGCCGTTCTGGGCCATGACCTCGTTGATGCGCACTTCGGCCCGGGCGGCGGCGCAGGCGCACAGGATCAGAAAGGCGGCGGCCGTCAGCCGCCGCAGGAGTTTACAGATATTTCTCATTGACCTTGCTTTTCGCCTCCGGATCGATGAATTCGACTTCCATGCGGTCGAAGGGCACGCTCTCCACGAAGTGCTCCGGCAGGAAGCGCGCCTGGTGAAAGCTGGCGTAATCCCGCTCGTGGCGCGGCAGGATCACGGGCTTCGGCGCGTCCAGCCGCCGGCAGGCCTCCGTCAGCGCGTCCTCCCAGTCCTCCGG
>JBGUIY010000076.1:0-3868 GCA_045113475.1 Christensenellales bacterium | reverse complement strand
AGATCATCCCGGACGGGCTGTGATGGTGGGCGATACGGAAGACGATATGAGTGCCGCGGTGGAAGCCGGTATCGAAGGCATCCATGTGCAGTACGGTTTCGGCGGCGACTGGCGTCCTGCGCCAGGAACACTCTCCGTACCGGACACTGACGGTTTAAGCATGGCGCTGCTCGGGGAAATTCCCGCTGCCCGCGGCGTGTTCATTTCTCTGGAGGGGCTGGACGGCTGCGGGAAAACGACGGCGGCCGGCCATCTGGAAAAGCTGATGAAGCAGTACGGGTATCCCGTCGTCCATACGCGGGAGCCGGGTGGCTGCCCAATTTCCGAGAAGATCCGGGAATTGCTGCTCTCCCGTGAAAACGGGGAGATGACCGCCACTGCAGAGGCGCTCCTGTATGCGGCGTCACGATATCAGCACGCGCACGACGTGATCCTGCCTGCGGTCGAAAGCGGCAGCGCGGTGATCTGCGACCGCTATGTGGATTCCTCTCTGGCATACCAGGGGGAAGGCCGGCAGCTGGGTACAGAGACGATCAGGGCATATAACGAACGCGCGATGGCGCTTTGCATGCCCGACGTGACGGTCTATCTCCGGCTGGACGCCGAAACGTCGCTCCGGCGGCGGCTGTCAGCGTCTGAGCCGGACCGGATCGAACAGGAAAAGCGGGAGTTCTTCGAGCGCTCACAGAAGGGCTTCGACGCTTTGGCTGAGAAGGAACCGGAACGCTTCCTGACCATCGACGCGAGCCAGAGCGTTGAAGCCGTCGTGAATGAGCTTACCGCCCGCCTGCCCGAATACCTGATCCGCGGAGGCGTATGGGCATGAGAGTTGTCGTGGGTATGTCCGGCGGTGTGGATTCCTCGCTGGCGGCGCTGCTGCTCAAGCGGCAGGGTCACGAAGTGATCGGCGTTTTCATGAACAACTGGGACGAGCAGGACGAAAACGAAGTATGCACCGCCGAAAACGACTGGCAGGACGTGCGGAAGGTATGCGAGACGATCGGCATCCCGTATTATTCCGTCAATTTCGCGAAGGAATACTGGGATCGTGTATTCACGCTCTTTCTGAATGAGTACAAAGCAGGCAGGACGCCGAATCCGGACGTGCTGTGCAACCGGGAGATCAAATTCAAGGCGTTTCTGGATTATGCGCGCAGCCTGATGGCCGTCAAAATGGCAACTGGGCATTTCGTGAGGACGAATGAGCAGGGCGACCTGTTGAAAGGCATCGATCCGAACAAGGATCAGAGCTATTTCCTGTATATGCTGAAAACGGAACAGCTAAAACAGAGCATTTTTCCGGTGGGCGGCATGACCAAGGCGGAGGTACGGCGTCAGGCGCAAGAAGCCGGCCTGCCCGTCAGTGAAAAAAAGGATTCGACCGGCGTCTGTTTTATCGGTGAACGGCGGTTCAAACAGTTCCTGGCCCAGTATCTGCCCGCGCAGCCCGGCGATATCGTGCTGCCGGACGGCACGGTCGTCGGACGTCACGACGGCCTCATGTATTATACCCTTGGCCAGCGCCGGGGGCTTGGCATCGGCGGCGGCGGAGACGGGCGGCGTTACTTTGTCATCGACAAGGATATGGCGCACAACCGGCTGATCGTGGTCCAGGGAGACGACGACGAACGGCTGTACAGGAATGAGTGCGAATGCGAGCAAGTCACCTTCATCCGCCAGGCTTTGCCGGCCGGGACCCCCTGCAGGCTGATGGCCAAAGTACGGTACCGGCAGGCGGATCAGCCCTGCACGGCGACACTGGGAGAGGACGGCCTGCTGCATCTCGCTTTCGACCAGCCTCAGCGGGCTGTTACGCCGGGACAGAGCGCGGTGCTCTACGACGGGGAAACCTGTCTCGGCGGCGGGATCATCCGCTGAACAGCTGCCGGCCAGAAGAACGGTTTCGGGTCAATGGGCGCATTTGTTAAATCTCTCCGATCGTCTGTACGGGAGAGCTAAATTGTGCTATAATATCACTCCAACGGTTCAGCCGGACACGAAAGTGCCGGAACTGGACTGCTCGGGAGGGGTTTATGGCACATTCTCTGATTTTGGCTTCCGAGTCCCCCCGCCGCAGAGAGCTGCTGGCGCAGGCCGGTATCGATTTTACCGTTGAAAGCGCGCACGCGCAGGAGACCAACGAAGGTCAGCCGGCGGAGGTCACTGTACACAACGCGAAAGCAAAAGCGGAGGCAGTCTGGAAACTGCATCCGGGCTGCGTGGTTCTTGGCGCCGATACGGTGGTATACGCGGGAGAGCGTGTATTCGGAAAGCCGAAAGACATACAGGACGCGCGGGGCATGCTCGAAACTCTGAACGGCCGCTGGCACGAGGTGTATACCGGAGTGGCGGTCATCGATGCCGCCGGCGGCGTAAAGACCGCCTGCACGGTAACGCGGGTACATTTCGTGACGATGACCGAAGAAGAGATCGACGCCTACATCGCGACAAATGAACCCTTTGACAAGGCCGGCGCTTACGCGATACAGGGCCGGGCAGGATACTTTATCGACAAAATTGAGGGCAGTTTTTCAAATGTGGTCGGTCTTCCGCTCACAACTGTCAGAGAGCTGCTGAGCAATATCACTTAAGATGATTTTGGGAATGGAAGACGGGAATTGAACTATGGCAATCATTGCGCCTGATATCGGAATTGACCTGGGAACATCCAATACGCTGGTGCATGTCCGCAGAAAAGGCATCGTGATCAACGAACCGACGATCCTGGTGGTGGACAGTAAGGGAAAACACGCCGTCAAAGCGATCGGCGAAGATGCGCGTGCCCTTTTGGGCCGCACGACCGGTGACGTATCCGCGGTCCGCCCGCTGACGGACGGCATGATCCGCGATTTTGAAATGGCGGAATATCTGCTGCATTTTTTCATGAAAAAGGCGATCGGCGTGTCCCGGCTGGTCAAACCGCGCGCCATCGTGACGATTCCCAGCCGCATGTCGCCGATCGAGCGCCGCGCGGTGCGCCAGGCGGCGCTGTACGCGGGGGTGCGCAAAAACGGGCTCAACCTGTTGGAGAAGCCCTTTGCCGCGGCGCTTGGCTCCGGCCTTCCGGTGTTTGAGCCGGTGGGCAGCATGGTCGTGGATATCGGCGGCGGTACGACCGAGGCTGCTGTCATTTCCCTCGGCGGCATCGTGGTATCCCGTTCGGTGCGCATCGGCGGCGAAAAGATGGACGAAGCTGTCGCCGCTTATATCAAGCGTGATTTCAACATGCTGATCAGCGACCGGACGGCCGAGGAGGTCAAGATGGACCTGGGCGCAGCCCTTCCGCTGAAGGAGGAGCGCAAGGCGCTGATTCGCGGGCGCGACCTGATCACCAACCTGCCCCAGACGGCGGAGATCTCCAGCACAAGAATCTATGAGGCGCTGAAGCCCACCTGCGACGCGATCCTGGCGGCGATCCAGTTCGTGCTGGAGCGTACGCCGCCGGAACTGTGCAGCGATATCATGCGAGACGGTATCCACCTGACGGGCGGCGGCGCGCTGCTGTTCGGCCTCGATCAGTACATTGCTTCTGAATTGGGCATCAAAGTTTACCTGGCAAAGGATCCGCTGTCCTGTTCCGCCGTGGGCGTTGGACAGCTCACCGAGAACTATGATCTGCTTCACCGGATTGTCCGCAGCGCGTTCCTGCGGGACGATGCTGAGGAGTAAGGCAAATGGCAAAGAAAGAGCGCAAAAAAAGAAACACAAAAGAAAGGCGGGGCAGCTTCGGCCGGAATCTGATGATATTCGGCGGAGGCGCTCTGCTGATCATTATCATCGTCATCATGCTGCTGGGTAATTTTTTCGACCAGCCGCTGCTTGACAAACCGGCTGAAATCATTTCGAACATCGTGACTCCGGTACAGAA
>JBGUIY010000075.1:0-8725 GCA_045113475.1 Christensenellales bacterium | reverse complement strand
CGTGCGCGGTGCGCGAGGCGCTTGTGCCCGCGGTGCGCGCGCGATACAACCGCCATACCCGTAATACAATGATTCAAGAGATTGTATTCCGAGTTGTGTTCGTTAATGCGGCAATTTCCACGCCACGAAGGTGGCGGCCCAGGGGCCGCCGCTACATTTCCTTCGTCTGTGATTGCGGCGATGTTTGTTGATATTGGACAAATTGCTGTTACTATGCTATTTCCAGCCAACAGACGTTGTTCCCCGCTGAGGTATCCTGTGTGCGGTGCGCGCGCGAAACAACCGCCATCCCCGTTCTATAATGATTCAAGCGATTATTACTCCGTTAAAAACACTTCCGGAGCAACAGTGTTATACTTCACTGTCCTGCCTGCCGATGATCTGCCTCATTCTTTCGCCACGAACATGATTTCTGAAATGCAGACGTCGTTTTTATATTTGGAACCGGTATAGATGGAATCGATGCGGATGCGCACGCCGGTGACGTCCGGGCTGCATTTCAGGCCGAGGACTGTCCAGTCCCGCCTGGCCTTGTCGTCCTTCAGGGTGAAGGACTGGGCGTCCCGGTACCGGCTGCTGCCGGAATACCGGAAATCGACGGTCATTTTCTTGACGCGGCTGTTGCGGGTGTACTGGTCGTTGCCGTCGGTGATTTTCCAGAAGCCGTTCTTGATCCACAGTTCGTCCAGGCTGACGGGCCTGGCAAATTCAAAGTACAGGTACGCCTTGCCCGGCTTCGCCTTTTTCGTGGAGAACTGGTATGAGGTGGTTTCGTCTCCGTCGTACATGCGGAAGGGCATGAACGCGGTGGGATCGTTTTTGCTTTCGATCCAGCTGGTGGCGTCTGCCCGGCTGATGACCGCCTGCAGGTAACCAGGCCTGCCGGGAACGGCCGCCATGCCGGTGAAGGCGTCCGGAGTTTTTTCGGTTTTCCTGGCGGGTACGGCAGTCGGCGCAGCCGTCGCGGGCGCAGCGCTGTATGCCTGCGGATCGTAAGCCTCCACCAGCTTGTATTCCGCAATGTAATGCTGCGCGTCCAGCCAGTCGCTCACCTCGTCCACCGTGGTGTACGCCTCGGACAGGAGGATCGTGCGTTTCTTGGGGTTCAGCGTCAGCATGCCGCCGAAATCGTCGGTGATCAGATCCAGTACGTTTTCGTCAAACTGCCCCGTTTCTCCGCGGAAGGTTTTTCCGGTATCAAAGATGACGGTGGCTGTATAATTGCCCAGGCTGTCCACGGTGATGTACAGATGGGATTCCCGGCCGTTGCCGGTGCATGCCCAGTGTCCCGGCCAGCCTGTGCCGTAATCGGTCTTGTCCGTGGGGGAGATGTACGAAAGGTCCTCGTATGCAGCCGGCCGGAAAGAAAACGTCCGGTTTTCAAAAAGACTGTAGTACTCGGTTTCATGATCGAGGATATACCCGTCCGTCACGGCAAAACTCAGGGCACCGTCAGGCTCCATGGTGATGACGCCGGCAAACTCGCCGTTGGCGGTGCTGAACTCGATCCGGCTGCCGTCCGGGACCGCGTCCACCTCAAAGCTCAGCGTCCGCAGGAAGGAAACGGCCAGGCTCACGGATCCGCTGCCTTTGTCCGTAATGGCCAGCTCTCCATGGTTCCCGTCGTTGGTCATCCAATAGCCCTGCCAGGAGGCGGGATCAGCGGTCACGTCGTCTTCCGGTTCCTCAGCCGCTGGGATTGGCTGCCCGTCCAGGGTAAAGAGGAATTCGTTTTCCGTAAAGTATTCAAAGCAGACGTCGTCCGGCGATATGGACATCATGTACAGATGCAGCACGCCGTCGTTCTGCTGGTCGAGTTCCAGCATGCCGCCCATGTCGCTGTCGATGATGAAGAAATCCGCGACAGGATCTTCAAAGGCAAGGAAGTCCGATTCAAACATGCCCATGCGGTAAAAATACATGTCCGCGTGCAGGCTGCCGTCCGCGTTTTCTGTGATGACGAGCTGGGTTTCCGGCTCGCCCGCCCGTTTCCATACGTGCGCCCAGCGGTCGTTGTATGCCGTCGATATCGGCTGAGGCCTGGGCGTGGCGGTCGGCGCGGGCGTGTATGTACGCACGGCGGTCGGCGCGGGGGCCGCTGTCTTCGCCGGAGCGGACACGCCGGAGCGCCGGTTCTCGGGTCTTGGGGGATACGAGAAGCAGAGGTAGGTGGGCGCTGTAATGTCATCCACGCCTTCGGCAAGGTATGCCAGGGTGATCCTGCCGCCGCCGGAATACCGCGCCGGTTCTTCGTAAAAACCGATGGCGTTCGGATCAGAGGAGGCTCTGTCGAAATCGAAACCGTTGAAACTCATGACGTTCGATACTTCCATGAGCATATCCGTGTAAAAGTCTTCGCTGTACCAGAAAGCGTACTGGAGATGATCAGAACCCCGCCGGCTGAAAACGAAGCGCAGCGAGCCGGGAATGTCGTAGTAGTATACAGTGGCATCCGCGTCGTAGATGCATTCGGTGAGCTGGCGGCCGTAATACCGGCTGACCACGTCCGCCCGCGTCAGGCTCTGCAGATCGGAGAGGGTGGCGTCTGCGTCGAGGGTCAGCTGGTTCCGGCCGTTTTTCCCGGGCTGCGACGCGAAATCCGGGCGCGGCCCGGAAGGATACTGGTATACGTAATAGGTTGTATGCTGCAGCGCGTTATAGCCGTAGGTTTCGTAGACGCGGCTGCAGATGCGGTATCCTTCGGCATCGTACTCGAATTCGTCTGTGAGATAGCTCTCTGTGACGTTCCCGTTTTTGTCATAGACGGTGTAGGCGACGGATATCTGCTTCCCGTTGGCATCGAACTCCTGATCGTATGCCATGCGGTAATAGAAGCTGCCTGATTCGCTGATCGTTTCCTGGTGCTGCGCGTATCCGCGCTCATTCCACTCGTACAGATCGATCGTTTTGCCGTTGCCTGCGAAAGTGGTTTTTTGCAGGACCCGGCCTTTGGCATCCAGAATGTACTCAAAACTGGATGTGCTGGCAGTGCCGTCCAGGTTGTGAGTGATCGTGCGTGTGACCAGATCGTGCTCATTGTACCAGTTTTCCGAGCTGATGCTCCAGACGCCGTTGCGAAGGATTTCTGAAATCTCTCTGCTGGAACCGTCAGGGCTGTATTCCCGGCGTGAACGCATGTGTTCTTCGCCTTTTGTGTTGACATAGCGCGAGCCTGTCATTCTTCCGGCCGCATCATAATCATGATACTCATATGCATGCAGTGCCTCGCTGCCTGAATAGGAGACGGAGTGCCTGCACGTCAGCTTGCCGTCGGCTGTATAGCTGTATTCGGCTTCACCGGTCAGCCTGGTTTCACCTGTCTTCCGGTCCTTTTCCCAGCTTGATTCCTTAATGAGTTTGTTTGCTTCGTTGTATTCGTTTATTTCGGTATCCCATGCTGAACGATGACGTGTTGATATGCGGTGCCCCTGGGCGGTATAGGTATATTCGGTCCAGGAGTTCACTCTGCCGTCTGAGCTGATGCTGTATTCTTCCACCAGACGCTTTTTTTCCGCCGCTTTTCCGGCGGACGGCAGCATGATCAGCGCCAGCAGGGCCGCCAGAAACAGGGCGGTCATTCTTCCTGAATTCTTCCCGGTCATTGTCCGTTCCTCTTTTCAATAATGATATGATTGGTCCGATGCCTGCATATCCGTTTGTTTTCATGAATATTATCCGACAGACTGACCGCTTTGTCAACGCGTGATGCCGAACAAATACAAAAAACCTCCGTCTGATGCCAGGCGGAGGCGATGGATCATCGGGGCCGGCGGGCGGGAGCGGATACCGTGCGGCCGGCAGGGAGGCAGATTCTCTTTTAATCGTTTTCCAGCAGCTTCAGCACCTCGTCGGCCACAAGGTCCGCCATGTACAGCTTGTACATGAGGCGGGAAGGCAGAGCGGGAACGGAGCAATGGAAGCTGCGGACGGAATCCTGCAGGGCAACGGCGAACCAGACCTCGCCGGGAACGCTGTCGGCGTTGCTGGGATCGGCATTGCCGAAACTGCCGGTGACGCCGATGCCGATATCCGCGCCATAGGCTTCGCGGCAGGCTTCAGCCATGGCGGAAGCGGTCTCGGGGGAATAGACGCCAAATGCGTCGATGATCCGGGCCGGGACGCCGGCGCTGATCTTGGCCTCGTTGCTGTAGGTCACAAAGGCGCCTTTGAGCATGGCGGAGGAGCCCTCCGTGTCCGTGATCAGGGAGGCGATCTGTCCGGCGGTGCAGCTTTCCATGGCGGTGACGGTCTTTTTCTGCCCGATCAGCAGGCGGGTCAGGCGTTCGTATTTCTGCCGGACAGCGGCTTCGCTGACGGCGGCGGGGCCGGCGATCTCCTCCGCATGGACATCGGGATCGCGCGCTCCAAGAACGATCCGAGGAACGCGGATAGAGATATCGCAGACGATCTCGTAGCCGATGGTGCCGGTCAGGGCGGCCATGTCGTCGGCGGTCAGGGTTTCTTCGCCGTCCCTGCCCAGCAGCACGGCCGTATCGCCCATCCGGGTCTCGGGAATGTCCGTCACGTCCACCATGATCTGGTCCATGCAGACGCGGCCCGTGATGGGTGCGCGGCGTCCGTGCAGGAGCACCCAGCCGCGGTTGGACAGGGCGCGTGAATAACCGTCCGCGTAGCCGACGGTCAGCGTGGCGATGCGGCGCTCCTCCGGAGCGGCCCAGGTGCGCCCGTAGCCGACGGTATCCCTGGTACGGACGGTCTTTACCATGGCGACGCGGCACTTCCAGCTCAGCACCGGACGGATGCCTTCAGGCAGGACGTTGGCCGCGTCCGGCTTGAGGCCGTAGAGGACGATGCCCAGGCGCACGGTGCCGGCACGGCCCAGGAACAGCCCTCCCGCTGAATTCAGGCAGTGGCTGCGGGCCAGGGGCAGGTCGCTGACCCGGTCCAGGACGGCGTCGAACAGCGCGGCCTGCCGCCGGGTGAAGGCGGCGCTCTCCGCGTCCTGCGGCGCGTCCGCTACGCACAGGTGCGTGAAAAGGCCGGTCAGGCGCAGGGGAGCACGCACGGCGCGGATCGCGGCTTCGGCGCTGTCCGGATCTTCCGCGTCGAGGCCGATGCGCCGCATGCCGGTGTCGACGGCGTAGCAGCAGTCGATGGGCGCGGTGGCCGCCTCAGCCAGCGCGTCCGCGTATTCCCGGCTCACCAGGGCCTGGGTCAGGCGGTAGGCGCTCAGCAGCGGTGCGTCCTCCACGGGGGTGTAGCCCAGGATCAGCAGCTCCGTGTCCGGCAGGACAGGCCGGAGGCTGATGCCTTCCGAAAGCGCCGCCACCGCGAAGCGCCGGACGCCTTCGCCGTACAGCGCTTTGGCGACGTCGCGGCTGCCGTGGCCGTAGGCGTTGGCCTTGACCACCGCCATGATCTCCGCGCCTGCGGGCAGCTGACTGCGGTAGACGCGCAGGTTCCTGCGCAGCTGATTCAGGTCGATCTCCGCCCAGCAGCGGTGCTGCTCGGGAGAGTTCTCAGATACTGTAAACATGGCCCGATATCACCATTCTTCCCTGTCTGACACATTGATGCCTGTTTTTATCAGTAAAATAATGGCCAAATAAGCTATTAGACGGTTGATTTGGGGGACGGTATCTGTTATAATTGGTCTAACAAATGCCGGAAGGAGGGTAAAACGCGTGCCGTTCAGGGTCATCATCGCCGCAGAACAGCAGGGGATCGTCAGAGCGGTCTGCGCCATTATGCGTCTGCTCTCCATGTCTACCGTCATCACGCTGACGACGACCGCGATGGAAACGCTGACGGAGCATCTGCATGAGCACGACACGAACCTGCTGATCCTCGGCTTTCCGCGCAGCAGCGCCAGAAGCGTGATCCATCAGGCGCGCCGGTCCCGCCCGGGCATGCGCGTGCTTTGGCTCAGCGAAAGCGCCGAACCGCTGCCGGAGGCCGACGCCACGCTTGAACAGCCGCTGACCGCCCTGAGGCTGGTCGATGCGATGTCAAGAGCGCTCAAATGAAACGTTGAGCGCTCTTTTCATGACTGTTTGCTTCTTCTGTTTTCAAAAAAGGCTTTGAGCTGGCGCTCCGCTTCCTCCCGGAGATAGCCGCCCGCGGTCTGCACCCGGTGGGAAAAGGCCGGGTCCTGGGTCAGCAGATAGACGGAGCCGCAGCAGCCCTGGGCGGGATCGTACGCGCCGAAATAGCACGCGGAGATCCCCGCCTGTACCAGCGCGCCGGCGCACATGGGACAGGGCTCCAGCGTCACATACAGGACGCAGCCGGTGAGCCGCCGCTCGCCGAGGGTTTCCGCAGCCCGGTGCAGGGCCAGCAGCTCCGCGTGCCCCAGCGGATCCGGCGGCGTCGTCTCACGGGCGTTGTGCGCCCGCGCAATGACCTGCCCGTCGCGCACGATCACCGCGCCGACGGGCACTTCGTTTTCGTCCAGCGCCGCTTCTTCCAGCGCGAGACGCATATATGCTTCCTGGTATCCGGTGCTCATTTCATGTCCACCGGCAGGTCGGAATCAGTGAAGGGATCGTCCTCCGGCTTCCTGGCCGGGTCGTCGTCGCCGAACAGGCTGCTGGCCGGGGTGTGCACGTGGATGATCAGCTCGGCTTCGTTGAAGGTGATGTCCGCGCGCTCCCGGGGCTTGGTCAGCGCCAGGACTTCCGTGTAGCGGGTACGCCCGCGGCGGGCGAAGTTGATGGCCACCTCGCTGCGGCGCTGCCAGTGCATGGGGATGATCACGCGCGGCTTCGCGGCCATGATGAAGTGGTTGATGCCCGCATCGAACATGCCGCCCAGCCGGGGATCCAGCGGGAACATGCACAGGTCGATTCGCTCCTTGACGATGGGCTCGCAGGCGCGGTAGAAATCGTCCTCCGCCTGCTTGATCTGCCGCAGGGTGCTTTCCTCCCGCCAGTGCCACAGGTTCAGGTCGCCCGCGTGGAAGATCCGCACGCCGTACAGCTCCACGAAGAAGGAAACGCCCAGGTCGGTGGAGTCGTAGGCCTTGATCTCCATGGACTCATAGCTGGCCGTGTCCCCGTTCTTCATGCGGCGGCCGGCGGCCGCCTGGGGCAAGTCGTCGGCGATGATGTAGGTGATATGGTACTTCTTTTTGTCCCAGGTGTAGATCACCGGGTCGTAATGGTCCTGATGGCTGTGGGAGACGAAGACGAAGACCCGCTTGTAGGGCTGGAAGTCCTCCTCAGTGAGGCGGGCCTTTTCCGGGAACATGCCCTCTTCACCCTGCCAGTAGTCAAATACCAGCAGGGTGTCCTCCACGCTGACCAGAAAACCGGAATGGAACAGATAAGTCGCCGTTGCCTGATTTGCCATGGCTGGACGGCCCTCACATGTTCAGCAGCTTCTTCTTGAGCTCGACTTCCATATCGGCGAGGGTCTTTTCCGCCTCGGCGCGCTTCTGGCGGCCTTCCTGCTGGATGCGGATGACCTCGTCGATGGTGTCGATCAGGGACTGGTTGGTCTGCTGCAGGGTCTCCATGTCGATGATGCCGCGCTCCGCTTCGCGGGCGGTGGCCAGGGTGCCCATCTTCAGCTTCTCGGCGTTCTTCTTGAGCAGGTCGTTGGTCATGTCGGTCACGGCCTTCTGGGCCTGCATGGCCTGCTGGCTGTGCTCCAGGCCCAGGGCCAGCACCATCTGGTTCTTCCACAGGGGCAGGGTGTTGACCAGGGTGGACTGGATGCGCTCCACGAGGATGGAGTTATTGTTCTGCAGCAGCCGGATCTGGGGGGCCATCTGCATGGAGATCTGGCGGGTCAGCTTGAGGTCGTGCAGCTTCTTTTCGAAGCGGTCGCACTGGGCGGCCAGGTCGTTGGCCTTCTGGGCGTCCATGGCGTCGCCGCTCTTTTCGGCGATCTCGCGCAGGGCCTTGAGGTCGGTGTCGCGCACCTGCTGGAGGCGCTTTTCACCGGCCACGATGTACATGGTCAGCTCGTGGAAATAAGTCATGTTCAGGTCGTAGAGCTGGTCGAACATGGCGATGTCCTTCAGCAGCTGCACCTGGTGCTTTTCCAGGCTGCCGGCGATGGCGTCCACATTGGAGGAAACGTCGTCGTACTTCGCCTTCATGGTGGCGATCTGCTGCTTGGTGGAACTGAACAGCGCCCGCAGGCCCTTCGGCTTTTCGGTGGTGGCCTCGAAGCCCTTCAGTTCGCGGATCAGCTTGGTCAGCGTATCGCCCACGTCGCCCATGTCCGCGGTCTTGACACTCTCGAGGATCGAATCCGCGAAGGAGGAGACCTTCTTCTGGGCGTCGGCGCCGTACATCATCACGTGATCCGGGTTCATCAGGTCGATCTGCTGCGCGAAAGATTCGACTTCCTTCTTTTCTTCCTCGGTCAGGCTGCTTTCCAGGGAGGCCACGATCTCGCCGGCGTCCTTGGCGGCCGGGGCTTCGGCGGCCTGCTTCATCATGGCGGCGGTGTTTTCCAGCTGGGCGACCTGCGCCTGCTGGCTGCCGAGGCTCAGCACCGGGGCGGTATGCGCGGTTTCGTTGGTCGGGTTGTTCTGCTCACTCATGGTCGATTCCTCCTGTTCGTGATGCGGTATTCATGTATTTGATGGCTGAATGAACGTTGATATGAGACCGGTCACCGGTCCATGGTCTGCATGGCGGCTGCCTGGCCGCCGGCGCGCCGGTCGCTTTCCAGCAGGCCGTCCTGCCGGAGCATGGTTTCGAGCACCTTCGCCTCGGCGGTCACGTCCAGGGCGTCGCTGCCGTACAGCTGG
>JBGUIY010000074.1:0-5700 GCA_045113475.1 Christensenellales bacterium | reverse complement strand
GGGGCCGCCCCCGGGGCCCCCGCTACGGGCCATTTGTGATTGCGGTGGCATTTATTGACATGAACATATTGCTATTGCGTCACTGTTTCCAAACGGTAACCATCATTCCCTCGTAGGGGCGGTACACCGGGCCGCTCGCCCTGTTGGCGTAAAAACTGTATGGTAAAGGAGAATGAACGACCTGGTGTTTACAGGATTTCACTGTCCAGGGTACCTTTCCGCAAACCAGGTGGCGGCCCAGGGGCCGCCGCTACGGGCCATTTGTGATTGCGGCGGTATTTATTGACATGAATATATTGTTATTGCTTGGCTGTTCCCAACCGACATCTTCAGAGGAGCTTTTATTTGCAAATCCTGTTTGCATTTTATTTGCAAATCCTGTTTGCCGGGCACTTGAAAAAGCCCATCCGCGCGTGTAAAATGAAAGGACGCGGACTTTGCGCAGTGCAGGTTCCGCGAAAGGCACATACACTTGACTGTGATCCCCGCATAATCGGCGGATTTCACGGACAGAAAGGAACATTTATCGGATGATACACTTCGATCGCGCGCATCGGGAGGAAGAACGGGCATGAATATACTGAGCCGGGGCGGGGGAAAGCGCCTGTCCCGCTGCGCCTGTCTGCTGATGTGCGCGTTTATGCTGGCAGCTGCCGCGCGTCCCGCGGCGGCGCAGACCCTCAAATTTGGGGAAAGAGGCGCTGCGGTGGAACAGGCCAAGCAGCGCCTGTATGAGCTGAAATACTATGCCACCAAGCGCTACGGAAAATCCTACGACGTGGCGATGCAGGAACATGTGTCGGCGTTTCAGCGGATCAACGGGCTGGAGATCACCGGCCAGATGGACGACACTACATGGGACGCCCTCTTTTCGGAGGATGCCCGCTCCGCCTGGCGTTCGCCGGTGATCACCGAGGCGACGGCCTCCCTGTACACCCGACCGGAACTGCCGGAGGATTTTCCTCAGGATCTGACGCTGGAGGGATTCCGGGCGGAAGGCGAAGCGCCTTATGTGCACGCTGACCGGGACGCGGGCTGCTGGTACTATATCTCCGGGGACGTGCGGATCGGGATCCGGCGCATCACGGAAGAGGTCACGCCTCTGGTATGGTTTGAAACGGACATCCGTCTCGGCGGTGATCAGAGGCTGCGTTCCCTCATGAATCCCAAATCCAAAAAATTCGCCGCCCGGGATCCGCGGGAAATCGCGGAAGCCTACGGCGCGGTGCTGGCGTTCTCTGACGATTTTTACGGCTACCGCCGGACCCGCGGCATCAACAACGCGGGGATCGTCATCCGCGAAGGGATCAAGCTGTACGAACGCACGGCAAAATCAGGCACATGCAAAATCCCCAACCTGGACGTGATCGCCCTGTTCGGGGACGGGAGCATGAAGACCTTCCAGAGCAAGGAGCTGTCGGCTGCCGAATACCTGGCCATGGGCGTGACGGATACCTGGGCCTTTGGCCCGATCCTGCTCCGGGACGGGGAGATCGACGAACGGCTGAAGGAAGACCGGCGCTTTTTCCGGGACGAGGATCCCCGGTGCGCCATGGGCATGATCGAGCCGGGGCATTACCTGGTGCTCACGGTGCTGGGCCGGCAGAAGACGAGCCTGGGGGTCGCGCCGCTGTGGCTCGCCCAGCGCATGAAGGACCTGGGCTGCACGGAAGCGCTGAACCTGGACGGCGGAAACTCCATCGCCCTGGTGTTCATGGGCGATATGATCAATAAGGCCCAGGGCGCGGACCTGAACTTCATGAACGGCATCCGCGCGCTGACCAGCATGATCGGGGCCGGATTCACGACGGAAGAATGAGGTGCTGCATGAAGAAGCTCTTTTGCGCGGCAGCGGCCGCTCTGCTGCTGCTCCTGGCGGTGACCGCGCTGGCGGACACGCCGAAGGACCGCACCTTCTACGTTTCCCTGAGCGCCCGGGAGGACGGGGGAGAAATGCCCATGGACGCGGTGATGTGGCAGCGCGTGGGCAATAAATACTACCTCTTCCTGCCCGGTGCGAAGGACCTGGGCGAGGCCCGGGTCTGGTTCGCCGGGAACGGGGAGATCACGCTGAACGGCACCAAACTGCGCAGCGGAGACCGGGCGCCCGGCCTGAAGGACGGCGAGACCGCCATCCTCCGCTTCATGGGCAAAGGGTACTCTGTGCGCGTCATGCAGGGTTCGCCCATCCCGGCGCTGTTCATCAACACCGCCACCGGGGATATGAAAAAGATCGAGCGCTCCAAGGAGTACAGGGAGGCCGCCGACCTGCTGCTGTTCAACAGCGACGGCACCGCGGGTTATGACGGGGCGCTGGAGCATATCAAGCTGCGCGGCCATACCTCGGCCCTGTTCAATAAGAAGGGATTCACCATCAAGCTGGCCCAGAAGACCGGCCTGCTGGGCATGGGCAAGGCAAAAAAGTGGGTGCTGACCAGCAACGCGCGGGACCACTCGCTGATCCGCAACCAGATCTGCTTCGGCATGGCCGCTTACGTGGGCATGGCCTACACGCCGGCCTGCAAGCCGGTGGAGCTGTACCTGAATCACAGCTACAACGGCGCGTACATCCTGCAGGAAAAGGTGGAGATCGGTGAAAACCGCATCGACATCCGGGACCTGGAAAAGGCCACCGCGGCGGTGAACGAAAAGGAACTCAGCGAATACAAAGCCGCCGGCAGCGCCAAATCCGCCAAGGGAAAGTTCAAGTATATCGAGATCCCCGAAAACCCGGAGGACATCACGGGCGGCTACCTGCTGGAGTACGAGTGCTCGGCGGAGCGCTACAACAGCGGCCCCTCCGTGTACACCACGGACCGGAGCAAGCTGATCGTGGTGCAGGAGCCGGAATACGCCTCCAAAGCGCAGATGGAATACATTTCCGCCTTCATGCAGGGGTTTGAAAACGCCATCTTCGCCGCGGACGGGGTTGATCCCGGTACCGGCAAGCGGTACGACGAGTATATCGACTTCGATTCGCTGGTGCTCAAATACATGCTGGAGGAGATCTCCAAGAACCTGGACGGCAACAAGTCCAGCCAGTTCTTCTACAAGCCGGACGACAGCGTGAGCAGGGTGGCTTTCGCCGGCCCGGCCTGGGACTATGACTCCACCTTCGGAGACTACGGCCGCGCCAAGGACAGCAAAGGCCTGGTGGTGCCTACGGGCTTCTACCACAACACGGTGGACCGCAATGGCTACTGGTGGCCGCATCTGTACGAGAAACCCGAGTACTATGAAGCCGTCTGCCGGATGTGGCGTGAGCGCTACGCCCCGGCCATGCGCGTGGTGCTGGGTATGGAGCAGGACGGGACGGGACGCGTCAAATCCATTGAAGAGTACGCTTCCGCCATCGAAAAGACCGCCGCCATGAACTTCATCCTCTGGCCCATGCGCCAGAGCAGCGAGAACATCGCCCGCTGCGGCAAGACCTTCAAGGCCAATATCGAATACCTGACGGACTATATCACGAAGCGGTACGAGTTCCTCGAAAGCGAGTGGGGAAAAGAAAAATAAGGCTGCACGGGCGGGATCTGTGCGACGGTGCAAGAGCCTGCCCATGATGGTTTGTCCGGAGAGCAGATATGAAAAAAAAGAGGCTGGCAGGCTGGCTGCTGCTGATCGTCTGCGGGATCGCAGCTGCAGCAGCGGTGTTAATGAATATCAATGATACACGGGAAAAGAAGGCAGAACGTTTCATCGAGCGGTGTGCTCCGGAGTGGGGCGAGGCGGTTGAGGTGCTTGCTGCGGGGAACGGCAAGGCGGAGCGCGGAAAGGCAATGCCCGATCCGGTGCGCCGGATATTTGAAAAGGACCGCTCGCTGGATTACATCCTGATCGATTATGACGGCATGGCGAAACTCGGGTTTGACTGGTATATTGCGGAGCCGGAAACTTCCGTTTATGTTTACTGGCAGAAGGACGACGATTTCCGGAAGATCGGAAGCGTTGCCGAAATGCTTTCATGGGCTGAAAGGTATAACGAACCGGTCCGGACCGAGGAAAAGGAAGACAGTTTCAAGCTGACCGGGTTCGGTGCAGGCAGCAAGGGATATATCATGGCCAGGCGGCTCCGCCCCTGCTGGTTTATTGCGGAAGAATACTATCCCACATAGAAAATTTCAAAAAAATTTACAGAAATCAGCTGCCACATTGCCGACGGGCCCGTATAAACAAGGGAAGAAGCAAAACGCTTCACACTTATTCAATATCATGAATCGCAAAACGCGAATATGGGAGGAAAAAAACAATGAAGAAACTGTTTACTGTTCTGACTGTGAACTGCCTGCTGTGCTGCTCTGTGGCCGCTCTGGCTGAAACCGCCAATGTCCCCGGCAACGCCAAGCTTCCGCTGCTGCGTGAGGGCCTCACCTTCGAATCGACCCAGGAAGACGTCATCAAGGCGCACGGCAATGAAAGATATGAGCGCGACGTAGAGCACACCGTGGTCGGAATCAACTTCGACGAGCTCGAGTACGAGAACACGAACATCCAGGACGCCAGGGCTGACCTGCACTACTTCTTTATCAACAACAAACTGATCGGCGTGCAGGCGAAGTTTGACGACAATACCGTCATCTTCGGCCAGCTGAAGAACAAGATCACCGCCGCTTACGGCGAAGGCGTCAAGCCCGACCTGAGCGTACTGGGCAACGGCCTCTACATGCTGGACGATAAGGGCCACCTCAGCGCCAACACCCTGGTCTGGACCGTAGGCAATTCGATCCTCGTCCTGGAACAGGAAGAGCGGGATGAAGCGGAACTGACCTGTTTTAACCTCAACGCTGACTTCGGCATCTGATCTGAACCAGACGGCTTTCAGAAGCGCTGAATAAAAATGCTCCCCCTGGAGCGGATACCGGAAATACCGGCCGGTATGCTTCAGGGGGAGCTTTTATGATTCAGATTATGTTGATCAGAATTGATATTTGTAATGTGGAAAACACCGATGGGGTTGAGACAATGTAGCGGCGGCCCCTGGGCATCCCGTGCGCGGTGCGCGAGGCGCTTGCGCCCGCGGTGCGCGCGATACAACCGCCATACCCGCGGCATAATAATTCAGGAGATTCTATTTCCGGTTGTAATGAGGCAGCCTTTACGCCACAAGGGTGGCGGCCCAGGGGCCGCCGCTACACCGTATGCCTCTTGATCGTCTCAGCGTCCGTCAATGCTGTCCAATAACATATGCTTCCTGATAAAACCCAGAAATAGGACAGGTCATTTTGCAGCTGTTTCAAGCGGAATAGCGTTATATAATCAAGCTGCGTTTATGTACGTCGGGGTTGCGTGACGCAGAATCACTCTCCTTATTGTGTCTGGGAGATCAATTTTTCCACAGGCTCATCCAGTTTTCCTTGATGCCCTTTCCGGGGGTTTCGTCGGTGGCGATGCCCAGGGCGTAGGCGTTGCGCTGGAGGAATTGGCGGATGACGGGGCTGTCCATCTCGGCAAAGGTGGTTTTCACGGCTTCCCGGTTCATATCCAGCAGTTTCTTTATGCCGAGGATGGCGTATTCCGCCTTGGGCAGGCGGATGTAGGCTTCAATGGTCTCTTCCAGCCGTTCCCGCTGCTCTTTGGTCATTTCCGCGCCTTCCAGCCGGGTCAGGAAGTCGGCTTCCTGGGCGAAGCGGTCCACCAGCAGAGCCAGTTCCTCCGGCTGAGCCGGGGCTTTCACCTTGCCGCTGATCAGGTCCTGCACGG
>JBGUIY010000073.1:0-18484 GCA_045113475.1 Christensenellales bacterium | reverse complement strand
ATGGAGCGCAGCCAGGAGATCGGCCTGCTCAAGGCCATCGGCGCGCGGGACCATTCCATCACCGGCGTGGTGATGACGGAGATCCTGATCACCGCGCTGATCGGCTTCGGAGCCGGATACTTCATGGGCTTCGGCTTCGCGCAGCTCATCGGCCGCAGCGTTTTCGGCTCGGCCATCGATATGAATCCCAGGGTTGTGCCCATCGTGGCGGGGCTGATCGCCCTGGTCACCATCGCGGGCAGCCTGCCAGCCATCCGGCAGATCCTGCGGCTGCGGCCTGCGGAAGTGCTGCACGGCGGACATTAAGGCGGTGAAATGAACGATGACGAAAAGAAGAATGTTCCTGAGAATGATCACCGCGTCACTGCTCCGGCGGCGCTCGCGCATGCTGATCGCGCTTTTGTCCATCGGTATCGGCGCCACCATCCTCGCGGGACTGGTGACGATCTATGTGGACGTGCCCCGTCAGATGGGCGCGCAGTTCCGCTCTTACGGCGCGAACATGCTGCTGCTGCCCGGGGATGGCGGGACGCTGGACCCCGAAAGCCTGGCCGGCGCGCTGCAGACCATTCCGGAAGAAGCGCTGGTAGGCGCTGCGCCTTACCGCTACGTGCGGCTGGATATGACCACGCGGCAGCAGTCCTTTACCGCCGCGGGCACGGATTTTGCCCAGATCACCAAAACCAGCCCCTATTTCAGCGTGGAAGGCGCGTATCCCGCGGCATCCCGCCAGGTGCTGGTAGGCAAAGGCATCGCCGATACCATCGGCGCGAAAATCGGCTCCACCATGGAGCTGACCTATCAGCCGGCCAACAGCGCCGCAGACAAAACCCCGGAGGAAAGCCGGGTGCCCGGCGCCTCCCTGACCGGCAAGGCGGAGGGCTTCGGCGGCGGGGTCGTGTATGTCAGCGCGGAACTGGATGGGGAAGCGAAGATCGCTTCCCTCTCCGTGGACGCCTCCACCCAGACTACGGAATACGGCGGACGGATCCCAGAGGATGAAACGTTCCTGAAACAGTTTATCGGCAAGCCGCTGCCGCTGGCATTGGGCGACGGCGTCGACGCGCTGACGGGGGCCACCGTGACCTCCTCCGCTGTGGTGGACGCGCTGAACGGGGCCACGGAAACCTCCGTCTCCGCCCGGCCCAGGACGCTGAACTTTACCGTTGCCGGCATCCTGACCACCGGCGGCGAAGAAGAAGGGTATGTGTTCCTGTCCCTGGACGACATGAAAACCATGACCGGCTCGGATCAGCTGGACGTGGCGGAGTTGTCCGTCTCCGCGAACGTTGACCAGCTGGAGGCGTACGCCGCGGCCATCGCCGAAAACAGCGAAAACGTGCAGGCGCGGCTGGTCAAGCGTGTGGCCCGTTCCGAAGCCTCCGTACTGGAAAAGCTGACGGCGCTGGTATTCCTGGTCACGCTGGTGGTGCTGCTGCTGACCATGATCTGCGTCAGCACCACCATGATGGCGGTGGTATCCGAGCGCAGGCGGGAGATCGGCCTGCGCAAGGCTCTGGGCGCGTCGGACGGATCCATCCGTGCGGAGTTCCTGGGAGAAGGGCTCTTCCTGGGGCTGCTGGGCGGCGTGATGGGGGCTCTCCTGGGCTTTGTGTTCGCCCAGGCGGTGAGCGTCAACGTGTTCGGCTCCTCCATCACCTTCCAGCCCCTGCTCCTGCCCGCCGCCATCATCGTTTCCATGGCGATCGCGGCGGCTTCCTGCCTGCTGCCCATCAAACGCGCGGTCGCCATCGACCCGGCCCTGGTTCTGAAAGGAGAATAACACAATGAGCTTGTTGGAATTGAAAAACGTATCGAAGATCTACGGCGAGCTGAAAGCGCTGGACAACGTGAGCATCCATGTGGACCAGGGGGAATGGGTGGCGATCATGGGCCCTTCCGGCAGCGGAAAAAGCACCATGATGAACATCATCGGCTGCATGGATAAGCCTACCAAAGGCGAAGTGCTGCTGGACGGCGTGGATATTTCCAAAGAGAGCAGCAGACGCCTGACAGATATCCGCCGGGACAAGATCGGCCTGATCTTCCAGCAGTTCCACATGGTCAATTACCTGACCGCGGTGGAAAACGTGATGGTGTCCCAGTATTATCATTCCCTGCCCGATGAGGAGGAAGCCCTGGAGGCCCTGGGCCGCGTGGGCCTCAGAGAACGCGCCAGGCATTTGCCCAGCCAGCTTTCCGGCGGCGAGCAGCAGCGCGTGTGCGTGGCCCGGGCGCTCATCAACCATCCGGAGCTGATCCTGGCCGACGAGCCCACCGGCAACCTGGACGAAGCCAACGAAAACATCGTGCTGGATCTGTTTGCGCAGCTCCATAAGGAAGGCACGACGCTCATCGTAGTGACCCATGACCCCGAGGTGGCCGAGGCCGCCCAGCGCACCATCGTGCTGGAGCACGGCAAGGTGGCGCGGGAAGTCATCAATGAAAACTTCGGAAAGCAATAAGGGCATGAAGGAAATAACGCATGAATAAGCAGACGATACCCGCGGTCCTCATCCTGGCTGTTTCTCTTATAGTTATCATCGGCAGTCAAACCTTTCTGGCGCCCTGCATTCATGAGGACGGTGCCTTCGGCCCGTGTCATTGGGCGGGGCAGGCGCTGCTGGGGCTGGGATGCGCATTGGGTGTGCTGGCCGTCCTCGCTTTTTGCATGCCGCGCGCACGTATGGGCATTTATCTCGGTATCCTGCCCGTCTGCGTACTGGGCATCCTGACGCCGGGGACGCTCATTGATCTTTGCCGCATGAGCACCATGCGCTGCCGGATGGTGATGCAGCCTGCCATGATCATCCTGTTTTCCGCAGCGCTGCTCTGCGCCCTGGCCGGCGTGATCATCAGCATGAGGGAAATGAAGCGGAGATGAAAAGCTGTTCTTTGCCTTTGAAAAATCTCATCCGAAAGCCCGGACGCACCGCGGCCCTGGCCATGCTTACCGCGTTCCTGGCCCTGGCGGTGTTCGGCGGATCGGTGGTGGTGCTGTCCCTCCGCAGCGGCCTCGACAGCCTGGAAGCCCGGCTGGGCGCGGACATCATCCTGGTGCCCTCCGAAGCCCAGAGCAAGGTGAGCTTTCAGAACATGTTCCTGCAGGGCACGACCGGCGCATTTTACATGGACGCCTCCGCCCTGGACAAAGCGCTGGAGGTGGAAGGCGTGGAAAAGGCCGCGCCGCAGACCTTCCTGGCTTCGCTGAAAGCCGACTGCTGCTCCATCAAGATCCAGGTGATCGGCATCGATCCGGAGAAGGACTTCACCGTCCAGCCCTGGATAGCCCGGAGCCTGACCCGTGAACTGGGGGACATGGACGTGGCGGTGGGCTGCAAGGTGGAGGCGGACGTGGGCGAGATCATCCGCATTTATGAGCGGTGCTGCAAGGTGGCCGCCCGCCTGGAAGCCACAGGCACCGGCCTGGATACGGCGGTGTACTGCAATATGGACACCATGAGCGCCCTGCTGGCAGCCGCTGAAGAAAAGGGCGTGAGCCATAAAATCGGAAGCGGCGACCGGGTGATCTCCGCCGTGTATGTGAAGGTCAGGGACGGCTGCGACATCGACGCCGTGAACAGCCGGCTGAACGGCCATATCCGCAAGGTCACCGCCGTGCGCACCCGCAGCATGATCACCGGCGTATCCGACAGCCTGGCGGGTGTCGGCCGCACGATAACGCTCCTGATCGCGGCGGTATGGGCACTGGCGTTCATTATCCTGCTGTTGGCCTTTATACTCATCGTCCGGGAGCGCGCCCGGGAATTCGCCGTGCTCCGGCTTGCCGGTGCATCCAGAAGGATGCTGGGACGGATCGTGCTGACGGAATCCTCTCTGTGCGGCCTGCTGGGCGGGCTGATCGGCACGGGGATGGCGGCGGTGCTGGTTTTCCCCTTTGCCCAGCTCATCGAGAACGCCCTGAAGCTGCCCTACCTGCTACCGGACGCGGGAACGGTGCTGGGGCTCGCGGCGGGAACGATCCTGCTTTCCGCGGCGGTGGCGGCGTTCTCCAGCGTTGTCGCGGCCTGGCGCCTGAGCCGCATCGATCCCGGTACGGCCCTGCGGGAGGGAACGTGATATGATACTGAAAGCGGAAAACATCTCGAAGCGCTATTTCCGGAAAACGGGCGGCGCCAATTATTTCTATGCCGTAAAGCCTTTATCATTGGAGATCGAAGGCGGCGAAGTGGCTGTGCTCACAGGCCGCAGCGGCAGCGGCAAGACCACGCTGCTGAACATGCTCTCCGGCCTGCTGGTGCCTGACGGGGGCAAGGTAAGCATCGGCGGTACAGACCTTTACAGCCTGGACGATAAGGCGCTCTCCCGTTTCCGGAACGAAAGGATCGGCGTGGTGCCCCAGTGCCGCAGCGCCATCGACACCCTGACCGTACTGGAAAACATCCTGCTGCCGGCGGCCCTCTATGGAAGAAGGATCGCGCCGGAAGCGCCTTTGCAATGGATGGAAAAGCTGGGCATCGGGGGCCTTGGGGATGCCCGTCCCGCCGAACTGTCCGGGGGAGAGCTGCGCCGTATGGCCATCGTCCGTTCGATGGTCCAGAGCCCGGATATCCTTTTTGCGGACGAGCCCACCGGCGACCTGGACGATGAGAACACGCGCCTGGTCCTGTCCGCCTTCCGCGGTTATGCCCGAGAAATGAAAAAGGCCGTTTTCATAGTCACCCATGAAAACGACGCTTTGCAGTATGCCGACAGTATTTACCGGATGGACGGCGGACAGCTTGTTGCCTGCGCGGAAGGGCAGGAATAAGCACTTTCAGTCTTTTTTGATCTGGCCGCAGATCGCGGCGAAGGATTCCTCCGAAAGATCGTGCTCGATCTTGCAGGCGTCCTCCCGGGCGATTTTTTCGGGAACGCCGAGCTGAACCAGGTACTTCGTCAGCATCTTGTGCCGGTCATAGATCCTTCTCGCGATGGCGTAGCCTTTATCCGTCAGGGAAATGGGGCCGTCCTCCGCCATGGTGATGTATTTGTTTTCCCGCAGCTTTTTCATGGCGACGCTGACGGAGGGCTTGGTCACGTTCAGCCCGATGGCAATATCCGTAGACCTGGCGTATCCTTTCTGCTCCAGCAGCATCAGGATCTGCTCAAGATAGTCTTCCGCTGACTCACGAATCTCCATCGGGATCCTCCTTCATTCAGCAGCCATGTTTCATGCCGGACTGTTCAGTCCGGCATGAATTGATTGGTGGGGCTGTGGATTCATCAAAAACATTATAGCGGAACAGCCGGGTTTGCGCAAGGCTTTCATGATCAAAGGAACCAGCTGCGTTTCATATGTGCGCCGCCGGGCCCTTGAACGCCGGCGCGGTCATTGATGGAATTCGCTTGGATCGGCGCTGTAGATGTTGATATCGCCGGTATCCGAGTTTTCAAGGGTAAATGTGTGCTGATAGCTCTTGTCCTTGATGGTCACGGTGTCGCTCTTCTGGTAGACGCCGAGGGAGCCGAACATCTTTTCCTCACCGTACCAGTACGGGCCGGAGCTGTAAAGGATACGGTACTGGCCCTTGTCCAGCTTGAAGGACACCTGTTTGCCGGGCAGAACGAAGGCGGTGACGACCGTGTTCCCGCTGCTTTCGGACTGGAACTGGAAGTAGGTGGGGCTGGATTTCTTGGTGACCTTGACGATTACCGAGGTGCCGCCCTTGCCGCCGCGGAGCACGCCGTTCTTCGGCATGGGCTGGCATGCCTCCTCGGGCAGCTGTTCCGCGTTCTGCTCCAGTTCTTCCGCAGTCTCGTTGTAGGTGAACGCAGCGAAATGCTCCTGATACTCAGCGGGGTACGTGCTGCCGGACAGTTCGTCCAGATCGATGGTCAGGGTGTATTTGTTCGTCTCCTTTGCGCGCTGGCTGACCGCTCTCTCCGCCAGCTGACGGCTCAGCGCTCCGGGCAGGTCGGCCATATCCCGCTGCTCTGCGGTCTGGGCTGCCAGCTGATCCAGCGCGGCCTTGCCGGCGGATTTCAGCATGGACGCCGGATCCGCGCCCACGCAGTTCAGCTTGATGGCGTGCGGACCGCCTTTCATATTGACCGTTGCGCTCTTCTGCGCGTAGTACAGCGCGGAAAGCGCCTGCGCCGGGGCGTGCTCGCCGGGCCCGCCGTAGCGCGAGGTGGCCAGCGAGAAGAAGGCCGTGTCGGGTTCCATCAGCTGCTCGGCCTTGGTCACCTTGTCGGCCCTCGGCACGGGGAAGAGCGCTTCCTGCAGCGCTGCAGAGAAATCTTTCGAGGAAAACGCTTTATTGGCTGCCGCGGCGGCTGACTTGACGGCACTGTTCAGCGACTTGAGTCCGGCGGAGGTCAGCTGGCCGTCCTGCACCGGGGCGGAGAGACGCAGCCCGTACTGCGCGGCGTTTTCCAGCACGGCCTGCAGCCAGGCGGCTTTATTTTCGGCACTTTTGTAAGTGCCGAGCTCGCTCATTTTGGGATCATACCCGCGCAGGGAGAAGGCCAGCTGGCCGTTTTCCAGCGACACGGCCTGCGCGCCGCTTTCATAGATGGCCTTCGCCCATGCGTCGTTCTGCTTTTTCGACTGCTCCAGCAGGATGCCGTTGAGCACCTGCTCGGCGTTGAAGGCGCTGATCTTGCGTGAGGAAGCCGCGGAGGCTCTTTCCTTGCGCAGGGCGGCCGCTGCCTTGTTCGCGAAAGCGGCATATCCCTTTTCTTCCGACAGATCGGGAGCGTCCGGTTTAGCGATCCCGTTTCTCCAGCTGGAGATCCTGTTGGGCAGGCGGATGGATTTCTTGACTTCGCCGATGGTCTTCTTGGTGGCGGCGTCGACGATGGTCAGGGACATATTCAGGTTATAACCCTTGACCTCTTTCTGGTTGTTATAGCCGTACCAGCCGCGGAAGGGGTAATTCAGGCTGAATACCCAGAAGCTGGACGCCAGATGGGGGTTGCCCGTCAGTACCGGCGCGTCTTCGTCCAGCTGGGCGATCAGTCTGCTGACTGTGCTGTTGAGCGCATCTTCGAATTCACCCTCTTCGTCCCTCGTCCAGGGCGTTTCTGGAGCCGACTGCGTGCCTTTGCGGATGACGATGCAGGCGTATCCGGCGCGGGCCCGTGAGGGCTTGAATTTGCTGTACTCCACGCCAAGCCGTGACTTGAAGTCCGTCTCCGCCCAGGCAGCCGCCGGAGTGCAGAACTGTGCGCCGCTGTCCTTCAGCAGTTCCTTCATCGCGTCGGAAACGTCGTACAGCGTATAGGCCGTCCATTTGTTCGCTTTGTCCTCGGACGCCGGAGGCGTGTTCCAGGAGTCCACCGGCCAGCTTTCGGCGTAGCCGAGCATCTTCTCATAGTCTTTCCCGGAGGAAGCGGCGATGTTCTCGCAGGCCCAGGTCAGCTCATCCGGGATGCCTTCCGCTTCTGCCCACGCGCTCATGGCGGCGATGACTTCTTTGGCGGGCGTCCCTTCCTCCAGGGCATCGTCCGCAAATGAAAACAGCTTTTCCAGGTTTGAGCAGTTTTCAAACATGTTTTCGTCGGCCGTGGCCCGGATGCCGGCTGGCAGCACAAGTGCCAGGATCAACAGAATCAGCATGAATCTCCGCATGATCGATCCTCCTTTGTTGAACAGTGTTAAACAGTGATATTGTCTGGACGTACAGAAAAAACAGTTTATCAGATTATAGCATGAGGATACAGGAATGTAAAGAAAAACAGATGTTTCTTCATCGAACTGGTGGCTCTTATGTTACCGATGCCTGACACATATATAAGGTAAGTGTTTAACACAAAACAGCCGTCGATCAGTTTATGACAGACGGCTGTTTCATTTTGACTGAGCTTCCTAACCAACGAGGGGCGGCAGATATTTGATCGTCTAAATCTGCTGGGATTCCCCCGGACGGTCACGTCCCTGCGCTGGGAGTGACGAAAGTGCGGTAGTGCTGGCCGGTACGGCGGGACGCGCACAGGGGTTCCTCGTCAAGCTCGGGGATGGTGCCGAGTCCGCCCGACAGGTAGCGGCGGATCTCGTCCTGCACGTCCGCCAGCCTGCCGGTCACCGCGCCGTAGCGCAGGGCGAGCACCTCCCAGCCGAAGCGCTTCATATCCCGTTCCCACAGGGTGCGGTGGGCGCGCATCAGCGCCTGATAGAGCTCCTGGAGCGATGGGATCAGGTCGTCGGCGAGATGCCGGAGGTAATCCCGGTCGCCGGCCAGGTAGCGCCCGCGCAGCTCGCTGATGATCTCGCCTTTTTCAGCGGCGGTGAGGAAGCACAGGCGGGCGTAGCGGCACTCCTCAAGATCCGTATGCGGGCTCAGAGCCTGTTCGGCTTCGCGGAAGCGCACGGCGGCGTCCGCCGGGGCTTCGAAGCCGAAGTCTGTCAGCGGATACAGCAGGTCGCACCATAGCAGCGCTTTTCCGGTCCTGTGATCCTGCTCGCTGGGATAGAACTCCCCGAAGGTACGGAAAGCGCTGTCGGGGATGCCGGTCAGGCACTCGCCGAGGCCGGCGATCTCCCGGCCGGAGACCTCCGTCCCCTGCCAGCAGGCTTCGGAGAATATGGGGAGCTGGCTGAAGGCGAGGAAGTAATTGGTCTCCGCGCCGTCGTCGCCCCACATGGTCGCGAATACCGTGTCCACCTGGTGCCTGGCGCAGGCGCGCAGGGCGGGCCGCATCGTGGCTTCCGTGCGCTTGACGTGGGGGAGGAACCCGCTCCAGGTCCAGATGCCGCCCGCGAAAACGGTGCGGCCCATTTTTGCGTGCTCGGTCAGCATGCGGTCGTAGAACGCCTCGTCCTTATGGTAATAATCCCAGTAGCACAGGTCGATGTCCGGCAGGGACCGGATGACGCTGTCGGGGATCACGGTATCGGCGTCGTAATACTCGTTCCGGGGGGAGCCCAGGCGGAAATACATGTCGCTCCACATGATCGGCTTGAAATCGTATTTGGCGCAGATGCCGCAGACCTTCTCGGCATGGCGGTTGAGCAGTTCGAAGCGGTCCGACGGGCCGTGAAGCGCGTAATACCTGCCGAGTCCCACGCCGTGGGCTTCGTCCATGCCGACGTGGATCCGGCGGGACCGTACGCAGGAGCGGAGGCTGGCGACCGCTTTTTCGATGAATTCATAGGTCTCCGGCAGATCCGCCAGCAGGATGTCCGGCTGGTCGCGCAGGGGAGCGCTGCTGTCCCACTGCAGGAACTGGGCCATGTGCCCCAGTACCTGGATGCAGGGCACGAGCTCGATGCCCAGCGAGGCCGCATAGTCGTCGATTTCACGCAGCTCCTGCCGGGAATACCGGCCGCGCAGGTGACCCAGATAGGGGTATTCCGGTACGGTATAGGTGTCTTCTGTATACAGCAGGAGCAGATTCATCCCCAGCATGGCGAGCCGGTCCAGGACGCGCCTGACGGCGTCCGCGGTCATGACGGCGTTGCGGGACATATCGAGCATGACGCCGCAGGAGGCGAAGTGCCGCTCCTGGGTCAGGTCAAGGCTGGTATGTCCCTCTTTTACGGCGCGGGCCAGGAGAAAGTATCCCCGGGCGAGGGCGTTCAGGTCTTCGGCGGCGATTTCGGTTTTTCCGTTTTCCAGCCGCACGCGCAGCCCGTGTCCGGAGCTGATACTGGCTTCCGGCAGCGGAACGCCGGTGGTCTGCCGGACGAGCTCATGGATGCGCAGATGATCCTGCTGTGTAAACATAAGGCGGCCCTCCCGTATGATCTGTGATTCAGTGCCTGAGGTGATTCTTTCAAGCTGTATTATCGCAGAAAACGGCAAAAAAGGCAATCGTTTTCTGGCGGGCCAGGACCTGCTCCGGCTTTTGCGATTCTCTGCGCCGCGGCAGGAAAAACCGCTGCCGCGCAGAATATTCTGTAACATTGCGTATGCGGCGGACCGGAACGTGTACGACTGAATGCTGGAGGAACGGGAATATGCGGCCGGAATGGGAAGACAGGCTGAAAGCGTGGATCTCGGCGCTGAAGAAAGAGTTCTATGAGCCCCTGGGGGAGATCGTTCTGGAGGGATTCTGCACCTATGACATGCTCTCGCCTGAAGAGGCGGAGCAGCGGCGATTCACCCGGATGGAACCGGGGACGGCCTGGGGCCGGACCTGGGAATACTGCTGGATGCGGGGCGATATCCTGCTGCCGGAGGCAGCCGCGGGGCAGCGGATCGTCATGGACCTGAACCAGGGCGGTGAAGCTACCCTGTTCGTGGACGGCCGGGCCTTTGGCACGCGGCGGGCGGATTGGGTCAGGGAGCGGCACCATCACATCAGCGACCAGTTCCTGACCCTCAGCGGCGTGCCGGGGCAGCGCTTCCACCTGCTGATGGAGGCTTATGCCGGGCACGATTATCCGCGGGACAACCAGGGGCGCCAGGTGCTGGGGCCCATGATCGGGGATTCCGGGGACGCCTATACCGTGCGCGATGAAAGCGTGACGCGCCAGGTGCTGGGCAGGAGCACCTTCGGCGTCTGGCACGAGGAAGCGTACCAGCTTTGGAAGGACGTATCCACGCTGAACGACCTGCGCGCGGTGCTGGATCCGGCGTCCCTGCGCGCCGCGGAGATCGAGGAAGCGCTGGAAAGGTTCACCGTCACGGTCGATTTCGAACAGCCCCGTTCCCGGCGGCTGGCCGATTACGCAGCGGCCCGGGAGGAGCTGCGCCCCCTCATGGAGGCGAAAAACGGCTCCACCGCGCCGCAGTTCTACGCGATCGGCAACGCCCATATCGACATCTGCTGGCTCTGGCCTTACCGCGAGACCCAGCGCAAGGTGGCGCGCACCTTTGCCGCGCAGCTCCGCCTGATGGATCTTTATCCCGAATACAAATACGTGCAGAGCCAGCCGGAGGCCTATCAGATCTGCAAGGAGCTGTATCAGGAGCTCTATGCCCGCGTCAGGGAAAAAGTGCGGGCGGGGCAGTGGATCCCGGACGGGAGCATGTGGGTGGAGCCGGATACGAACATGCCCTCCGGCGAGGCGCTGGTGCGCCAGCTGCTGTACGGCAAACGCTTTTTCCGCGAGGAGTTCGGCGTGGACTGCCGGCTGCTGTGGCTGCCGGATACCTTCGGCTACAGCGCCGCCCTGCCCCAGCTGCTGAAAGGCGCGGGCGTCAGATACCTAACGACCCAGAAGATCTTCTGGAGCTATAACGGGGGAGACCGGTTCCCCTATCATTATTTTACCTGGCAGGGCATTGACGGGAGCGAGGTCGTTTCCTTCCTGCATATGGATTATACTTCCCAGACGGACGCGAAGACCGTCGTGGAACGCTGGCGGGACCGGGTGCAGAAGCGGGATATCCGGCGCTTCCTGCTGCCTTTCGGCTATGGAGACGGCGGCGGCGGCCCCACCCGGGACAACCTGGAGGATATCCGGCGCAACCGGGACCTGGAGGGCGTGCCGCAGATGCGCATCGAGGCCCCGCAGACGTTCTTTGAGGACTGCGCGGCGGACGGCGCGCCGAAGAACCGATATGTGGGCGAGCTGTACTTTCAGGCCCACCGCGGGGTGTTTACGAGCCAGGCGGCCATCAAACGGGGAAACCGGAAATCCGAGCTGGCCCTGCGCGAAGCGGAGATCTGGTCTGCGGCGGCCCGCGGCAGGCTGCCTTATCCGGCGGAAGCGCTGGAGCGCTGCTGGAAGCGCGTGCTCCTGAACCAGTTCCACGACATCCTGCCGGGCTCCAGCATCGAACGCGTCTATACGGAGGCGCGGAAGCTGTACGACGGGATCCTGGCGGACGCGGCGGAACTGACCGCAAGGGCGGCAGGCGCGCTGACGGCCGGTACGGGCAGGACCTGGTTCAACAGCCTGTCCTGGGAGCGCAGGGCGCTGGTCAGGACCGAGCAGGGATACGGGATCGCCGTGATCCCGCCCATGGGCTGGACCTCCGAGGCGGATATGACTCCGCCAGCGCAGCCGGTGTCCGTGCGGATGGAGGACGGCGAGGCAGTCATGAGCAACGGGCTGCTGACGGTCCGGATCAACAGCCGGGGCGAGATCGTTTCCTGCGTCGACGCGGGCGGACACAGCCGTCTGGGCGGCCCGGGCAACGTGCTGCGGATGTATAAGGACGTGCCGCGGCTGTACGAGGCCTGGGACCTGGACAGCACCTACGAATACTGCCCCGTCCCCCTGGAGGACGCGGGGTGCATCAGCATCGCGGAGTGCACGCCCTGGAAGTGCACCGTGCTGGTCAGGCGGGCGTTTTCGGGATCGGCGCTGGTCCAGCGCATCTCCCTGGAAAGCGGCAGGACGAGGGTCGATTTTGAAACGGAAGCCGACTGGCATGAGCAGCACCGGGTGCTGAAGGCCGTGTTCCCGACGGGCATTCAGGCGGACGAAGGCCTGAACGAGATCCAGTTCGGCTATGTCCGGCGGCCCACCCACCGCAGCCGCCCCTACGACGCCGACCGCTACGAGGTGTGCAACCACCGCTATACCGCGCTCTGCGACGAAAACAGAGGCGCGGCTGTCCTCAATGAGAGCAAATACGGGGTCAGCATGGCGGGGGACGAGATCGCCCTGACGCTGCTGCGCGCGCCGAAATCGCCTGATTTCCATGCGGATATGGGACATCACGCTTTCACCTATAGCTATTATGTGTGGGACGGCCCGTTCATCGGCAGCGGCGTGGTGCGGGAGGGCTACGAGCTCAACGTGCCCGTCACCGAAGCCGGGGGAACGGCTCCCGCCGCTTCCATGATGAGCGTGGACGCCGGCAATGTCATCATCGACACCGTCAAGGAGGCGGAGGACGGATCCGGCGACCTTATCCTGCGCCTGTACGAATGCAAGCGCGCCGCTGCGGACGCTGTGCTCACCGTTAGACTGCCGGTGGAGGCTGCCTGGCGCTGCGACCTTCTGGAACAGAAGGAGCAGGAGCTGCCCGTCCGGGAGGGAAAGCTGAACCTGACCTTCCGGGGCTTCGAGGTCAAGACCCTGCGGCTCAGGCTGAAATGAAAACGCGCCTCCCGGAGACAGGGATGGCATCGGGACAAATATTGATCATCAGGGGGGCTGAAAAAAGCCCCCTTTTGTGCTGTATGTCCGTATAAAGACAGTTTTCCTGTAAAGTATAACAATAATAAGGATTATTCTTGCACTTTTCGCCTCAGAATGCTATAATATCATGTCTTTATGCGTCCGTATTGAACACGGCGCTGGTCAAGACTGAAGGAGGATGAATTCATGGCAAATGTAAAGGAGCAGTATGACGCCCTGGATCGCGTCATAGCGGAAAACAAGGATCTGCCCGGCGCATTGATGCCCGTACTGCAGGGCGCGCAGGAGATCTTTGGCTGTGTGCCGATCGACGTGCAGAAATATATCGCGAAGGCGCTCCATGTGACGCTGAGCGAAGTGTACGGCGTGGCGACTTTCTATTCACAGTTCTCCCTGCAGCCCAAGGGCGAATACCTGATCAGCGTCTGCCTGGGCACCGCGTGCTACGTCAAGGGCAGCCAGAAGGTGCTGGACAAGCTGTCTGAGGTGCTGAACGTGCCCGTGGGCGGCACCACCCCCGACGGCCGCTTCACGCTGGAAGCGACCCGCTGCCTGGGCGCGTGCGGTCTGGCCCCCGTTATGACCATCAACGAGGAGGTCTACGGCCGCTTGACGCCGGACGCCATCCCGGATATCATTGCCAAGTACCGCAAGGCGGAATAATATGCGCGATATATCCCTGCATCTGTCCGACATCGTTCAGAACAGCATTTCCGCCGGCGCCAGCCGGGTCGAGATCGGCTTTAAGCTGGGGGAAGACAAGGTGCTGACCGTGTCCGTCAGGGACGACGGCTGCGGAATGAGCGAAGAGCTGCTTGAGCGGGTTTCGAGCCCCTTTACCACCACCCGCACCACGCGGAAGGTGGGCCTGGGGATCCCGCTGCTCATGCAGAACGCGCAGCTTTCGGGCGGCGGCGTGCGGATCGAAAGCAAGGTGGGGGAAGGCACGCTGATCGAAGCGGACTTCCATACCGATTCCATCGACTGCCTGCCGGTGGGCGACCTGGCGGAAACGATGGCGACCCTGGTGCTTACGAATCCGGACAGGCCGGAGTTTTGCCTGACCTGCGCGTCCCCGGAGGGAGAGATGCAGTTTTCCACGGAGGAGATCCGTGCCGCGCTCGGCGGCGTTCCGCTTTCCGAGCCGGAGGTATATCAGTGGATGCTAACCTCTTTGAGAGAAGAAATCGAACCTATATTGGGAGGGATCATGAAATGAAATCGTTGGCAGAGCTCGAACAGATCCGCAAGCAGACCCTGGAGCGCATCAACCTGCGCAAGGAAGACAAGTCCGACCTGACCCGCGTGGTGGTCGGCATGGCGACCTGCGGTATCGCGGCAGGCGCGCGTCCCGTGATGCATGCTTTCATGGATGAAGTCAACAAGCGCCAGCTGCAGCACGTCACCATCTCCCAGACCGGCTGCATCGGCATGTGCCGCCTGGAGCCCATGGTAGACGTCATCACCCCTGACGGGAACAAGGTGACCTATGTGCACGTGAAGCCGGAGATGGTGCCGCGCATCGTCGCCGAGCACGTGGTCAACGGCCGCCCGGTGGAAGAATACACCATCGGCGCTGCGGAAGACCGGTAATCGAGCAAAGGAGACGACAAAATGGAGATTTATCGCGCTCATGTATTGGTCTGCGGTGGCACCGGCTGCTCATCCTCCGGTTCCGCCAAGCTGATCGAACGTTTTGACGAGAAGATCAAGGAAAACGGCCTCGACAAGGAAGTCAAGGTCATCCGCACCGGCTGCTTCGGTCTGTGCGAAGCCGGCCCCGTGGTCATCGTATACCCCGACGGCACCTTCTACAGCCGTGTGAAGGAAGAGAACGTCGACGAGATCGTGACCGAGCACCTGCTGAAGGGCCGCAAGGTGGAGCACCTGGTCTACACCGACCATGCCACCCACGAACAGAATGCCAACAAGTCCCTGGAGGACATCAACTTCTATAAGGATCAGACCCGTGTCGCCCTGCGCAACTGCGGCGTCATCGATCCGGAGAACATCGACGAGTACATCGCCTTCGACGGCTACCGCGCCCTGGAAAAGGCCCTGACCCAGATGACCCGCGAGCAGGTCATCGAGGAAGTGCTGGCCTCCGGCCTGCGCGGCCGCGGCGGCGGCGGTTTCCCCACCGGCCTCAAGTGGAAGTTCGCCTACGGCGACGGCAGCCTGGACAAGCAGAAGTACGTGGCCTGCAACGCTGACGAGGGCGACCCCGGCGCGTTCATGGACCGTTCCATCCTGGAAGGCGACCCCCACAGCGTCATCGAGGCCATGACCATCGCCGGCTATGCCATCGGCGCTTCCGAGGGCTACATCTACGTCCGCGCCGAGTACCCCATCGCCGTGCAGCGTCTGCGCACCGCGATCGGCCAGGCGGAAGCCTACGGCCTGCTGGGCGATAACATCTTCGAAACCGGCTTCAGCTTCAGGCTGCATATCCGTCTGGGCGCCGGCCCCTTCGTCTCCGGCGAAGAGACCGCGCTGATGACCTCCATCGAGGGCCACCGCGGCGAGCCGCGGCCCCGTCCGCCCTTCCCGGCCGTCAAGGGTCTGTTCGGCCAGCCCACCATGCTCAACAACGTGGAAACCTATGCCAATATCCCCCAGATCATCCTGAAAGGTGCAGCCTGGTTCTCCAGCATGGGCACCGAAAAGTCCAAGGGCACCAAGGTGTTCGCCCTGGGCGGCAAGATCAACAACACCGGCCTGGTGGAGATCCCCATGGGCACCCCGCTGCGCAAGGTCATCTATGACATCGGCGGCGGCATCCCGAACGGCAAGAAGTTCAAGGCCGTCCAGACCGGCGGCCCCTCCGGCGGCTGCATTCCGGCCGAGCACATCGACATCCCGATCGAGTACGACAGCCTGATCTCCATCGGCTCCATGATGGGCTCCGGCGGCATGATCGTCATGGACGAAGACAACTGCATGGTCGACATCGCGCGCTTCTTCCTGGACTTCACCGTGGACGAGAGCTGCGGCAAGTGCGCGCCGTGCCGCATCGGCACCCGCCGCATGCTGGAGATTCTCAACCGCATCGTGGAAGGCAAGGGCGAAGAGGGCGACATCGAAAAGCTGGAAGCCCTGGGCAAGACCATCAAGGCCACCGCGCTCTGCGGCCTCGGCCAGACCGCGCCGAACCCGGTGCTGTCCACCATCCGCTATTTCCGCGACGAGTACGAAGCCCACATCAAGGAAAAGCGCTGCCCGGCCCACCACTGCCGCAACCTGCTGCAGTACATCATTACCGACAAGTGCCGCGGCTGCACCGCCTGCGCCCGTGCCTGCCCGGCCGGCGCGATCACCGGTACGGTCAAGCAGCAGCACCATATCGATAATGTCAAGTGCCTGAAGTGCGGTACCTGTATCGAGAAGTGCCGTTTCGGCGCGATCGTGCGCGAGTAACCTCAAGGAGGACGCATACATGAGCGAAAAGATGATTAGCCTGACGATCGACAACGTCAAGGTCGAGGTTCCCGCCGGCACCACCGTACTGGAAGCTGCCAAGCAGGCCGGCATCAATATCCCCACCCTTTGCTATCTGAAGGACGTCAACGCCATCGGCGCCTGCCGCATGTGCGTGGTCGATACCGGCGGGCGCGCTCTGCAGGCTGCCTGCGTGCTGCCCGCTACGGACGGCATGGTGGTCAAGACCAACACCCCCGCCCTGCGCGAATACCGCCGCACTCTGCTGGAACTGGTGCTCAGCGCCCATGACCAGAAGTGCCTCTCCTGCGTGCGCAGCCAGAACTGCGAACTGCAGAAGCTGTGCCGCGACCTGGGCGTGGAAAACGGCGAACGCTTCGCCGGCAAGCGCAACGAATACGATGTGGATGACGCTTCTCCCTCCATCGTGCGCGACAACAACAAGTGCATCCTCTGCCGCCGCTGCGTGGCGGTCTGCTCCAAGGTGCAGAACATCGGCGTCATCGGCGCGGTGAACCGCGGCTTCGTGACGTCTATCGAGTCCCCCTGGAACATGAAGCTGGCGCAGATGGGCTGCATCAACTGCGGCCAGTGCATCACCGCCTGCCCCGTCGGCGCGCTGCGTGAGAAGGATTCCACCGACGAGGTCTGGAATTACCTGAACGATCCCACCCTGCACGTGGTGGTGCAGCCCGCGCCTGCCGTCCGCGCCGCCCTGGGCGAGGAATTCGGCTATCCGATGGGCACCAGCGTCACCGGCAAGATGGCCGCCGCCCTCCGCCGCCTGGGTTTCGACAAGGTGTTCGACACCGACTTCGCCGCCGACCTGACCATCATGGAAGAAGCCAACGAGCTGATCGCCCGCGTCCAGAACAAGGGCGTGCTGCCGATGATCACCTCCTGCTCTCCCGGCTGGATCAAGTATTGCGAGACTTATTACCCGGACTTCCTGGACAATCTGTCCACCTGCAAGAGCCCGCACGAAATGATGGGCGCGATGGTCAAGAGCTATTACGCCGAAAAGGCCGGCATCGATCCCGCCAGGATCCGCGTGGTCTCCGTGATGCCCTGCACCGCCAAGAAGTTCGAGGCCAAGCGCCCCGAGCTGGCAGCCACCGGCTATCCGGACGTGGACGCCGTCATCACCACCCGCGAGCTTGCCCGCATGATCAAGCAGGCCGGCATCGAATTCACGAGCCTGCCCGACGAGGACTTTGACAAGCTGATGGGCGAGAGCACCGGCGCGGCCGTTATCTTCGGCGCCACCGGCGGCGTTATGGAAGCCGCCCTGCGTACCGCTTACGAAGCCCTCACCGGCACCGTGCTGGAGAACGTGGACTTCTATCCTGTCCGCGGCGTCGATGGCATCAAGGAAGCGAACGTGAAGATCGGCGACCAGACCATCAGCGTGGCCGTGGCCAATGGCACCGGCAACGCCGCCAAACTGCTGGACAGCATCCGCTCCGGCGAGAAGAACTACCTCTTCATCGAGGTCATGGGCTGCCCCGGCGGCTGCGTGAACGGTGGCGGCCAGCCGATCGTTCCCGCCCAGGTGCGCATGACCTGCGACCCGCGGATGGAGCGCGCCAAGGCCCTCTATCAGGAGGACGCTGACAAGCCCGTGCGCAAGAGCCATGAGAACTCCGAGATCAAGCAGATCTACGCGGACTACCTCGGTAAGCCCAACAGCCACAAGGCTCATGAGCTGCTGCATACGCACTATCTGAAGCGCGAACTCTATCAGGACTGATAAGTCATTGATACCGATCTCCCCTGTGAGCAGTCACAGGGGAGATTTTCTGTCTATTCATGCTGAATGGACTGTGCGCTGACACAGCAGGCCATGTACAGGGGACACCACGATATATGATTGAATATATGATATCTTACAGAGGTTATTCAGGATTCATATAATATTGGGAAATCACCGATGGGGGTTGATATGATCGGGAAGTATACAATGTAGCGGCGGCCCCTGGGCCGCCATACCCGTAACATAATGATTCAAGAGATTGTATTCCGAGTCGTGTTTGTTATTGAGGCAGCTTTCACGCTACGAAG
>JBGUIY010000072.1:0-4491 GCA_045113475.1 Christensenellales bacterium | reverse complement strand
GTAGGAGGCCTCGTCAAAGGAGATGACGTGGCTCATCAGGATCAGCGGCAGCTGGATGAGGATATAGGGGACCAGCGCGTAGCACATGGCCATATAGATGTCCGAGAAGTGGCCCTTGCCGTCGAAGAGGGTGGTGAGCGACCAGTTGGCGAGGCACAGCGTCAGGAAAGGCAGCAGCAGCGATGCCGCCCGCTCATAAATGTTGATGTACTGGATCGGGGCGCTGATGAACTGGAAGTTGGTGTACATCAGCTTCAGCACGTAGGTGAGCAGGAAAAGGAACAGGAAGGTGTGCGCGGCTGCCAGGGATCCGCGTTTTTCGTGGACGAGGTCCCAGAACCCGTCGAACGGCCGGAAAATGACGTGGAAGGCATACTTCATGGTCGCTGCGTAACGCTGCCACCATGCCTTCCGGCTGCCGGAGGCGGCTGACTTAGCCGAGTAATCCAGTGCGCTCATAGTTCTTCACCTCCTCTTTCATCTTGCGTACCCGGCCGATGATCAGCGGGATCAGCAGCACTGCCGCGATGATCGCCACCACCCAGCCGATATTGCGCTCGATCACGATCTTGCGGTAATAGCGGTAGGCGCGGCCGTAATTCTCGCGGTCATGGGCCATTTTGAAGTTTTCCATGGCTTCCTCGTATTTCTCCTGCCGCACCTGACTGCGGCCGATGCCGATGAAAGCCGTGTTGTAGTTGCCGTTCAGCCGGAGCACTTCGCGCCAGGTGTCGGCGGATTTGTCGTAATCGCCCTTCAGGTATTCGTCGTTCGCCTGGTAGATCAGCATGCCGTACTCCGTGGGGGTGAAAACGGTGATGCTGCATTCGTTCTCGTCCAGGCAGTAGAGTTTGTAGCCCATGTGCTCGATGGATACGGCGCCCAGGAAAGCGCCTTCGTAATTGCCTTTGGTGCCGAAGGCCCACAGCATGATCCCCTGGGGGTCATAGCCGAAAATGCGGCCCCTGGTGCGGTCGAAGGCGATGTAGATGTCGTTGTCCAGGACGGTGATGTCCTTGAGCTTGGACGGGCCGTTGGCGGTGCTGCCCTCCACCCAGGTCAGATCGCCGATGGGGGGATAGCGGTCGTTCTTGATCAGGATATCGTTGCCGATGGAATTGAGGCGGCGGATCGGCTTCGCTGCGTCGTACAGCAGGTCGTATTCGCTGAAGGAGGTGTTGGTGGCGTAGATGAAGCCGCCCTTGTCGATGTAGATGTTTTCATATCCGGTGGGGACGAAATTCTCCTGCTGGGCGCGCTGTTCCTTGGTGGTGAAGAATGATTTCCAGATGTAGTCCCACAGGTTGTATACCACCTTGTTGGCGCCGATGTACCCCGAAAACGTGCCGTCCGCCTCATACTTGATCAGGCCCTTGTTGACGTTGACGGCCAGCACGAAGACGCGGCCGGAGCTGTCCACGTTGATCTTGTTGGGCAGGAAGGCCATGGCGCGGTCGAAGGTCTGGTCGTCCGGCTTCACATAGGAGCGGATGAACTGCAGATCCTTGTCCATCATGATCACGCGGTTGTTGTTCATGTCCGCGACATAGATGTTGCCGTCCGGGTCGACGGCGACGTCCCGGGGGGTGTTGAAGGTGTCCGGTTCCGCGCCCTGGACCCGGTCGATGATCCGGGTCACGCGGTAGCCGGTTTCTTCGCACAGGATCTCGATGATCCGGTTGTTGCCGGTATCGGCCACGTACAGGTAATTGCCCTGCACGAACAGGCTCTGGGGGGCGCGCATCGGCTTGTCCAGACCCAGGGATCTGCTGTAGATCACCTGATCCACGCGGTAGGCGTCGGGGGATTCACGCACATCGCCCCAGTAGTCGTAGTTATAGGTATAGGTGGCTGTATATCCGTCCTCTATGGCCAGGGCTGTGACCGGAGCGAGAAGCATGACAGCCGACAGGCAGAGGATCAGCCAGATGCTGATTTGTTTCACGTTCGTTTTCCTCCTCATCCTTCTGTTCAGTCAGCCTGCTCAGTCTTTCAGACCGGAGCTGGCCATGGTTTCAAGGATACGGCTCTGCGAGAGGATGAAGATGGTGATCGGGACCAGCATGACGATGACCGTGACGGCCGCCGCCTGGCCGGTACGCGCGATACCGCCGGCCTGGATCTGCTGCAGGGCGTAGACCAGGGTCTTCTTCGCTTCGGAGTAAATGACCGTGGCGGCATTGGTGTTCCACAGGCCCTGCACGGAGAAGATGATGATGGTCAGCCAGGCGGGCTTGACGTTGGGCATGATGATGGACCAGAAGATCCGGAACTCGCCCGCGCCGTCCAGGTGCGCCGCTTCGATCAGGGCGTCCGGCAGGCTTTCCATGAACTGTTTCATCAGGAACAAGCCGATCGGCGCGGCGAAGGCCTGCAGGATGATCGCCCAGTAGGTGTCGATCATGCCCAGGCGGCTCATGATCACGTAGTTCGGGATACCGGTCACGTAACCGGAGAACATGAGGGCGGTCACGACCACGGAGAAGAACAGCCTGCTGCCGGGGAAATCGTATTTCGCCAGCACGAAAGCTGCCATGGAGGCGATCACCACATGGCCGAAGGTGCCGATGAAGGTGATGAACGCGGTATTCACCAGGTAGCGGGAGAAGGGCACCCAGCTCTGGCCCATGGTCACGAACAGGTCGGAGAAGTTATCCAGGGTGGGATGCTGGGGCAGCACCGTGGGCGGGAAGCGGAACAGCTCGTCCAGGGGCTTCAGCGCGGAGCCGATGGAGAAGATCAGCGGGAATGCCATGGCCGCCGCGAAGACCACCAGCATCACGTATATGCCCAGGTCGCCCCAGAAGGAGCGGTTCGGCTTGCGGCGCTTGGGAGCCAGGATCTTGATCAGGGCGAAGAAGGCGAACGCCGCCGCTGCGACGATCAGGATGAAGCGGGCGAAGCGGTAGATCGATTCGTAGTCCTTGTCGAAGGGCGTTTCCAGCGAGGGATCCGCCGCGACGTCGATCAGAAACTGGTTGATGAGGTCAGCGCGCCAGCCGCACAGGAGGATCAGGACCACCATGACGGCGAGCACGATCAGGGCGATGACGGCAAAGCGCATCTTATTGAACGCTTTTTCTTCCTGGATCTCGCCCAGGCGCACACGGCGGGCGTGCAGCTCATCCGCTCGGGTCCATTTCTGGGGCTGCTTTGAGGCGTTATTGTTTTCGCTCATGTGCCCACCCTCCTCAGACCGGACTGGATCAGCTTGTTGCACAGGATCATGACGACGAACAGCACCGTTGCGATCGCGGAGGCGTAGCCCATCTCAAAACGGGAGAAACCGTAGTCGAACAGGTGGGTGACGATGGTACGGGCGGCATAGTCCGTGGAGGGGTAGCCGGCCAGGGCGCGGGGCACGTCGCAGACGTTGAACGCCGCGGTGATGGACATGACCGCGCCGAAGAGCAGCATGGGCTTCATGCTGGGCAGGGTGATGTGGTAGAGCTCCTGCCAGCGGTTGCGGATGCCGTCCACATAGCCCGCCTCGTACAGGCTGTGATCCACGCCCTGCAGGCCGGCCACGAAGCTCAGGAAGCCCGTGCCCATGCTCATCCACAGGATGACGACGATGATGACCGGCAGGATGTACTTGGGATCCAGCAGGAAAAGGAGCGGCGAATCCACCAGGCCGAACTGGAGCAGGAAGCTGTTCAGGTAGCCGTAGGCGTCGCCCCGGAAGATGATGGAGAAAATATAGAAGGCGTTGCCCGCGATGGAAGGCGCGTAGAACACCACCACGGCGATGGTGCGCAGCCAGTGCGGCAGCTCATTGATGAACCATGCGAAAAGAAAGGACATGATATATCCCAGAGGGCCGGTGATGATCGCGATGACGAAGGTATTGCGCACGGCGGTCAGGAAAACCTCGTCCTGCAGGATCAGGTTGATGTAGTTCTGGAAACCGATGAACTTCGGCGGCTCCAGAATATTGTAGTAGGTGAAGCTGTAACAGATGGACGTGGCGATGGGCAGGATGAAGAACGTGAAGAACAGGATGGCGTAAGGCGCCAGGAAGAGGTAGCAGACCTTCATCCGTTTGGCTTTCTGCCAGCCGTAGGCGATGCGCTCCCTTTTCAGGTGCATATACTTTCCGAAAGTTGACTGCATCAGGTTTCCCTCCTTTCTCATGGTCTGTTATTCCAGCGGCAAATTGAATTCCTGCCGTTTGATGCGTATCTCGTCGTTGATGGTCTTGGAATAGGTGAGCAGGGTCTCGCGGGCGTCGGTCTTTTCATTGATGACGCGGCGGATGGCGTTGGTCATATGGCGGGTGGTGGAATAGCCGCCCGCGATCTCCCGGAAGCCGACGGTGGAAGCCATCTGCTCTTCCAGCACGCCGCGCTGCCTGCTGTTCCAGGCCAGCTGCCTCAGGGCGTCGCGGTTCGCGGTGGTATAGCGGGCGGAGGAACCCAGCACGGCCTCGATCTCGCGGCCGAAGCGCACCTGGGAATCGGCGCTGACCCACCACTTCATGAACTCCCAGGC
>JBGUIY010000071.1:0-7030 GCA_045113475.1 Christensenellales bacterium | reverse complement strand
AAGCTTAATACGATTTTTTTAAATTATAATCCCTATTGAACAATAACCCGCCCGGGGGGGCAGCCGGAAGGCCGGCCGCCCGGGGCTGGTTCATTCGTATTTGTCTTATACTATTCTCAAGTTAAAAGAGCGAAATATTGTGCATGAATTGTTCGTCCTATCAAGGAAGACACCCGAAAGCGTACCCGGAGGTACGGTGAGGGCGGCTGACGCAGAGAGGGCGGACAAGACGGATACAAGATGAGCTGTTTTAATTTGAGAAGAGTATTATTCCATCCTGTACACTGCGCAGTCGTGAGGCTGCAGGCACAGGTTCAGATTCCCGTCGGACACCACGTCGCCGGACCACAGTTCTTTGGCCTGAACGCTGCCGAACTCGTGCATTTCCGGCGGGCAGACCAGCTGGCGGGGCTGGTCGGAGAGGTTGAACAGGGCGATATAGCCGCCGCCCTCCCGGCGGTAGGCGGCAAAGACGGATTCGTTCTCCGTCAGGCGAAGGCAGCGGGCACCGATGGTCTCCTTTTCGATGGCCAGCAGCGGCGCGTTGGTGAGCAGCCTCAGGGTGAAAGCATCCGTCTTCGTAAGCTCGCCGCCGATCATCAGCGGGGAGCGCGCCATGCACCACAGGCTCATCATCGTGCGCTGCTCCGCGGGGGTAAAGCGCGTCCACCCCTCGGGATCCTCGCACTGGCGCAGTGCGCCTACCGGCAGCATGTCCTGATCCGGCCAATGCCCCGGCCCGGCATGGCCGCACCACTTCTGCGCGCGTTCGAACATGGCCTTGAGCAGCGTCCAGTCGTCCCAGAAGTCGTCCGTCACGCGCCACATGGAGGCCCAGGTCTTGAGGTGCTCGGCCTGCTCCAGCGGCGCAGGGCCGGGGGAGAGGGAAAGCACGATGTCCCGGCCGCAGCCCCGGGCGGCTTCGGAGATGATTTCGATCTCCCGCCTGCAGCGCGGATACTCCCGGGCGATGTCGTCGCACTTCACGAAATCGACGCCCCAAGAGGCGTACAGGCGGAAGATGCCGGCATAGTAGTCCGCGGCGGCTTTCGTATCCGCCCTGGTGCCGTACATGTCCGGATTCCAGGCGCAGATGTCGTTGGGATTGGCCGCGTCCCCGCAGCTCCATTCGCTGTCCTCGATGGGCAGCTGCCGCTGGGCGGCTTCGCGCGGGACGCCGCGCATGATGTGGATGCCGAATTTCAGCCCCAGGCTGTGCACGTAATCCGCCAGCGGCCTGAAGCCCTGCCCGTCTTTCGCGGACGGGAAACGGTTGACGGCTGGCTGCAGCCTGCCCCAGCCATCCATGGAGAGCGGGGCGAAGGGCGCGTAGGTGTGGTTGACGGCGGTGGGCTGATACCACTGGATATCGACCACGATGTACTCCCAGCCGAATTTCTTCAGATGGGCAGCCATGTATTCCGCGTTTTTGCGTACTGTCTCCTCAGTGACTGCCGCTCCCCAGCAGTCCCAGCTGTTCCAGCCCATGGGCGGGTACTGTGCGATCATTTGGATGCCTCCTGATTCTTTGCCTCAGCGTATGGGCAGTATGTCCGCAGCGGGCAGGCCGCGCAATCCGGCTTCTGGGAATGGCAGACCCGCCGGCCGTGGTAGATCAGCGCGTGGTGCATCGGGCCCCACTGCTCCGGCGGCAGCTGGGCGCGCATGGCCTCATCCACCTTGTCCGGCGTGTTTTCCGCGTCGGTCACCAGCCCCAGCCGGTGGGTGAGGCGGAAAACGTGGGTATCCACCGGAAAAGCCGGGATGCCGAACGCGAAGCACAGCACCACGCTGGCGGTTTTGCGGCCCACGCCGGGCAGGGCGGTCAGCTCCTCCATGGTATGGGGGACCTCGCCGCCGTGCTTTTCCACGATCATTTTGCAGGCGTTGACGATATTCGCCGCTTTCGTCTTGAACCCGCAGCTTTTAACGTAGGGAAACAGGATCTCGGGTGTGGTTTCCGCCATGGCGGCGGGGGTCGGGAAATCGCGGAACACGGCGGGCGTCACCTGGTTGACCCGTTTGTCGGTGCACTGGGCGGCCAGAATGGTCGCCACCAGCGTCTGGTAGGGGTCTTCAAAATCCAGTTCGGGCTTCGCGTCCGGATAAGTGGCGAGCAGAATATCGAATATGGCTTGCTTGTCGGGCATGGCGGGATCCTCCTGCCTTATTTGTAGATGACGTACAGCGTGACTGCGGCGATGCCGGCCAGGGCAAAGGCCGCGAGGGTGATCACGTTTTTCCGGCTGAAACGCAGGTCCTCCGCGTCGCTGGCCAGCCAGCCCAGCTTGCGGGTCGGCGGGATCACCACCTGCAGGAACAATACCAGCAGCACGGATTCGATGGGGAACATGACCAGGTTCTTCACCACGCGCATGGCGTCGAAGATCGCGTAGTTCTTCCCGAGCACCATCTGATAATACAGCCACATGATCGGCGTATTCAGTACGATGTTCACGAAGAAGTCAATGCAGAAGCGGGAAAGGGTCACGCGCAGCACCGTGACCTTCGTGCGGTAGAGGAACAGGGCAAAGATCAGTGACCCCGCGATCTCCGTCAGTATGAAGGGGAAAAAGTAGGGGCCGCTGGGGAAGAGCAGGCAGCCCAGGGTATCCGATACGGCGGCGGCGGCGACGGCGACGACCGGCCCGAACACCATCGCGCCGTAGGCGTTGATAAAAAACGCGATGTTGATGCGCAGATTGGCCGCCAGGGGAATGCTGACGGATTTCAGCGCGACCCTGAGGGCGATCATCAGCGCGGCGAACAAAAGCATCCGCAGGTCCTTGAACTCGGAAACCGCCTGCGCCCAGTATTCCCTGGAAAACGGGGTGTCGTACAGCCTGACGCTTTCAGCTTTTTTTTGCATACAAAAACAACCTCCTTGTCTCTTTCGATCCGCAGAGGCAGTTGCACATTGCAGCGGGATGCGCCGCAGGCACCGCGCCGGGAGACCCGGCTTCGTCTCATGACAACTCCCCGTTCATGAGCACTTGACGCGCCTGCAGCTACTCTGCGTACGAATCGTTCGCCTGTATTATACGCGAACCGGACGGGAGCCGCAAGGCTAAAACACGAAAAAACCAGCGCAAACGTGTCAATATATGAAAATTTCCAAAAAGGGCTTGTATTCTTCTGCGATTTGTAGTATAGTATGCGCGTAGGTTAGCACTCAACAATTGAGAGTGCTAACAAATCGCAAGGAGGTCTGAATCATGACAGTAAAGCCTTTGTTTGACCGTGTGGTCATCAAGAATGTTGAAACTGAAGAAGTAACCAAGGGCGGCATCGTCCTGCCCGGTTCCGCGAAGGAAAAGCCCCAGATGGCCGAAGTGCTGGCCGTAGGCCCCGGCGGCCTGGTGGACGGCAAGGAAGTCAAGATGCAGGTCAAGGTCGGCCAGAAGGTCATTTATTCCAAGTATGCCGGCACGGAAGTCAAGCTGGACGATCAGGAATACATCTTGGTCCGTCAGAGCGACATCCTGGCTGTAGTTGAGTAAACAGAGTAGTATTGGAGGATAACGATTATGGCAAAGCAAATCAAGTACGGCGAGGATGCCCGCCGCTCTCTGCAGTCCGGTATCGACCAGCTGGCCAATACCGTCAAGATTACCCTTGGCCCGAAGGGCCGCAACGTCGTGCTGGACAAGAAGTACGGCTCTCCCCTCATCACCAATGACGGCGTGACCATCGCCAAGGAAGTGGAACTGAAGGATCCCTTCGAGAACATGGGCGCGCAGCTGATCAAGGAAGTCGCCACCAAGACCAACGACGTGGCCGGCGACGGCACCACCACCGCGACCCTGCTGGCGCAGGCGATCGTCCGTGAGGGCATCAAGAACCTGGCCGCCGGCGCGAACCCGATGGTCCTGAAGAAGGGCATCGAGGCCGCCACCGAAGCCGCCGTGGACGCGCTGAAGGAAATCAGCCAGCCCATCACCGGCAAGCAGGCCATCGCTCAGGTCGCTTCCATCTCTGCCGGCGACGAAGAGATCGGCAAGCTGATCTCCGACGCCATGGAGAAGGTCGGCAACGACGGCGTCATCACCGTCGAAGAGAGCAAGACCATGAAGACCGAGCTCAACACCGTCGAGGGCATGCAGTTTGACCGCGGCTACGCTTCCGCGTACATGGTCACCGACTCCGACAAGATGGTCGCCGAGCTCGAGAACCCCATGATCCTGATCACCGACAAGAAGATCTCCAACATCCAGGAGATCCTGCCCGTGCTGGAGCAGGTCGTGCAGGCCGGCCGCAAGATGCTGATCATCGCTGAGGACGTCGAGGGCGAAGCCCTGGCTACCCTGGTGCTGAACAAGCTGCGCGGCACCTTCACCTGCGTCGCCGTCAAGGCCCCCGGCTTCGGCGACCGCCGCAAGGAAATGCTGCAGGATATCGCCATCCTGACCGGCGGTACCGTGATCTCTACCGAACTGGGCATTGAACTCAAGGACGCCAAGATGGATATGCTGGGCACCGCCCGCCAGGTCAAGGTGGACAAAGAGAACACCACCATCGTCGAGGGCGCCGGCCAGAAGGAAGACATCCAGGCCCGCATCCAGCAGATCAAGGCCCAGATCGCCGAGACCAAGAGCGATTACGATCGTGAAAAGCTCCAGGAGCGCCTGGCCAAGCTGGCTGGCGGCGTAGCCGTCATCCATGTGGGCGCTGCCACCGAGATCGAAATGAAAGAGCGCAAGCTCCGCATCGAGGACGCGCTGGCTGCGACCCGCGCGGCTGTCGAAGAGGGCATCGTCCCCGGCGGCGGCGTGGCGCTGCTGAACGTCACCAAGAAGGTCGCTGAAGCGCAGTCCAAGTACCAGGGCGACGCCAAGACCGGCGTGCAGATCGTCCTGCGCGCGATGGAAGAGCCGCTCCGCCAGATCGCCCAGAACGCGGGCATCGACGGCTCCGTGATCATCGAGAACATCCGCCGCAGCCGCAAGACCGGCTATGGCTACGACGCCCTCAAGGGTGAGTACATCGACATGATCGAGCGCGGCATCATCGACCCGACCAAGGTCACCCGCAGCGCGCTGCAGAACGCCGCTTCCGTGGCCGCGATGGTCCTGACCACCGAAAGCCTGGTCACCGACATCCCCGAACCCCCGGCCCCCGCTCCCGCCGGCAACCCCGACATGGGCGGCATGTATTGATCTGAATAAACACAACGCCCGCTCAGCGAAAGCTGAGCGGGTTTTCTGTTGCGAAGGAATCGTATCAAACGCTGATATCCCTCCGCCCGGTGAGCTTGAAGAACAGGAGCAGGGAGAGTACGCTGGTGACGGTCAGCACGGTGGAGTAGGCCGCAGCGTTGCCGAAGCAGTCGCGGATGACCTCCGTGTATACAGCTACGGTCAGCGTCTGGGTGGAGGCGCGGTACAGCATGATGGAGGAGGAGAGCTCGCTGATGACCGTGACCCAGCTCATGATGGCGCCGGAGACGACGCCGGGCAGCATCATGGGCAGCATGATCTCGCCGAAGGACTGAACTTCCGTCGCGCCCAGGGAGACGGCAGCCTCCTCGATGGAGGGGCTGATCTGGCTGATGATGGCGGTGCTCGAACGGATGGTGTAGGGCATGCGCCGGACCGTCAGGGCCACGATGATGATCGCCGCGGTGCCTGTAAGTGCCAGGGGCGGCTTGGCGAAGGCGTACAGGAAGCAGATGCCGAGCACCGAGCCGGGGATGATATAGGGCAACATGGTCAGCGTATCCACCGTGCTGGTGATGATGGACCTGCGCCTCACCGCCAGATAGGAGATCAGGACGCCGAATACGACCACCAGGGCAATGGCCGCCAGGCCGAACAGGTAGGTGTTGGGGATGATGCGGGGATTTTTGGAGAAAATGGTCTCATAGTTGATGAGGGAGAACTCGTTGGTGAAGATGCCCGGCGTGCTCTCCTTGAGGAAGGAGGTCACGATGACCGTGAGCTGCGGCAGCAGCGCGACCAGCACCACCAGATACACAAAGGCGTGGCACATGATCTTGGGACCGAGGCGCTGGGGACGCGGGAGCATCGGCTTGAGTGCGGACATGGCGTAGCTGTGCCTGCTGGCGATCCAGCGCTGGAGGAAGAAAAACACCAGGGTGATCGCCATGATGATCACGCACAGGGCCGCCGCGAAATAGCTGTCATTGGTCACTTCGCCCATGAACTGGTTGTAGAGTACGACCGGGAAGGTACGGTAGCCCTCGCCGATCAGCATGGGGGTGCCGAAGTCTGAGAATACGCGCATGAACACCAGCAGTCCGGACGCCAGCACGGTGGGCAGCACCAGGGGCAGGATGATGCCGGTGACCCGCTGGAAGTTGTTGGCGCCGAGGCTTTCCGCAGCCTCGTTCAGGGAGTTGTCCAGGTTCTGCAGCGCGCCGCTGACGTACATGTACACCAGCGGGAAGGACTGCAGCGAGAACACCAGCACGATGCCGGCAAAGCCGTATATGCCTTCAAAGTTGACGCCCGGCAGGGTATTGATCAGTCGGGTGAACAGGCCGTTGCGGCCCAGCAGCTGGATCCATGCGTATGCGCCGATGAAGGGCGGGGAGAGATAGCTGACCACGATGCAGATGTTCAGCCATTTGCTGCCCGCGATGCGGTACTGGCGGGTGATATAGGCGATCACCAGGCCCAGCGCCGCGCTGATCAGCGTGGATACGACGGTGACGCGGAAGGAATTGAGCAGCGTATTGGTATAGTACTTCCGGGTGAAGAAGCGGGTGAAGTTTTCCAGCGTAAAGCTGTTGTCAGCCGGATTGACCACGCTCTTGTACAGCACCAGCGCCAGCGGATACACCACGAAAATGATGAACATCGCGAGTATTGCCAGGGCCAGGAAGGTCCATATCGGGGAGTACCTGCGTTTTTCCATCCGGCTCACGCTCCCTCGCGGATCAGCGTGCTGCGGGCGGCGGCGTCAAACACGTTCACTTTCTTTGCCATGATCTGCAGGCGCACTTCCGTGCCGTCGGGGATGATATCGGTCAGGTCGCTGTTCTCCACCACTTCGATCTCCCGGCTGTCCT
>JBGUIY010000070.1:0-3040 GCA_045113475.1 Christensenellales bacterium | reverse complement strand
TCGTCCCGGCAGGCGATCGTATCGCCCAGCCGGTATTGGTACTGCTCGTTGAACGGGGCGGCGAGCCGCGGGTCGATATTGATTTCGGAAAAGAACTGCTCGAACCGCCCCACCAGCACCTGCGTTTTCGTGAGTTCGTTGCGCTCCAGCCGCTGCCAGTATACCACGTTGATGGCGGAATAGCGCCGGACCATATCGTCCGTGCATTCTCCAAGCCCGAACTCCCTGAACAGGGCTTTGACTGCCGCGCTTTCCGCTGCATTGAAATCCAGCAGTGTGCCGTCCACGTCCCATAAGATGGTTGTAAACAATTTGGTTCCCCCGCAGTGAAAATCGAAATCGGTCAGCGGTCCTGCGCCTATGCAGTGACATGTCTGTACATCTTTTCGACAGACTCGTTCATATTGATCGGGATCAGCTTCATTTTCTGTTGGTAAAATCAGGAATTATCATGACGAACGGCATTACCTCGTCAGATTCCTGACCCACTTGTACTTCCTGAACCGGCACATGACCCAGGGGAGTTTGCCGACCTCGTCCAGGCAGGTGCAGGCGTAGACGGCCAGGACCGGCCAGTGGAACACGAACGCGCCCAGGAGGGCCAGGGGGATGGCGATGCCCCACATGCTGACCGCCAGGCTGTACACGTCGAAGATCGTATCGCCGCCGCTGTTCAGCACGCCGTTGATGGTGACGGTGTTCACGCTGCGGCCGATCATATAGACGCCCATGATGAGCATCATGCCGGTCAGGTGCTCCTGTGCTTCGGGGGTCAGGCGCACCATGTGAACGACCAGGGGCGTCACCGCCCACACCAGGGCGGTGGATCCGAAGCCAATCAGCCAGGACACGTTCTTCAGCCTGATGCCGATGGCCTTGCCCACGTCCAGGCGGCCCGCGCCGAGCTCGTTGCCCACCATGATCCCCGCGGCGCTGGCGATGCCGTGATTGAAGCAGCAGGTCAGGTCGCGCACCACGGCCGCGATGGAATTGGCTGCCGCTGCGTTGCCGCCCATGTGGCCCATGATGGCGGTGTAGGAGGTGAAGCCGACGCCCCAGAACAGCGAACCGCCCATCAGCGCGAGGCACTGGCGGCGGAAATCGGCGGCCAGGCGGCGGTCGGCACGAAAAAAGCTCCGCCAGGCGGGGCGGAGGAAGCCGTCAGTCCGGGCTATGACCAGGCAGATGACCGTCTGGGCGGCACGGGAAAGCGTGGTGGCAAGGGCTGCGCCGCGGGCTTCCATTTTCGGCGCGCCGAAAAGCCCGAAAATGAAGACGGCGTTCAGCAGGATGTTCAGTATGACGGCGGAGGAACTGGCCGCGGTGCTGGCGACCACATGGTCGGTGACTTTCATGACCGACATGTAGCATTCGCTGACGCCGGTCAGCAGATAGGACCAGCCGGCGATCCGCAGGTATACGATGCCGATGGAGATGAGCTCCGCTTCGTGGGTGAAGATGCGCATCAGGCTGACGGGCATCAGTTCGCAGGCGGTAAAGAACAGCAGGCAGACCAGGCCGCTGAAGCGCAGCATCATATTGAAGAGGGAGCGGATGGTGCTCAGATCCCTTTTTCCGAAATACTGGGCGCCCAGTATCGCGCCAGCCCCGGTGATCGAGGTCAGGAACATGTTCTGCACGAACTGGATCTGGGTGGCCAGCGACACCGCGGTCATCTGCGCCTGGGTCACCTGGCCCAGCATCAGCGCGTCGCAGGCGGCCACCATGGCCAGCATCAGGCTCTGTATCGCAAAGGGCAGCGCCAGCCGGAAGAGCTGAGCGCGGAAAGCCCGACGGTCGAGCATGCGCGCTTATTTCAGGCTGTTCATCAGGTCGTCCATGCCGTACAGGCCGGCCGGCTGATTGAGCAGATAGAGAGCGGCGCGGAGAGCGCCGTTGGCGAAGATGCCTCGGTTCTGCGCGCTGTGGGTGATGCTGATGACTTCGTTTTCCATCAGGAAGTCCACTTCGTGCTCGCCGCTCAGGGTGCCGCCGCGCACGGAATGCACGCCGATCTCGCCGCTGCGGCGCTTGGTGTCCAGACCCTTGCGGCCGTAAACCACTCGGGTGTCTTCGTCCGTCAGCGCGTCAAGCAGGGCGACGGCGGTGCCGCTGGGGGAGTCCTCTTTCTGGCGGTGGTGCTTCTCGATGATCTCGATGTCCGCCTGGGGCATCATGTCCTTCGCGATGCGGATGAGCTTCTTGAGCACATAAACGCCTACGGACATGTTCGCACTCACAAAAATGGGCAGCTTTTCCGAAGCCTCGCGGATCATCTGTTCTTCCTTCGGGCCGTAGCCGGTGCTGGCCAGTACGCAGGGCAGATCGTGCGCCAGGGCATATTCCAGCAGTCCGGGCAGGGCGGCGGGACGGGAAAAGTCGATGATCAGGTCGGCTTTTTCGCGGATGAAGCTGGTGAAGCCGGCATACAGCGGGAAACCGGCGTCCTCCGCCGTGTAAAAGTCGATGCCGGCAGCAATCTCAAAGCCGTATTCGTTGGCGTAATGGGAAACTTCCCGGCCCATGTGACCCATGGCGCCGCAGAGCAGGATCCTGTTCATGCGATAACCTCCAGTTTACGCAGTTCCGCGATCAGCGGAGCCTGTTCTTCTTCGGTAAGGGGCAGCAGCGGCAGGCGCAGGCTGTTTTCACACAGGCTCATGGCGGCCAGGGCTGCCTTCACGGGAATGGGGCTGACCTGCCTGAACAGCAGCCGGACGAGGGGCTGGTATCTGAGCTGCAGGGCAGCGGCCGTCCGGATATCTCCGGCGGCCACGGCGCCGGCGAGGCGCACCACCGCTTCGGGAAGCACGTTGCTCAGCACGGAGACCACGCCCGAAGCGCCGATGGACAGCAGGGGCACGGAGATCTCGTCGGAGCCGCAGTACAGGGGCAGCCTGTCGCCGCAGGCGGCCAGGATGTCAGCTGCGCGGCCCGCGTCCCCGCCGGCCTCCTTGAGGCCGACCACCATCTCCATATCCGCCAGCTTCAGGCAGGTTTCCGGGGCGATGCTCATGCCGGTGCGGCCGGGCACGCTGTA
>JBGUIY010000069.1:0-9855 GCA_045113475.1 Christensenellales bacterium | reverse complement strand
ACGCCCACCATCAGGTCCACTTCGTCGGCGATGAAGTTGGCCACGATCTGCTGCATCACGCTGGTGTCCAGGTTGCAGTTGTCTTCAGCGATTTCAAAGGTCACGCCCTTTTCCTGTTCGATCTCGCCCAGCCGTTCCCGGATATTCGCGATGATCTGGTTCAGGCTCGCGTCGTCCACAAAGTTGCAGATGCCCACTTTGAAGCTTGTCTTTTCCTCAGCGGAAACCAGGGAAACCATGGAGAATACCATAACCAGGGTCAGTACCAGTGCCAGTGCCTTTTTCATTGTTTTGTCCTTCCTTTCTTTTGTGGTTCCTGAATTACAGGGGAAGGTTTTGAGCCGGAAACAAAAAACCTCAGCACACGTTATCCGTGTACTGAGGCGAATATTTCGCGGTGCCACTCAGTTTGACTTTCCCGGAGGAAGGTCATCTCTTTCATCACGTACCCCTGATACGTGCCGCCCTGGTAACGGGTGCGTCCCCCGTCGCTTCCTACTCACTGCTTTTCGGAGCGCCCTCAGAAGGCCATTCACATCCTCCGCACGCACCGCCGTTCCACTATCGGCGGCTCCCTGTTCCGTGCCGCGGGGTTGCTACTATTCTTCCTCATTGGTTTACATGCAGGATACTCTTCCTCTGCCGGTCTGTCAAGGGGCCGGATTGTTTTTAAGCTGTACTGACCTGGCAGTACATCCCGCCGGCTGTTCCGGCGTCCTTATTCCTCCCGGTGATCAAAGACCCGGCGAGTCTTCTTTTCGGAGCGCGGCAGGGTGTTCAGGGCGATGACCACCACCTTGGGGGTAACGTTCAGCCTGGATTTGAAGAGCTGCCTGATCTTCTCCGCGGTCTGCGCGAAGTCCACCCGGCCCTCCGCCTCCGCGGTGACCATGATGATGTCCCGGTTCACACTTTCGTCATGAGCGATATCGATCTTGTACTCGCTGGAAACACCGTCCACCATGCCAAGGACTTCCTCCACCTGGCTGGGGAACAGGTTCACGCCGTGCACCTTGAACATATCGTCGCTCCGTCCCTTGATGGTTTCCAGCCGGGGATAGTGCCGCCCGCAGGTGCATTCCCCGGGGATAATCCTGGACAGGTCGTGGGTGCGGAACCGGATCAGCGGCGCGCCTTCCTTCACCAGCGTGGTGATGACGATTTCGCCTTCCTCCCCGTCCGGAAGCACTTCGCCCGTCTGGGGATCGATAATCTCCGTGTACAGGTAGTCGTCAAAAATATGCATGCCGGTCTGGTCCGGGCAGTTGATGCCGATGCCGGGGCCGTATATCTCCGTCAGGCCGTAGATGTCGTACAGTTCAATGCCCAGGGCGTCCGCGATATACTTCCGCTTCGCGTCGCTCCAGCGTTCGGAGCCGATGACCCCCTTTTTCAGCTTGATCTGGTCCTTCAGGCCGCGCTTGTTGATCTCCTCCGCCAGCAGCAGCGCGTAGGAGGAGGTGGCGCAGATCACGGTGGACTGCAGGTCAATCATCATCTGCAGCTGCTTGTCCGTGTTGCCGGGGCCCATGGGGATAGCCATGGCGCCCAGCTTTTCGCAGCCGGCCTGGAAGCCGATGCCCGCCGTCCACAGGCCGTAGCCGGGAGTAATCTGGATCCGGTCTTTGTTGGTGATTCCGGCAATCTCGTAGCACCGGGCGAACATGGTGGCCCAGTCGTCCACATCCTTCGCGGTATAAGGAATGATTACCGGCTTGCCCGTCGTGCCGGAGGAGGAGTGAATCCGCACCACCTGCTCGTCCGGCACCGCCTGGATTCCCAGGGGATACGCGTTGCGCAGGTCCGCCTTGTCGGTAAAGGGGATCTTCTCAAAGTCCTCCGCGCTGCTCACTCCCGTGATGCCGGCTTTTTTGTACACTTCGCTGTAGTAGTTGCCGCTGGCCAGGATACGCTTGATCTGCTTGTCCACCAGTGCCAGCTGGGTGTCGTTGATCCTCATGTCCGCTCTCTCCTTTCAGTTTACCGGACCCGCCTGTCCGGCGATCTCAATCCCGGTCTGGAATGCCCGCAGGTTCACGTCCAGGAACCTGGACGGTACGCGCTGTTCAATCTGCTTCAGCAGCGTGTCCTTCTCCAGGCCCAGATGTCCGGACCCGGCTGCCACGCCCAGCATGATGATATTGAAAAACTTCGTGGAACCGAAGGGTCTGCACACTTCCTCCGCGTTCACGAAAATGCAGCTGCACTTTTCTTTCAGGTACGCGGTCATTTCACTCCCGTCATAGCCGGTTTCCTTCAGCGACTCCGTCACCGGTTTCACGGCGCTGATGTTCACTACGGCGATCCCGCCCTTTTTCAGGTACCGGAGGTTCCGCACCGCTTCGCCCGGCTCAAAGGCCAGCAGCATATCCGCGCCGCCGAAGGGAATCAGGGGCGAGTACGCCTCCCCGCCGATCCGTACATGGCTGGTCACGGAGCCGCCGCGCTGCGCCATGCCGATGGTCTCGGCGGAGTGAACAGGGTTTCCCTCCTCCATAGCCGCCGCAGCAATGATCTTGGAGGCCAGCACGGTTCCCTGGCCGCCCACGCCGCAGATCAGGATATCCTTGTTCATTGTTCCTCACCTCCGATCGCTTTCACCGGGCAGACGAAGGTGCACAGCCCGCAGCCCGTACACAGGTTCCGGTCGATGGCAGCCTTTCCGCCCGCCGTCACCAGGGCCGGACAGCCGATCTCCCGGATGCACTTTTTGCATCCGATGCATTTGTCCGCGTCCACCCGCATCTTCTTCTCCGGTTTGGTGATGGCCACGCAGGGGGATTTGAAGATAATGGCCCGTACGCTCTTTTCCTCCGCGCATTCCCGCACCGCCGCCACCGCTTCGTCCAGCTTCAGGGGATCCACGGTCAGGATCTTCTTCACGCCGATCCCTTCCAGCACCTTTTCAACGCTCACCTTCTCCACGAAGTTGCCCATCATATTCCTTCCGGTACCCGGATGGGGCTGGTGGCCGGTCATGGCGGTGGTGGAATTATCCAGCACGCACAGGATCATATCCGCTTCGTTGTACACCGCGTTCACCACGCCGGTCATGCCGGAGGCGAAGAAAGTGGAGTCTCCCACAAACGCGAAGGAGACAGTGTCCGGGTTCATGTGGCTCATACCCTGGGCCATGGTGATACCTGCGCCCATGCACAGGCAGGTGTCCACCATGTCCAGCGGCATGGCGTTCCCCAGCGTATAGCAGCCGATATCCCCGCAGAAAACCGCTTTTCTTCCCTTCATGGCCTGTTTCACGGCGTAGAAGGAAGCCCGGTGCGGACAGCCCGCGCAGAGCACCGGCGGACGAACCGGCAGGGCCGGCGCGTCCGAGATATCCGTCTGCTCCAGGCCGGTCCGGATTTCCAGGAACCGGTTCAGGATTCCGGAGCTCAGCTCCACGCTGTTTTCTCCGTTGTGCGGCACGCTGCCGTCCAGCTTGCCGGAAACCTTCAGGGCCAGGTGATGCTTCCCGGCGATCTTCAGGATCTGTTCCTCAATGTAGGGGCTGAGTTCCTCAATACACAGAACCTCTTTCACGCCCTCCAGGGCTTTCAGGAGAAAATCCTCCGGGAAGGGGAACGCGGTGGCAATCCGGATCAGCCGCACGTCCTCATGGCCCTTCAGGCATTCCTTCACATAGGTATAGCTGACGCCGGAGGTCACCACAGCCTTTTCGCCCTTCCCGCCCTCAAGGGTGTTGAACCGATAGGCGGACAGGTCTCTGCCGATCTCCGTGTTGCGCTTTTCAATCTTTCCGTGGTTCATATAGGACAGCCGGGGGAAGATCACCCAGCGTCCGGGATCCCGTTCAAAGCCTTCGCACTTTCCCGGCGCAAAGCTGTCCGGGGTCTCAATGGCCGCGTAGGCATGGCAGACCCGGGTGGTAGGCCGGAACAGCACCGGCGTATTGTATTTTTCGGAGTATTCAAAGGCGTCCTGGATCATGGTATAGGCTTCTTCCGGGGTCGCGGGATCGAACACCGGAATCCGGCAGAAATCCGCGTATCTCCGGGTGTCCTGCTCCGTCTGGGAGGAGATGGGGCCCGGATCGTCCGCGCTGACGATCACCAGTCCGCCCTTCACGCCGATATAGGCCACGGACATCAGGGGATCGGAAGCCACGTTCAGCCCCATCTGCTTCATGGTCACCAGTGCCCGGGCACCGCTGTAGGCTGCGGCAGCCGCCACTTCCAGCGCCGCCTTCTCGTTCACGGACCACTCCAGGTGCACGCCCTCATGGGGGACTTTGGAAACCGTCTCTATGATTTCGGAGGAAGGGGTTCCCGGATAGCCCGCCACCAGGCGTACGCCGGCGGCCAGCGCGCCCAGCGCGATCGCTCCGTTCCCCATTACGTATTGCTTCATGTGCTCACCTCAGAATTGATGTATCAGGCAAACAGGTTTGTATGGGTTTTATCTTATCATCCCTGTTTTCTCAGGACAAGAACAGGCAAACAGAAAGAACAGAGAAAAACCGCCGGAGCCTTCCTCTGTCCGAGCGCTCCGGCGGTCTGTTTCCGGTTGTTTTTCAAGGTTTATTTGGTCAGATACGCCATGGCGCTTTCCGCCGCGATCCGGCCGAAAATGACGATGTCCGCCACTGCGTTTCCGCCCAGGCGGTTGCCGCCGTGGACGCCGCCGCAGACCTCGCCGGCCGCGAACAGGCCGGGAATGGCCGCGCCTTCGGTATTGATGACCTCAGCCGCCGTATTGATCTTCACGCCGCCCATGGTGTGATGGATACCGGGAGCGATCTTGATGGCATAATACGGTGCGGTGGTCAGGTCTTCCTTCATGCCTGTCGTCCGGCCAAACTGGGTATCCCGCTGGTTCTTTACGATCTCGTTCCAGTCATTCAGCGTCTTGGCCAGCGTGGCGGGATCAATCCCCAGCTGTTCTGCCAGGCCTTCGATGGTATCGGCCTGCACCGTGATGCCGCTCTTCACATACTTTTCGACCGCCTTCAGGTTATCCCGCAGCTTCTGGTCAAAGATGATATAGGCATAGCTTCCTTCCTGGGCCAGTTCCGCTGCGGATACCGCGTCGCGGGTCAGCAGCTCGTTGGTAAAGCGCACGCCGCCCTGGTTCACCAGGATAGCGCCGTCGCCGCGTACGGATTCGGTAATCAGGATGGAGGTGGTCTGTTCCACCGTGGGGTGCAGCTGGATCTGTTCAATATCCACCAGGTCCGCGCCCAGCGCCTGAGCCATCACGATACCGTCGCCGGTCGCGCCCGGCGCGTTGGTGGTCACCGTACCCTTCAGGTCGGGGCGGTAGGTGGTGTACATTGCCTCGTTGGCGCCGAAACCGCCGCTGGCCAGGATCACCGCCCTGGCATTGATGGTATAGATCGCGTCCGGTCCCACCGCTTTCACGCCGGCAATTTTTCCGTCCGCGTCGGTCAGCAGTTCGGTTGCCGCCGTCTCCAGCATCACTTTCACGCCCAGCTCATTCAGCTTGGCGGAAAAGCGGTCCACCAGGTAGGCGCCCACGCCGGAGCCGTCTGCCGGCGCATGGATCCGGTTGACGGAAGCGCCGCCGGAGAAGGAAATCTTCGGAAGCTCCGCGCCGATGGTATCCAGCCAGTCAATCGCTCCCGCGGAGCTGTTGGCCATCACGGCCACCAGGGACGAATCGTTCAGCGCATGGCCGCCCTTCATCGTGTCGGCTGCAAACAGCGCGTTGGAATCCTCGATTCCCTGTTCCTTCTGGTAATGGGTTTCGGAGGCGTTCATGCCGCCGGTCGCCTTGGTGGTGTTGCCTCCCACATAGGGCATCTTTTCCAGGATCACAAAATCCTTTCCGGCCTGCTGCAGCATGATAGCCGCGGTCATTCCCGCGCCGCCGGCGCCGATAATCACAATCTCCGTGTCAATCGTCTTTTCTTCCTTGGGCCCCTCGTCCTTGGTATCTTTCCGGTTTGCGTCCAGCACCGCGATATCCGCGCCCGCCTGTTTCAGGGCGTCGGTGGCGGCGGCAATGATGGCCGCGCTGGTCACAGTGGCGCCGCTCACAGAATCCACGTTCGGCGTCTGCGCGTTCATGATGGCCATGGCCATCTTTTCCGCGGCAATCCCGCCCAGTTCGGGCGTTTCGCCGGTCGCGTCAACCAGTACGGTTTCAATCTCGTTTTCGCTCACCCGGACAGTCACCTTCACCGGCACAAAAATGCCCTGTGCTTCCGCGGTATAGGATCCGGGGGTAAACAGGGACTGCTCCGGCTGTGCCTCGGCAAACGCCGCGGCGGAAACCAGCAGCATGGCAAACGCAAGCAGAAGGCATAACAGCTTTTTCATCGTTTTTCCTCCATTCGGCACTGTTCAGTTGTCAGGCAGTTTTCATCCTTTATTATTTTACATGATCTGCGGAAGAACTGTCAATCTCTTCCAGCCCGGAAAGCGCTGCCGGATCAAAAAAGGAGGGCAGGCATTCCTGCCTGTCCTCCCAAAAGAGGATAACCCGGATTCGCTTACTTCATGTAGCGGTCATAGGCAGCCTGATAGACAGCCAGCACGTCCGCCAGGCCCATCTTCTCCACCTGGGCCACATAGTCGTCGAACTTGTCCAGGGGTTCCACGCCCATAATGAACTTGTCGATGGTTTCGTTCATGTAGGTTTCGATTTCAGTGTACTTCTCGTTGATGATGCCCTGCTCGTCATTGGTGAACGCCAGCGTCGGGAACGCGTCGCCGATGTGGCCTTCCTGCTCATAGATATCACGGATGCGGTTGACCTCGTCGCTGACGAAGGCGCGCTCATAGCGGGCGTCCTGCAGCAGGGTCAGCATGCTCTGAATACCGAAGGAACGCAGCGCGTCCTGGGGAGACAGGCCGTCGGGGTTGTTCATGATCAGGTCGGAATACTTGTAATCGCCGTCCACGATATTGAAGTGGGTTCCTTCCTCACCGAAGTTCATCAGGATCATGCCTTCGTCGCTGTAGACATAGTCCAGCAGCTTCAGGGCGGCCTTCTTCTGTTCTTCCGTCGCGCCTACAAAGATGCCGGCGTTCCAGTCTTCGTCCACGGTGATGGGCTGCAGCTGGTCGCGGGTCTCGCTGATGCCGGTGGGTCCTTCCGGAGGCACGGCGCCTACGATATTGATGTCGGTTTCCACATCCTTGAACAGGTTGGCTACGTTGTCAATATAAGCGCTCCAGTCATAGCTCATGAACACCTGGTTGTTGGTCCAGGCACTGTACCAGGCGGTCTTGTCCCGGGTCAGGTATTCCTGGTCCAGCAGGCCTGCCGCGTAGCAGCGGTTCAGCCACTCCAGCGCGTCCTTCATCCGGGGATCGGTGGCACCGAACTTCACCTGGCCGTCTTCCGCGAAGAAGGTTTCGGCGATGCCCCAGTTATGGATAAAGGGAATCACATTGCCGCGGTTGTTGCTGCCGTTCTTGCGCACCGCGAAGGGGATCTCGTCCGCCTCGCCGTTGCCGTTCGGGTCGCCTTCCTTGATTGCCTTGAAAACGTTGAACAGGTCTTCGGTGGTCTTCGGGGTTTCCAGGCCCAGCTTGTCCAGCCAGTCCTGGCGCCAGAAGTACAGCTTGCCGGCGGTGATGGCGGTCCGCTGGCCGATGAAACGCATCACGCCGTCCGCGTCGGAAACCTTCCGGCGGATTTCATCGTCGCTGTATACCTTCCACAGGTTGGGGGTGTCGGTTTCGTTGACCAGCTCGTTCAGGGGCGTCCAGGCGTCCTTGTACAGCAGCAGGTCCTTCGCCTTGTACTGCACGATGGTGGGCAGGTCGCCGCCGGCCATCAGCAGGCCGTATTTCTCCGCCAGGTTCTCGGTGGGAGCGGAAATGATCTCGATCTTGATGCCCAGCTTTTCCTGCAGCTTGTCGATGGTCCACAGGCCGTTGCGGAAGGGCATGTTTTCACGGTCGGAGCCCCAGATCGTGATGGTCACGGGCTCCTCCGCGGACGCGGCTGCCATAAAGGTCAGCGGCAGCAGGCAGACTGCCAGCAGCAGTGCCAGGAGACGGGAAAAGTGTTTCATGGTTTTTCCTCCTTCTGTGATTTGGTAAACTGTCTATCTCAACCCCATTCCCGGGGTTCGGACCGGTGAATCAGCTCACTCCTTCACGGAGCCGATCATAACGCCCTTCACAAAATACCGCTGCACAAAGGGATAGATGCACAGCATCGGCAGCATTGCCACCACGATGGTGGCGTATTTGATTCCCTCCGCCATCACGTTCTCCGTGCTGCTGGCATTTTCCACGATCTCGTTCAGCAGCACCACCTGGCGCAGGATAATCTGCAGCGGGTTCAGTTCCTTGTTGGTGGTCAGGTACATCACCGCCGGGAAATAGCTGTTCCAGTGTCCCACGGCGTAGAACATGCCGATGGTCATCAGGCTGGCCAGGCTCAGGGGCAGCACGATCCGGAAAAGCACGCCGAAGTCCTTGCAGCCGTCCAGCTCCGCCGCCTCCACCAGGCTTTCCGGAATCTGGCGGAAGAAGGTTCGCATCAGGATCATGTTATAAGTGCTCACCGCGCCTGGCAGCAGGATGCCCCAGATCGTATTCAGCAGTCCAAGGCCTTTCACCACCAGGAACGTCGGGATCATACCGCCGCCGAAAAACATGGTAAACGTGCACATCAGGGTAAAGAAGCGTCTCCCCACCATCTTTTTCTGGCTCAGCGCCCAGGCGCCGAACACCGTCAGGATCAGGTTGATGGCGGTGCCCAGAACAGTGTACAAAAGCGTATTGCTGTAGCTTTTCCAGAGCATCGGGTAGACAAAAACCTTTTGATAGGCTTTCAGGTGTGCCCGGACCGGGTACAGGAACACGTCGCCTCTCAGGATGGCGGTTTCCTCGGAAAAGGAAGCCGCGATGACATATATCGCCGGATAAAGCATGATCGCACTGATCAGCAGCAGGACAACCGTATTGATAATTACGAAAGCTTTCCGGCCCGGAGCGACCCGGATGCCGCTGTGTCTGCGTGTAAGTTCCATCTTTCGTTCCTCCTCACCACAGACTTGTGTCACTGTACCGCCGGCTCAGCCAGTTGGCGATAATCACCATTGCAAAGCCGATCACGCTCTGAAACATGTTCACTGCCGTCGCGTAGCTGTATTCTCCGCCCTTCAGGCCGCGGCGGTATACATAGGTACCGATCACATCGCTGGTTTCCAGGATCGGGTTGCTCTGCAACAGCAAGATCGTTTCGTATCCGGCGTCCAGCACGTGCCCCAGCCGCATAATCAGCATAATCACAATGGTGCCTGCAATCCCGGGCAGCGTAATATGCCAGGTCTGGCGCAGATGCCCGCCGCCGTCCACCCGGCAGGCCTCATACAGTTCCCCGTTGATTCCGCTGATGGCCGCCAGGAAGATGATCGAGTTCCATCCCACGTTCTTCCACAGGTTCATCAGCGTGTAGATCGTCCTGAAGGATTCCGGCTGGACCATGAAGTACTGCCGTTCTCCGCCCATTGCCGCAATGATATTGTTCACAATACCGCTGGAAGGGGAAAGGAACTGCACCACCATGCTGGCGATCACCACGCTGGAGATGAAGTAAGGCATATAGGTAATGGTCTGCACCGTCTTTTTGAACCGGCGGTTCTGCACCTCGTTCAGGAGCAAGGCCAGCACGATGGCCGCCGGGAAATTGAACAGCAGGTCGTACAGGTTGATCAGCAGCGTGTTGCGGACCAGCCTCCATAAATAAATGGAATTGAAAAACTGCTGGAAATATTTGAATCCAACCCAGGGGCTTTTCTCAAATCCCAGGTACGCATTATAGTCCTTAAACGCAATGGAAAGTCCCAGCATCGGGCCATAGCGGAAGATCACATAATATAAAAAGACAGGCAGGAACATCAGATACAGGTAT
>JBGUIY010000068.1:0-48697 GCA_045113475.1 Christensenellales bacterium | reverse complement strand
GTACTTTGGCGCAAATACGATATGGTATTTGCAATTCCATCTTGTGTGTGCTAAACTTTGTAAGTCGTTAGCCACGCTAATGATGTCCTCTTTTTGCTTGACTTGCAGTTGGCAGACCGCAAGTCTATTCTAGCAAAAGGAGTTCTTTTTTCATAGGCATAGCTTTAATATTCATCGTACCCCACGCCTAGCGTGGGGTTTTAGGAAGACAAGAACGTCACCGCCCGGGTAGAAACCCTGGTCAGGGAGATCAACGGCCTGTAATGCCGTGGCGGCAGGAATTTCGCTTCTTTTGTCGAAAAATCCAGTCTGCCGCTGTCGCCAAATCAACATCAGCCATTCACAGGGCCTCAAGGCGGAAACACCTTGGGGCCCTTCTATCTAATAGGTTAAACTCTCACTGAAAAAGGTGGTGCGAAGACTTGCTGGACCTGATCTGCGCGGGGATCGCGCTTGTGGACTCGATCATCCGCGGGTTCGACCCGCATCCCATTTCCGCGTCCGGATACCTGGCCGCGTCCGGTTCCCTGAACGTGGGCGGAGAGGCCGCCAACCAGTCTATGGCGGCGGCCAGGCTGGAGCTGAAAACGGGTATCCTCTGCGGCCTGGGCCGGGACGCCGCCGGGGACCTGGTGATCGCCGCGCTGGAGCGTGCCGGCGTGGCCACGGACAGGATCGTCCGCAGCGGGGCGACGCCCGTGAGCACCCTGTTCGTCAATGACGACGGGACCCACAAGTCCATCGTCAACGAGGCGCACCGCCGGAACTTCCACCCGGAAAAGGATCCGGCCCTGTTTACGGACGCCCGGGCGCTGACACTGGGCTCCCTGTTCCGCGCGCCCTTCGACGATCCGGACATCGTCCGTTCCATGCTGACGAGCGCGAAACAGGCGGGCCAGACCGTCTTCGCGGACACCAAGCTGCCCAACTTCCGTGTCCTGGGCCTGAACGACCTGAAGGAGTCCCTGCCCCTGATCGACTATATCACGCCCAACGAGGACGAAGCCAGGTACTTTACCGGCAGGGATGATCCGGAGGACATGGCGGACGCGTTCCTGGCGTACGGCGTGAAGAACGTGATCGTGAAGCTGGGGGCGAAAGGCTGCCTGCTGAAGGGCCGGGAGGGCCGCATCCGCCTGCCGGCCTATGCCGTGCACGCGGTGGACACCACCGGCGCGGGAGACAACTTCCTGGCCGGCTTTGTCTCGGAGCTCCTGCGCGGCGAGCCGGTGCCGAAGGCCCTCCGCTTCGCCAGCGCGTGCGGCGCGATCTGCGCCACGGCAGAAGGCGCGGGAACCGCCCTGGCCGGCCGCGCCCAGGTGCTTGCATGGATGAGCGGCAGGGAAGGACAACTGCAGGAGCTATGAAAAACAAGAAACTGTTGGGGAACAGCCTGCTGCTGTTCACCGCCATGATCTGGGGCACGGCCTTCGTTTTCCAGCGCGTCGGCATGGAAAGCATCGAGCCCGTCACTTTCAACGCGGCGCGGATGGCGCTGGCGGCAGTGTTCGTCGGATCCGTCTCCTTCCTGTTGTGGAAAAAAGAGAAAAAGAGCGCCTCTCCGGCGCAGACCGCGGAGGAGCAGCGGCGGTACACCCGGAACACCGTCATTGGCGGCGTCAGCTGCGGCTGTTTCCTGTCCGCCGCCAGCATCCTGCAGCAGATGGGCCTGGTCTATACCACGGCGGGAAAAGCCGGCTTCATCACGGCGATGTACATCCTGCTGGTCCCCATCACCGGCAGTCTACTATTCAGAAAAAGAAACACCTGGCTGGTATGGCTCGCGGTGCTGTTCGGGGTCGCGGGCATGTATTTCCTGTGCATCACGGAGGAATTCCGGCTTTCCCACGGGGACACCCTGATCTGCCTGTGCGCGCTGTTCTTCACCTTCCACATCCTGTGCTGTGACCATTTTGCGCCCCGGGGAGACCCCATCCGCATTTCCGCCATCCAGTTCGCCACGGCCACGGTGATATCCGCCGTCGCCGCCGCCGTTTTCGAAACGCCGACCCCGGAAAAGATCGCCTCCGCCCTGGTGCCGATCCTCTACTGCGGCCTCGTCTCCGGCGGCATCGGGTACACCCTCCAGATCGTGGCGCAGAAATATACCGATCCCACCATCGCGTCCCTGCTGATGAGCATGGAGTCCGTGTTTGCCATGATCGCCGGTACGGTGCTGCTGGGCGAGCAGATGACCGCCCGGGAGCTGACCGGCTGCCTCATCATGTTCGTGGCCATCGTCCTGGTGCAGATCCCGCTGCCGAAGCGGGACCGGTGACGCAGCACTGTCCCCCTTCCGCCCCGCCGGCGGCACCGGGACAGTTTTTTCTTCCATTATGTTGAATAACGGCGCGATCCACGGTATAATATATGATGAATCTAATCAAATATAAATGGAAAGGGGTCCGTACCGATGAAAAAACTGTTCGCGATGCTGCTGGCGATGGCCGTCCTGACCGGCTGCCTGTGCGCTGCCGCCGAATCCGACGGAGGCGTTTACGCGCTGATGACCATCCCCTACGACATGTTCTATGAAGCCGAGACCACCGCCGGCCACTACGACTCCGTGTCCTCCGCAACCAAGGTCAAGCCCCTGATGATGGAATACGCGGGCGGGTCCTTCCACTTCATGCCGGACGGGCGGGAAATCACCGGCGTCATCTTCCCCGTATACGCCGAAAGCGAAGAAACCCTGGCGATGTACGGCGGCGAGGAGATCACCGACAAGTCCGTGGTCACCATCTCCTATAAGAACAAAGGCAAAAAAGTAAGCACCAAATACAAGGGGATGGACGCGCTTTTCCAGTCCTATCCTTTCTCCTATTACCGGCTGAGCGAAGTCCCCGCCGTTTACAAAGTCATGGGCTGGGACAGCACCTTCGGCCCCATGCAGGGGCTGGTCATCACCCTGGACGGGAAAGTGAGCCTCATTTCCGATCCTTACGCCCAGATATGTCTGAGCGTGGAAGGCGCGGAGGAAGTGCTGACCGAGCTGAACGTCAACGCCGCCGTGCTGGTGGCCAGCGACGGCACCCGGGTCGGCATGAGGCACATCGAAAACATCTGGCTCAAGACCTTCTTCGGCTTCAATCTCGATTCTGAAGTGTACTCTCTGCTGAAGGGCAAGGACATCGCCAGTGTGGAGCTGTATACCTTCGACGCCAAGTACGTGATCAACGCCGAGGAAGGCGTCAAAGTGGAATAAAAGAGTGGAGTGTGGAGAGTGGAGTCAGGAGTCAGGAATGAGGAGTGAGGAGTTCGGAAGCGGGAACGCTTTGGCGCAGTCCCCGGATGCGCGAACAACAAAGCGCTCCTGATCCTCCATATCCTTCCCGCATCGGTGCGAGCGGATACGAAAAACGGGGCTGTTGCATAAGTACATGAACGCCCTCATCCGTCGCGCCTTCGACGCGACACCTTCCCCCGAAATCGGGGGAAGGCTCTCGCTTGGCTATATGCCAAATTATCTGAACTCGCAGAGTAATGCGATGATTTATTGATACCGTCTGCCAGAAGCCTTCCCCCGATCTCGGGGGAAGGTGGCCGAACGAAGTGAGGTCGGATGAGGGCTGTTACACAGTACTGTGCAACAGCCCCATTCTTTATTTCTGCCGGCTGATTGCACCTGCCAGACGCGCGGATGCGCGGAAAGGCGGTGCCGGAGCATTTATATCATTATCAATTATTCGGCCCAGAAATGCAGTTTTGCCTGGCTCGCGATCTGGGCCCGGAGCAGCTCGTCGTAGCCCTCGGAGCGCTCGAAATAGGTGTTGCCGATCTGCCAGAGGCTGAAGGCCGCGAAATTGCTCAGGATCGTCCAGGTCACGCCTTCGTCGTTGGACGGGGAAAAGTTGATCCACACCGATACCGTGACGATGCTGATGATTGCCAGGGCCATGGCCCGGATATAGCGCCTTTCCAGGTAGGTATTGATCCGGCGCTCCTCGTCCTCATAGTACATCTGAAAGACTTCCTGCATGGTGGCCCGCATCGGTTCCGAAACCTCGTTCGGACACCGGATGGTGATCCCCAGCGGCCGCGCCTGCTTCGACGTTGCCAGGAAACGGTCCACCACGGAGGAAATCTCCCCGCTCAGTTCCAGCTTGGGCCCGATCTCGATGGGGTTGAACCACTGGCGGACGTCCCTGAGTTTCAGATCCAGCATGGCCGGTTTGGAATCCCGGATCTTCTGCCAGTTGTGCCCGCTCCTGTCCAGCTGCAGCGCGGTGTAGACCACCAGCACCGTGAGGATCAGCGTCACGTTGATCAGCCCGTCGACGCGGTTGGTCGCATTGCCCCGGGTCGTGGCCAGGACGGCCGGAACTGCCAGGATCAGCAGCACGATCATGACCTTGATGGCCCATCGGGAATGCTCCCTGCGATAGTACAGCAGGCAGGCCAGGCCGCCAGTCAGCAGGCCAATGCCGTCCTTGACGCAGATGCCGGCCGGCGTCTGTATCTGCCGGGAAAACATGACCGGCGAGGCCAGCAGGTATCTGTAGAAGGCCAGTTCGAGGAACGCATCCAGGAACGACACGGCGATCAGGAACAGGCCCAGCCTGCGCAGATTCTTCTGATATACGCTCATCGTTCTCACAATTTCCGTGCTTCAGTCCGCCGCCGTTTTTCCCGGGATCACGCGGCCATCGCGCTCCAGCCAGTACACCGGCTTGTCGGGAACGACGTCGGGAGTATAGGGGGGCATCTCGCGCGGCAGGTACAGGCCGATGGGCCGGCGCTTCAGGATGACGCGGACATAATCCGCGGCGCAGGAAAGCGGCTCGTCCAGCAGAACGCCCGTCAGGTTCTCCGGGCACATCCGGTCGGCGTGATGGTTGTCCGAGCCCGCCGTGACGGGCAGATCCAGGGACGCCGCGTAGCGCAGCGCCAGGGTGTTCCAGCGGTCCTCGTTGGTCATGTTCACGCCCTCCGCTGCGTCAGCGAAATACGGCGAAAGCCAGATATCGCTGATATAGTACCGGGCGCGGAAGGGATGCGCCTGCACCACGCAGCCGCCGGCGGCCCGCACGGCGCGGTACTGCTCCTCCCGGGTCCAGCCGATCATCTCCGGATGCGCCAGCATGAACCGGTCGTCCAGCCCGTAGATCAGGTACTCGTCCCCGGCGAAGTTCTCCTCCCAGCCGAAGAAAACGGGGAAGCCCTGCTTCTCCCCCTCCTCGCGGGCGTGATAGTAGCCCAGGCAGAACCGGCATACGAACTCCGGCCAGGGCAGGGAGCGGTCGACGCAGCAGTTACCGTGGTAGAAGTGGTCGGTGATGAAGATGCCGTCGTAGCCGAGATCCCGGTAGCGGGAGATATAATCCCTGCCGGGGGTATTGGAGCACTTGCTGGCTTCCGCCGTATGCATGTGCGTCTCGTACAGGTATTTTCCGTTGATCATTGCATGCTCCAAATACCGGCCTGTGAGCCGGCCGGCGAAACGGTCACTCCCTGACCGGGCGGATCAGAATGAAGGGCGTCAGTTCGCCGCCCTGGCCGGAGGGATTGTCCTTCAGCGCGTCCTGGATCTGTTCGTCCGTGAGCGGGAAGTCATGGCACTTGCCCAGCTGGTTCTGGTCGATATCGTTGGCGTCCATCAGCACCACGGGCACGCCCGTCGCCTTTTCCAGCGCGTCGCAGAGCTCCTGGGCATTGGTGTTGTTTATCAGCGCCAGGTCCTTGTAACGGTCGAAGGACGAACGGTAATAGAAGCCGTCGATGCCCGCCACGCCGGGGCCGACGATCTTGTAGAACACGCCGTGCACGCCGAAGAGTTTGGTCACCGCAGACGCGACGGACGCGAACACGACCTTGGGCGCGCCGACCATGTCGATGGCCAGCTGCAGCTTGTACGCGTCGTGCATGCCGATGCCCGCTTTGGTCTCGCTGGCATGGCGGGACAGGGCCTTGGCCCAGAAGCCGGGATGCACCTGCTCCTTGGTGCGCACGTTCTTCGTGCACATGGCCATGACCTTCGCGCCGAAGGCCATCACGTCCCCGGGCTGGTACAGGGGCAGTACGTACTTCTTCACCAGTTCCGCCTGATCCTCCCCCACCTCGATGAAGTGGGTCTGGATGGCGTACCGGTCGTACTGCTTCCCGTCGCGGCCCGTCAGCCGTCCGCGGTCAAAATAGGTGATGCCGTTCAGCTCCCGGCGCTGTTCTTCCTTGTTTTTGCTTTCACTACTCATTTTTACTCCTCCAACATATCTTTTACGTGTAGTAATAACCTTGCATTACTAGTACTAATGCATATCGCAGGTCTTATTGCTGCAATAGCATCAACTGCTCCATTACAAAGAGAACCATCGCAAAATACCCCTAATACAGTACCATCTTCCTGCTTAATACTACGCAAAAGCCAAACTACATTTTTATCTGTATCAACGAATAGCTGAGATTCTTTATCCATATTAGCCAAATATGGGGTAGCACTACATATTCTTTCATCTTTCGTTTTAAAAAAATGGTTGATTTCCTGGGAGCCAAGAAGAAAAACTTTGTCATCTTCAATTGCATCATTAATTTCTAGCCCTTCATTACCAGGATCGTTGTCTTTACCCGTAGATGCTAACAATATATCAGTTTCTTCCGAAAATGCATCTTTGTAAAACTCATTATTCAGCCATTCCCTTACAGTTGAATTATTCCATGTTGTATTTTTCTCTTTTTTTGAACTAAATGGTTTTGCATCTAATGCGTAACGCGTAGTCAAAACACATAAGCCATCTTCTTGTACGTTCAATACTATCCATTCAATGTCTTCTTTTCCATTTGTTAAATCGTTGTCTTGCTCATACCGACCATACTTAATAGTATTCCCAACAATTTGCATTTGACTTAGTTTGATATATTGTTCTGAAAGCTTATAGCCCCTTAATGATTTATACAACTCAATTGCTGTACTATGGTCACCCACATCTTGTAATTCCTTTGCTTTACAATAATTCATTTCCTTTATCTGTACTTCTGAATCCTTATAATTCCCTGCTAGTTTAAACTCAGCTATAGCAGTATCCCATTCCTTTTTCTTTGCATATTCCATTCCTTTGCTATAATACATCATAGGAACAACATATACAACATATATTATTACCAATATAATCACTATAGCTGTAAAAATAATGAATAGACGATGCTTCTTTTGTTTTTTCTTTAGTTCAAGGACTCTCTGCCTAGCTTTTTCTTCTTGTACTTCTTTTTCACGATCTAGTTCTTCCTTCTTTTTCTCCTTTTGCATTTTACAGAAAACTATGCGTTCTGCAGAATCATTATAACCTTCAAGTCTTTTATAGATCTCAATGGCCTTATCCCATTCTTCCTGTACTTCTAATCTGTATGCTGATAAGTATTCTTCACTCTTTATCCTGTTGATCTTTATATCACAGTCAGTAATAACAGACCTAACGCCTTCGAAATCAGCAAGTGGTTCAATTTGTTCTTGGATTTCTCGGCATTCTTCTATAGTAGTAGCGCTTTCTAAAGCCTTTTTTGCATTGTTTACTACAATTCGTTTCTTTTCATTCTCATTGCGTTGTTTTATTTTTTTCAAACATTGGTCAATGGCCATTTGCTGAATATCATTACAGTTATTTATTAGCTGATTATACTCTTTTACATTATCAAATGGAGCATATAAACCAGCTAATTCATCAAAATTTCTAACCCTTAGCAATGAAAAGAGTAAGCCAAGGGAACCATCATTATGCTTTGGTTGACTGGTCAGTACTTGTTCAAAAAAGAGTCTTGAAGTTTCAAAATCCTTCTTTTTTAATGCTTCATTACCTCTTGTAATTAGGTCTTTTGTTACTCTTTTTCTTTCGTTTAGGATTTTTTCCGCTTCGCTAATTCTTTGAATTTCCTTTTTGCAAAATTCTATTCTTTGCGTTGTATCTTTGTAACCCAGAATAGTACTATACGTTTTAAGGGCTGCACTATAATCCTTTCTTTGCTGTAATGAAGTGGCCAATGAATACTGTTTTTCATAATAACGTGCTTTCTTATTTTCGCACTGTGATAAGACATCATTTACGCCTTCAAAATCACTAATGCTTTTGAGTTGGCGCATTATATCATTTATCTCAGATAGCGTTTCTGCTGAAAGTAATTTAGTTTCTGCATCATTAAGTATTTTCTTTCTTCTGTTTCTTTCTTCAATAATCTGTTTGTTGCGCAGAACAATCCTTTCATTCATTTCAATGAGAGGTTTTCTAACAGAGTCGTCACTATATCTGATAGCGCGTTGATAGTTTATTGACTTATCAAGAGGTGTTTTCAAATTTGCAAGTTGCTCTGGTTTTTGCAATTGATATTCAATTAACAACTTGCATAAGTAAGCATAACCATTGAATGCATCAAGGTTTAATGCTTGTTCAGCAAATTGCGCTGCGGTTTTAAAATCAGATTCTTCTAATGCAAGCATGGCACGATTTGCCATATTCATTGATGACGGATTTACTTGCTTATTATCCGTTTGAGTGTCCTTATTCTTTATGTTTAAAAAATTATTTACCTGTTCTAATAACTGCTCTAGGAATGTAACACTGCCAATATCGTAAGATTGGAAAGCTTTCAATTCCTCGGGTAATTCTTCAATGGGGATTCCTTTATAACACGGGATCAATAACTGAGTTCCAACATTCATTCTTTTCAGATATCGATTCCATTCATTATATACCCAGGCAGATTCTTTACTAACATAATCTTTGTTAGTTGTAACAACGATCATTATTCTGGCAGTGCTTATTGCAGCATAAATAATGGGCTCAAACTGAACACCTGCGGCATTTTTTAGAGTCTCACGTGAAAAAAAGACGTGTAAGCCCCTATTTGTCAGTACTTTATAGATTTCTTCAGCTATCTCACTATCTTCTGTTCTACGTTCACTGCCATCTTTATCTTTGTAGCATATAAATACATCAAATGGTTTTCCGTCAGTTTTTAATTTGAGTATTTGTCTTTGGATAGAAGCGATTTCTTCAGCGTCTTGCTGATAAATGCTCCTACTGATCGAATCCCGGGCATTCTTTTTTGCAATTTCAAAATCTATGTCGGCTAATACCGAGATTTTTGACATACGATTCAATGTTGGGATTCTGCGTCGTGTTGACGGGTCTTCAACATATTCAACACCAAATTTACACAGCAATCTGCCCCAATGAGCTTCTGCCTCATCAGGGTCCATTTTAAGAATATCCTCATATGCACTTTCTGCTTTTTCGTATTCACCCGAAATCAGAAAAGCGTTTGCCAGTCTATAAAGATTTAACCGACTTGTGTCGTTGTCAGCGATCTTTGGTAAAGTCGATGTCCGGCCACAGTGTAAGCAATTGCCATACGTATCTCCTGGATTGAATACTAAGTCGCCACCGCACATCTTGCAGCTAATGACCATGCATCATCACCTCCAGGAAAATCAAATTGTCAACACACCAATAGAATCAATCTATACAAAGTCAGTAGCCGGTTCTCGGCACAACAACAGAGAACCGGCTACCAGTTGATTAATACGCCTTCGCGAAGTACATGACCTTATTGGCCTTCTTCCCGCAGCAGACGCAGGTGTCGCCGATGGGAGTCTGGTCGAAGGGCATGTTGCGGGAGGTGGCGGAGAAACGGTTCTTGATCTCGTCCTCGCAGGCCTGGTCGCCGCACCACATGGCCCGGGCATAGCCGCCGTTGACCTGTTCGCCCAGCTCGTCCATATTGAACACGTCCCTGGTGTGGGCCTTGCGGAACTCGTCCGCGATCCTGAACATGTTGGCGGTGATGTCGTCCATCATGGCCTTCAGCGCTTCGGCGAGGCCCTCCAGGGGCAGCGATGCCTTTTCAAAGTTGTCGCGGCGGCAGACCATGGCCGCGCCCTTCTCGATGTCGCGGGGGCCGATCTCCACGCGGACGGGCACGCCCTTGAGCTCCCACTCGTTGAACTTGAAGCCCGGGGACACGTTGTCGCGGTCGTCCAGCTTCACGCGCAGGCCGGCCTTCCGCAGTTCAGCGGCGACCTCGGCGCACTTTTCCAGCACGCCGCCCTTGTGCGCGGCGACAGGCACCAGCACCACCTGGTAAGGCGCGATGGCGGGGGGCAGCTTCAGGCCGCGCTCGTCGCCGTGGGTCATGATGATGGCGCCGATCAGGCGGGTGGATACGCCCCAGCTGGTCTCGTGGCAGTATTCCAGCTTGCCGTCCTTGCTCAGGTACTTGACGTCGAAGGGCACGGTGAAGTTGGTGCCGAAGTTGTGGGAGGTGCCGGCCTGCAGGGCCTTGCCGTCCTGCATCATGGCTTCGATGGAGTAGGTGGCGCGGGCGCCGGCGAACTTCTCCTTCTCGGACTTCTGGCCGCAGAACACGGGCATGGCCAGCTCCTGCTCCGCGAAATCGCGGTACACGTTCAGCATGGTCATGGTTTCTTCCTGGGATTCCTCGGCGGTGGCGTGCACGGTATGGCCTTCCTGCCACCAGAACTCAGCCGTGCGCAGGAAGGGGCGGGTGGTCTTTTCCCAGCGCATGACGGAGCACCACTGGTTGTATTTCAGGGGCAGGTCGCGCCAGCTCTCCACCCACTTGGCGAACATGGTGCAGAAAATGGTCTCACTGGTGGGGCGCACGGCCAGCCGCTCCTGCAGCTTCTCCGTACCGCCCTGGGTCACCCAGGCCACTTCGGGGGCAAAGCCTTCCACGTGCTCCGCTTCCTTGAGCAGCAGGCTTTCCGGGATCAGCATGGGCATGGATACGTTCTCGTGCCCGGTCTCCTGGAAACGCCGGTCCAGGCCCTCGCGGATCAGCTCCCAGATGCGGTTGCCGTAAGGCTTCATGGCCATGCAGCCGCGCACCGGCGTGTAGTCCATCAGGTCAGCCATGGTGACCACGTCCGTGTACCACTGTGAAAAGTCCTTGTCCCGGGGGGTGATGTGAGTTACGAATTCCTGCTTCTTGTCCGCCATGACTGTATCTCCTCTTACATAAAATTGAAAGCCCGCGCTTGACACAAAAAAACGTCCCTCACGCAGGGACGAAGCTTGCTTCGCGGTACCACCTTGCTTGGCACATGCATATGCGCCCGCTTTCCCGCCCGGTAACGGGGACGAGCCGTCCGCTTTTTACGGAATGATCCCGGGGCGGGTACCGTCCGCTCATGCGCGCTTTCAGCCGCGGCGCGCTCTCTGTGCCGTCCATGCGGACCGTGCTCCCCGTTCAGGCGCTATTATACAGAAGAAGCGGCGATTTGGCAAGGAAAATGTTTCGTGTGCGGCACCGGAAAAACCCGCGCTTTTCAAGGCCCGTGTTTTCTGCTATAATGCTGTGTGAACAGCGATAAAAAGCAAACGGGAGGATCCCATGAGGTACACTTTGAACATGCTCGAGCGGCTGCCGGATGTGCTTTCCCGCTACTCGGACCGTATGATGACGATGTACGTCCTTTCCTTTATAAATGCCTGCCGGAAGGATTTCGGCGCCGTGGGGCCGCTGTTCGGCAGCATCGGCCCCTTCGGGCTGCCGGCGCTGGCGCTGTCCCTGATCCTCCTCGTGCGCGCCTCCGGCAGCGCCTCTTCGGACCACAGAAGCCGGCCGGGCCTGGGCCTGCCCGCCGCGGCGCTGTTCTTCAGCCTCATATGGTGCCTTTTCTGGCTGCGGCCGTCCCTTGAGATCAGCCGCTATGTCGAGCAGACGGCCTGCCTGGTCTTCGGCGTCCTGTGCTGCCTGATCGACGGGCTGCTCCTGTTTGCAGCGATCCGCAAGCGGAACGCCCCGCCGGAGCGGAAGACTGTCCCGGCAGAGCCGGAAACGGCGCTGCCCCCCGGGGTGACGATGGACGACGTTCGCCGCGTCCTCGACCGGATGGAAGCGGAAGAGAAGACGCAGAAGAAATGATTCTCGGCGCCGGATTTCGCCCGTTTTGCATAATCCGGATCAAATCCTGCATATTTGTACATATTTTGTATCTTTTTTCGCTTTAAATGACAAAATGCTTGACGCGAGAGCCAAAATAAGTATAATAAATGTTTGTATCATGAATAGTAGGTGATTTTTTTGGCAAAATTCGTAATTCGGCGTATACTTTCATCCTTGCTGACACTGTTCGTGATCGCGACCATTACGTTCTTCCTGATGAACGTGATCCCGGGCGGTCCTTTCAATACAGAGCGTGCCAGCGCCAAGACCGTAGCAATGATGGAAAGCAAATACGGCCTGGATAAACCCATCCTCGAACAGTACTGGATGTATCTCCAGCGCCTGGTTCGCCTGGATCTGGGCGACAGCTACAAGCGCATCGGCTTTACGGTGAATCAGATCCTGGCTGAGAAATTCCCCGTTTCCGCCGGCGTCGGCGTGGTCGCCATCCTGCTGGCCGTGGTCATCGGTATCCCGGTGGGCATTGTCGCCGCTTTCAGGCACAATCAGATACTTGACCGGACCGTGATGTTCGTTGCTAACCTGGGCATCGCGGTGCCGAACTTCGTGATGGCGACAGTGCTGCTGTTCTTCTTCGGCGTCAAGCTGGGCTGGCTGCCCACGCTGGGCCTGAAGACGTGGAAGCACTATATCATGCCCGCCCTCGCCCTTTCCTTCAACCCCATGTGCTATATCGCGCGTCTGATGCGCTCCAGCATGCTGGACGTGCTCCGGCAGGACTACATCAAGACAGCGCGCGCCAAGGGCCTGCGCAAGAACGCCGTGCTGTTCAAGCACGCCCTGCGCAACGCCATCCTGCCCATCGTCACCTACCTGGGACCCCTGACCGCGGGCATCCTGACCGGCGGCTTCGTTATCGAGAAGATCTTCACCATCCCGGGCATGGGCAAGTTCTTCGTGGAATCCATCAACAACCGTGACTACCCGCTGATCATGGGCGTCACGCTCTTCTACTCGGCGCTGCTGGTGCTTATGAACCTCGTCGTCGACCTGCTGTACGGCGTCATCGACCGGCGCATCAAATACGAATAAGAGGGGGTGGCATCAATGGATAACAAGCAGAACAACAATATGAAACTGCCCCCGAAGCCGGTACTCGACCCGTTCCGCGTCAAGCTGACCCCCGAAATGATGATCCCCGCCACCAAAGAGGAGCGGGAACAGCTGATCATGATGCGGGAATCGATCACCTACTGGCAGGACGCCATGCGGCGCTTCAGGGCCAACAAAGTCGCCATGGTCAGCCTGGCGATCATCCTGCTGATCGTGCTCTTCGCCTTCGTCGGCCCGCTGCTGATGCCCTATTCCTATGACCAGCAGATCCGCGGCCATGAGCGCCTGGCGCCGGTCGTCAACAGCGAATATTTCCATCCCTTCGGCACGGACAACCTGGGCCGCGACCTCTGCGTGCGCGTCATGATCGGCACCCGGATCTCGCTGGTCATCGGCGTCGTCTCCACCCTGTTCATCGTCATCATCGGCGTGCTCTACGGCGCGATCTCCGGCTTCGCCGGCGGCGTGACCGACATCGTGATGATGCGCATCTGCGAGATCATCTACTCGATCCCCACGGTGCTGATCATCATCCTGCTGAACATCGTCCTCAAGGAGCCGCTCCAGAGGCTCTTTGACGCCGGCCATCTGGACGCGCTGCGCACGGTGGGCACGGGCCTCATCTGCATCTTCGTCACCTTCGCGCTGCTGTACTGGGTCAGCATGGCCCGTATGGTGCGCGGCGAGATCCTGGCACTGAAGAACTCCGAATACGTGACGGCCTCCCGCGCCCTGGGCGGCAGCGGCGGCTGGATCATCCGCAAGCACCTGGTGCCCAACTGCATCGGCACCGTGGTGGTCACCACGACCTTCCAGATCCCTTCCTCTATTTTCACGGAATCCTTCCTGAGCTTTATCGGTCTGGGCGTCAGCGCCCCGATGGCCTCCCTGGGCTCGCTGGTCAACGACGCGCTCAACGGCTTCCAGACAGCGCCCTACCGCCTGTTCATCCCCGCGGCTGTGCTCGCCCTGATCATCCTAGCGATGAACCAGCTGGGCGACGGCCTGCGCGACGCGCTGGATCCCAAGATGCGGAACTAAGGGGGACATACATCAGTGAGCGAACATCTTCTTGAAATAAATGACCTGAAGGTCTCTTTCTTCACCCCCGCGGGTGAAGTCAAGGCCGTCAACGGCGTCACCTATGACTTGGACGAGGGCCGGGTGCTGGGCATCGTGGGCGAATCCGGAAGCGGCAAGAGCGTTTCCGTCAGCGCCCTGATGCAGCTGCTGGCCTACCCCGGCCGCGTCGTCGGGGGCAGCATCACCTTCAACGGCCGCGACATCCTGGCCATGAACGAGCAGGAGATCCAGGCCGTTCGCGGCAAAGAGATCGGCATGATCTTCCAGGATCCCATGACCAGCCTGAACCCGGTGTTCACCATCGGCGAACAGCTGGTGGAGACCCTGCGCCGCCATACCACCATGACCCGGGCGCAGGCCTGGGCCCGCAGCGTCGAAATGCTCAAGCTGGTGGGCATCAACAACCCCGAGCAGCGCATGAAGCAGTACCCGCACGAGTTCTCCGGCGGCATGCGCCAGCGCGCGATGATCGCCATGACGCTGCTGTGCGACCCCAAGCTGCTGATCGCCGACGAACCCACCACCGCCCTGGACGTGACCATTCAGGCCCAGATTCTGGAGCTCATGAAGGAGCTCCGCACCAAGATCAACGCGGCCATCATCCTGATCACGCATGACCTGGGTATCGTATCCGACATCTGCGACGAGGTCATCGTCATGTACGCCGGCCGCATCGTGGAGCGCGGCAGCATCGACGATATTTTCTACCGTCCTTCCCACCCCTATACCCAGGGCCTGCTGCGCTGCCTGCCCCGGCTGGACAGCGACGGCTCCAAGCCCCTGGAGCCCATCGAGGGCACCCCGGTGGACCTGCTGGCCCTGCCCAAGGGCTGCGCTTTCGCGCCGCGCTGCGAGAAGTGCATGCGGGTCTGCCTGAACGAACAGCCCCCGACCTTCCAGATCGGCGAGGGACACACATCCGTTTGCTGGCTCCACGCCATTGACAGCGCAGAGGAGGTGCAGAAGAATTGAGCGGGCAGCCTCTCTTTGAAGCGCGTCACATCGTCAAGGAATTTGAAGTCGGCGGCAGCCTCTTCACCAAGCCCCGCGTCGTGCACGCGGTGGACGACGTCTCCTTCTCGATCCAGAAGGGCGAGACCTTCGGCCTGGTAGGCGAATCCGGCTGCGGAAAATCCACCATCGGCCGCGCCATCCTGCGCCTGCACGAGCCGACCTCCGGCCAGATCTTCCTGGACGGCGAGGACATCACCCACGCGAACATGCGCCCCCTGCGCAAACGCATGCAGATCGTTTTCCAGGATCCCTACGCTTCCCTGGATCCGCGCATGACCGTCGGCGACATCGTGGCCGAGCCCCTGGACATCCACGGCGTATGCGCCAGCAAGGAAGAGCGCCAGGCGCGCATCCTGGAGCTGCTGGGCCTTGTCGGCCTGAACAGCGAGCACATGAACCGCTATCCGCACGAGTTCTCCGGCGGCCAGCGCCAGCGCGTGTCCATTGCCCGGGCCATGGCCCTGCGTCCGGACTTCATGGTCTGCGACGAGCCGATCTCCGCGCTGGACGTGTCCATTCAGGCGCAGGTCATCAATATGCTGATGGAACTTCAGCACAAGCTGGGCATGACCTATCTGTTCATCGCCCACGACCTGAACGTGGTGCGGCACATTTCCCAGCGGGTGGGCGTCATGTACCTGGGCAGCCTGGTGGAGGTCTGCGAGGCAAACAGTCTCTATAAAAAGCCCATGCACCCCTATACCCAGGCCCTGCTCTCTGCTATCCCCATCCCGGATCCGGACGTGAGCCGCAGCAGGAAGCACGTGGTGCTGGAAGGCGAAGTCCCCAGCCCCATCAACCCGCCGAAGGGCTGCAAGTTCCATACCCGCTGCCCCTACGCCACCGAGCTCTGCCGCAGCAAGCGCCCGGAAACCATCACCGTGGAGCCCGGCCACACCTGCGCATGCCACAAGGTGGCGAATGACCTCGGCATCCAGACGAGCAAGTAAACCGTCTTTCAGACGTTTTACAAAATAAAAAGGAGGAAACCCCATGAAGAAACTGTTAGCTTTTGTGCTGGCGCTGGTAATGATGACCGGCATGATCAGCCTGGTTTCCGCTGAAGATGTCCAGACCATCAACGTCTGCATCGGTTCTCAGCCCGAAACCCTGGACCCCCAGAAGAACTCCGCTTCTGACGGCTCCAACTACATCAAGCACCTCTTCGAAGGCCTGATGAAGTATGGCTGGAACGGCGAAGGCATCGTGCTGGGCGCCGCCGACAACTACACTGTCAGCGAAGACGGCCTGGTATACACCTTCCACATTCGTGATGACGCGAAATGGTCCGACGGCCAGGATCTGACCGCCGAGGACTTCGTGTACACCATGAAGCGCCTTGTGGATCCGGAAACCGCCGCCCCCTACGCCGGCGATATGGGCAAGTACCTGCTGAACGGTCTGGACATCTCCACCGGCGCGAAGCCCGTGGATGAGCTGGGCGTCAAAGCCATCGACACCAAGACCATCGAGCTCACCCTGGTCCAGCCCTGCGCCTGGTTCCTGGAGATCATGGCCTTCCCGACCTACTACCCCGTCCGCAAGGACATCATCGAAGCCAATGGCGACGCCTGGACCACCTCTCCCGAGACCCTGATCGGCAACGGCCCCTACAAGCTGGAGAGCTACACCATGGACGAAGAAATCGTCATGGTTCCCAACCCCGTTTATTATGACGCGGAGCAGGTCGTCTGCAAGCGCATCTGCTTCAAGCTGATCACCGACCCGAACGCCAAGCTGGCTGCCATGCGTGCCGGCGAGCTCGACTGGTGCGACGACTATCCCACCGAAGAGCTCGACGCTGTGAAGGCTGAAGGCCTGTTCCAGACCGAGCCGCAGCTGGGCACCTACTATGTCAACATCAACAACAAGAAGGCTCCCTTCGATGACGTCCGCGTCCGCAAGGCTCTGCAGCTGGCCATCGATCCCATCTATCTGTCTGAAGTGGTCACCCAGGGCACCTATCTGCCCGCGACCGACTTCGTCGGCGGCGGCTTCTTCACCAACGACGGCTCCGACTTCGGCGATTTCGACACCGTGATCGACCGCAGCGACTATCAGGCCAACATTGCCAAGGCGAAGGAACTGCTGGCTGAAGCCGGCTATCCCAACGGCGAAGGCTTCCCCACCATCCCCTACTGCACCAACGTCTCCGGCGTGCACGTTCCCACTGCTGAAGCGCTCGCTTACATGTGGAAAGAGAACCTGGGCATCAACATCGAGATCGAGCAGATGGAGTGGAACGTGTTCCTGGCTGCGCGCCGCAACGGCGAGCACACCCTGGCCCGTGACGGCTGGGTGGCTGACTACGGCGATCCGTCCAACCTGCTGGACCTGTTCACCAGCTACTCCGGCAACAACTCCACCTTCTACAACAACCCCGAATTCGACGCTCTGATGGAGAAGGCTGCCGCCACCACCGATCTGGCTGAGCACTTCGCTCTGCTGCACCAGGCTGAGAAGCTGGCTGTGGGCGATGAAGCCTGCTGCATCCCCGTCTACTACTATGCCACCACCTGGATCTGCATCCCCGAAATCAAGGGCGTGACCACCTATGCCACCGGTGAGAAGCTCTTCATGAACGCTGTCAAGTAATACCTTTGCTGAACAGCCAGTGGCTGCCGCGGTTTATCCACGGCAGCCACTGTTTTTTGTATCTTTTTTTGTCAATGTATGATATGATGTTCACATCAAGATGAAGGAGATGGAAAACATGTATCAAGTCAAAGGCAGATGGGCGCTGATCACCGGCGCGGCGCGGGGCATCGGTTATCTGACCGCGAAATTCATGGCCGAGCAGGGCTGCAACCTGATCCTGCACAGTCGCAGCCTCGCCCATACGGAAAAAATCCTCGGGGAAGTCAAAGCCCTCGGCGTGGAAGCCCATGCCGTGGAGGCGGACCTGAACGACCTGGACGCGGTGCGGCAGATGCTGGACGAGATCGACCGCCTGGGCGTGGACGTGGACATCGTGCTGAACAACGCGGGCCTGCAGATCGCCTACCGGACGGTATACTTTGAAACGCCCGTTTCAGACTATGAAATCAGCTTCCGCGTAAACACCATCGCCCCGGCCATGATCTGCTACCATTTCATGCCGAAGATGATCGCGAAGGGCACCGGCCGCATTCTGAACACCACCAGCGGCATCGCGCTGGACGTGTGCCAGGCAGGCTATTCCGCCAGCAAGGCCGCCCTGGACAAGATCACCATCGACCTGGGCTCCAAGGTTAACGGCACGGACGTGATGATCAACCTGACCGATCCGGGCTGGTGCCGCACCGACCTGGGCGGCAGCCACGCGCCAAACGCGCCGGAAAGCGCCATCCCCGGCATCGTGGCGGGCGTTTTCGCGGACGACAGGAAATCCGGCCGCAACCTGGGTGCGCAGCACTTCGCGGGCATGTCCCTGGCCGACGCCGTAGCCAAAGCCGAGCGGGAATTCGACAGCCCCTACTGATCAGCCGTCCGCGATCCCCAGAGCGTGCCTGACCGACGCTTCGATCTGCGTTTCGGAGGCGTCCAGCGGGATCGCCTCCACGTCCTCCATCAGGCCGATGGCGGCATATTTTTCGATATCGATGCAGCTGACGATCAGGAAGGCCTCGCCGTCAAACGCCGCGTGGTCGATCCGGTAATAGGTATTCTCATACAAATAGGTCTGGCGCTGATTCAGGATCTCGCGGTTCTTCTGGTTGATCTCCAGGGGAACCGCGCCTGCTTTTTCAAGCATTTTCTCCGCGAAGCGCATCTTTTCCTCCAGCATTTCCGCTGAAACTTCCGCCATTTTCATCAGCGTGCCTCCTTTCCCGGCTTGTCCGCCTGCTCTTCCATCCGCCTTATCCTGACGGCCTCGGCAAGGATCTTTTCTGCCCACTGGCTGTCAGGCTCGAATACCCGCATGGCACGGACGCCGCTCATCCGGCAGTTCTGGATCACCGAGTTCTCGTCGTCGATGTGCAGGGAGATGTGGTAAAACCCCGGCACCTTGGTGGGCACGGGATCCTTGCGCTTTCCCTGGATCTCCGCCTGATGCCTGGCGCCGTTCACGATATGGTCGAAGCGTACGCCGTAATTCCGGAACAGCGCCCGGATATACAGTTCCGTGCGATAAGATGAGGTGTATACCCACACCTCGAACCCGCGATTCTGCAGCTCGTGGATCAGCCGGACCGTCCCCTTCCGGAGCCGCTCGGGGAACAGGCGGTTCATGGGAAAGCGGAGCGGCTTCTCCGTTTCGTACTTCTGCGGGTTCACGAACAGCACTTCGTCCAGATCAAACGAAATTCTCATGGGCTCCATCCTTCCCGACGTACCGGGCTCATCTTTTGATGGATGTATTGTAGCACAAAACCCATCCCGCGTCCATACGGCCGGAGAAGCCGGCGTAATTCAGAATGACACATAAGGGTACGGTAAAAGGAGTACCATAATGATGTCCGACAGATTTATAAGGCTCCCCGGGACATCATTTCCGCCGCTACGCCATATACCTTCTGCATCTCAACACGCATCAGTACTTTCGCATAATGTATGATTCCTGTTAATCAACATCGCTGCAATCCTTAAGGACAATATGTAGCGGCGGCGCCTGCGCATGCCGCTACACAGTCTGCCGGTTCCGCGTCATTATCTCACTCCTGACTCCTTCATTCCTCACTTCCAACTCCACTCTCCACTCTCCAAACTCCACTCTTTCCTTTTCTCCAAACAAAAAATGCTCAAAATAAAAACGGCCCCGAATCCAACGAATCCGGGTCCGTCATACTTTCATTCCCCCTGGCCAGGCATCCTCAGCCTCTCTTCCGGGTATTTCACTTCCGTCAGTTCCAGGCCGTTGGCCGGCGCCGTGACGCCCAGGTCCAGGCGGTTGAGGGTCGTGAGGGCAGTCTGCAGGCACTCAGGCGGGAGCTTGCCGTGGCCCACGTCGATGAGGGTGCCGGCGATGATGCGCACCATGTTGTACAGGAAGGCGTTGCCGGTGACGGTGAGGGTCACCCGCTCCCCCTCCCGGGAAACGGCGATCTGCCGGATGGTGCGGACGGTGGTCTTGGCGGAGCCTCCGGCGGCGCAGTAGGCCGCGAAATCATGGGTACCCGCCAGCGCCTGGGCAGCCCCGTGCATCAGCCGGTCGTCCAGGGTCACGGGCACGTGGGCGGTCAGGTTCCGGTACAGGGCGCTGGCGTGAGGCGCGTTGTGGATGCGGTAGGTGTAGGTCTTCTCCTCCACGGAGAACCGCGCGTGCAGCGTATCGGGCACCAGCAGGCCCGCGGTGACGCGCACGTCCGGCGGCAGCATGGTATTCAGGGCAAAGGGCAGCTTTTCGGCCGGAATGCCCGTGTCGGCGTCAAAATGCGCGCGCTGGCCCAGGGCGTGGACCCCCGCGTCCGTCCGGCTCGCGCCGGTCACCCGGGTAAAGTGCCCCAGCAGGCGGGAAAGGGCCTCCTCCAGGGTCTCCTGCACGCTGGGGCCGTTTTTCTGCGCCTGCCAGCCGCAGTAGGCCGTGCCGTCATAGGCGACGGTCAGCAGATAGCGCCGCGTCATACGTGCCAGGGAACGAACCGCGGCTCGAGCACCACAAGGACGATCAGGACGGCGGTGACCAGGATGGCGATCCAGTCCCGCTTCTGCACCTTCAATACGTGCAGGCGGGTGCGGCCTTCGCCGCCGTGGTAGCAGCGGGCCTCCATAGCCATGGCCAGATCCCCGGCCCGGCGGAAGGCGCTGACGAACAGCGGCACCAGCAGCGGCACCATGGCCCTGGCCCGGTCGAACAGCTTGCCGGACTCAAAGTCCGCGCCGCGGGCGGACTGGGCCTTCATGATCTTGTCGGCCTCCTCCAGCAGCGTGGGGATGAACCGCAGGGCGATGGTCATCATCATGGCCATCTCGTGAGCGGGGAAGTGGATCACCTTCAGCGGCGAGAGCAGGCGCTCCAGGCCGTCGGTGAGGGTCACCGGCGCGGTGGTCAGCGTCAGCAGGCTGGAGCCCAGCACCAGGAAGATCAGGCGCAGGCTGTATCGGATGGCATTGAGCAGGCCCTCCCTGGTCAGCGTGGCGAAGCCCAGATTCAGCAGCGCCGTCTCCCCGCCGGTAAAGAACAGGTTCAGGATAAAGGTGAAGATCAGGATCATCCTGAGGGGCTTCAGGCCCTTGATGAGCAGGCGGAAGGGCAGCTTCGACAGCTTGCAGGCCACCGCCAGGTACAGGGTGATGAGGATGAAGCCCGTCAGGTCGGGAACCAGGAAAACAGCCGTGATATAGGCGACCAGCAGGAGGATCTTGACCCGCGGATCCAGGGCGTGGACGGGGCTCTTGAGGGGGTAATACTGCCCGAGGGTGATATTTTCAAGCATGGGCCTTCCCTCCCTTTAGCCGCGCAAGCAGCGCTTCATAGGCCTCGTCGGCCCGCACACACATGGGGAAGTCGGGCCATTGCTTTCTGAGCGCCAGGGAGAGCCGGCAGGTCTGGGGCACGTCCAGGTCCAGGGCCACCAGGCGTTCCGCATCCGCGAAAATCGTTTCCGGCGTACCGTCCATGGTCACCTGACCCTGCTCCATCACGATGATGCGGCTGGCGTTCTCCGCCACGTCGTCCATGCTGTGGGACACCATCACCACAGTGGTCCCCGCCTGGTGGAAACCGCGGATCAGGTCCATGATCTCCCGGCGGCCCAGGGGGTCCAGGCCCGCGGCAGGCTCGTCCAGCACCAGCATTTCCGGGCGCATGGCAATGACGCCCGCGATGGCTACCCGGCGCATCTGACCGCCGGAAAGCTCGAAGGGAGAGCGCTCCGCCAGGTCTGCGTAGGACAGGCCCACGCGCTCCATGGCCTCCCGGACGCGGGTATCTGTCTCCTCAGGCGAAAGGCCCAGGTTTTTCGGCCCGAAGGCCACGTCCTTGGCGACGGTCTCCTCGAAGAGCTGCGTCTCCGCGTACTGGAACACCAGGCCGATGCGCTGGCGGACCGCCCGCTTGGAGACGCCTTTTTCGTTGATGTCCCGCCCGTCCAGCGTCACGCGGCCCTCGGAGGGCGTCAGCAGGGCGTTCATATGCTGGACCAGGGTGGATTTGCCCGAGCCAGTATGCCCGATCAGCGCGACGAACTCGCCGCCGCTGACGGTCAGGCTGATATCCCTGATGGCGGTGGCCTGGAAGGGACTGCCCGCCTGGTAGGTATGCGTTACGTGTTCAAAGGTGAGCTGCAAGCGCTTCCACCTCCCTGGTCATATCATCGATGGACAGGATGCCTTCCGGCAGGGCCACGCCCGATGCCCGCAGGCGCTGGGCCAGCGCGGCCATGGGCGGTACGTCCAGCCGCCAGGGCTGCAGCCGCTCCCTGTCCGAGAACACCTCCTGGGGCGTGCCGGAGAGCACCACCGCGCCGTCGTGCATGATATGCACGGTGTCGCACAGTGCGGCCTCTTCCATGAAGTGGGTGATCCACACCACGGTCATGCCCTCGCGGTTCAGTTCCTTGACGGTGTTGAAGACCTCCTTGCGGCCCCGGGGATCCAGCATGGCGGTGGCTTCGTCGAACAGCATGATATCCGGGCGCATGGCCAGGATGCCCGCGATGGCGACGCGCTGCTTCTGGCCGCCGCTCAGCAGGTGCGGCGCGCGTTCGGCGTATTTCAGCATATTCACCGCCTTGAGGGCGGCGTCGATGCGCTCAGGCATCTCCGCGGACGGAACACCGGTGTTTTCAAGGCCGAAAGCCACGTCCTCCCGCACCACGGTGGCCACCAGCTGGTTGTCCGGATTCTGGAACACCATGCCCGCCCGCTGGCGGATATCCCACACCTTTGATTCGTCCCGGGTATCCATGCCGTCGGTCAGCACCGTACCGCTGTCCGGCAGGATCAGGCCGTTCATCAGCTTGACCAGGGTGGACTTGCCCGAACCGTTGCGGCCCAGCACCGCGGTCATCTCGCCGCGCCGCACCGCCAGATCCACGTGATCCACCGCGTTGCGCGCCGCGTCCTCATACTTGTAGCATACGTCCTTCAGGACGATGATCTCCTCCGACATCCAAAGCTCCTTTGCCGCGCGGAAAAAGAAAACCAATAATAAAGAGGAGCGCCAGGCTTCCCCGCCGCTCACAGGGTACACTGCTCAAGACCCGGCTTTTTCCGGGTCCGGAACACATTATATCTGATTTGGGATGGAATATCAAGGGGCAGCGCACGGGAGCAGAGCGCCGCTTACGCCCGTTTTCCGGCAGCAGAAAAGCCGGCCGCAAAACCGGCCGGCTCATAAAATTGCGAGGATGATTTACTTTTTGATCTGGGACAGGGCGTCGTTGACGGCGGCGATCAGCGCTTCGCTGGTCCTGGTCGCACCGGAAACGGCGTCGATCTGGGTGGAGTTGGCCGCGACGATGGCGTCCGGGATGGTCTTGAAGGCAGGATCGCTGATGCCGGGGGTCTCGTTGTGGCTCAGCACTTCGATCTTCGCGATCTTGTCGCCGTCCATGGTGACCTTGACCTTGACTTCGCCGCCGATCTCACTGACGCCGGTGCCGATGTACTCATTGGCGCCCAGGGCCGCTTCTTCCACGGGGGCGGGCTCTGCCACAGGCTCCGCGGCCTCATAGCCGTACAGCACGTTCAGCAGGCTGATGGTCTTCACGGCGACCTCGGCGGTCACGGCCGCGCAGCGGGCCTTGCGCTCGGGATCGGCCATCTTGTAGCCGGTAGCGGCCATGTAGGTGCCCACGGAATCCGCGCAGTTGACGGAATGGGCCACGGTGGTGATGGACTTGTATTCCGGCTGGTATTCCGGGAAGCTGTGCTCACGGTACCAGGCGAACAGCTGGTCGCGGATGGAAGCCGCGTCCGCAGGCTGGCAGACCAGGCCGACGAAGAGCAGCGCGCCGCCCAGGGAGCCGCACAGGGTGCCGGTGCCGAAGCCGCCCGCCATCAGCGCGCAGGTGCGGCCGGGAGTCATCTGGTTGTAGGGATATCCGGTGACCTCGCTGAAAATGTCGATGATGCCGCCGAAGCAGCCGCCGCCGCAGCCGCCGTACTCATAGAACTTCTTGTAACAGAGCTCCAGCAGGGCGTCCTTATCCAGGGGCACGTACTTCCAGGGCCATACGGGGGCTTCCTTCTCTTCCGCCACAGCCAGCACAGGCAGGCTGCTGACAGCGACAGCGCCCAAAGCGGCCTTGCCGGCCTTGCGCAGGAAATCACGGCGGTTCATTTCCTTCATGTTCTCCATAAATATCTCTCCTTTGCTTACGGTATTATTCACCAGTAGAATACCAGTACTATTATTGTACCGGATTTTTCGCCCGAGTCAATGTTTATATCAACATTAATTGCAACTATTTATTTTAATAGTTATATGTTGATTTTTCGCTTTTTTATTATATAATCATCTCTGTCCCGGCCATGAAACGCTGCCGGAAGGACATGCCGCGCAAAGCGCCCGGGGAAGACGATGCCGGGGCACCGCCGGCTGACCTCGGCAGGGCATCACCCGCTTCAAACAGCCAGATTCCGGACAATATCAGATCCGCATGAACTTTCAGGAGGATCCGCATGACATACAAAAAGAAGATCGAGCAGGTACAGCGCTGTCCCTTCGAATACGGGCTGAGGGTCTTCGGCGGCAAGTGGAAAGCCCGGATCCTCTGCGTCCTAAGCCAGCACAAGCCCCTGCGCTTCCACCAGCTCCGCAGCGAGCTGGGCGATATCACGGACGCCGTCCTGACCGGCGCGCTGCAGGAGCTGCTGACGGAAGGGGTCATCCGGCGGGAAGCCTTCAACGAGATCCCGCCCCGCGTGGAATACTGCCTGACAGAGAAGGGCGAAAGCGCCATCCCACTGCTGCAGGACATCTGCGCCTGGTCCAGACAGCAGTTCACGCTGGACACGTCCGCCCTCCTCTCCCCCTGCCGCCAGTGCCCGAAGCTGAACGAAGAGGGCCTGAAAGGCACCGAAACATCCGAATAATACTAATTCTCATCTAAATAAATGTGCATATGTGGGATGGATTTTGGGACAGGTCAAGGAAGACGTCCGAAAGCGTATCCGTAGATACGGTGAGGACGGCTGACGCTGAGATGTCGCAAAAGCCGCCCACAGATGTGCATGTTTTAGGTGAGAATTAGTATGGAACCAAGAGCCGCCGTACAGCGTGATGCTGTACCGGCGGCCCTTTCATTGTGTACTTCCTGTCAGGCTTCCCTGCCGCCGACGAACACCCGCCGCACATGCAGCGTATCGTCAAACAGGCACAGGTCGGCGTCCATGCCCCGGCACAGCGCGCCCTTGCGGCCCTCCAGCTTCAGCAGGCGGGCGGGATTCAGCGTCATCATGCGCACTGCTTCGGGCAGGCTCACCCCCGCCAGCCGGACCATCGTGCGGATGCAGCGGTCCGCCGTGCAGACGCTGCCGGCAAAGCAGGAGTGGTCCGGCATGAAGGCCACGTCATCCTCGATGACGGTCATCTGGCCGTTGTCCAGACTGCCAAGGCGCACCCGGCTGCCGTTGGGCAGTCCTGTGCCGCGCATGGCGTCCGTGATCAGGGAGATGCGGGGGATGCCGATGCCCTTGACGATCAGGCGCAGCAGCTCCGGCGGCAGGTGCTTGCCGTCGGCGATGATCTCCACCGTCAGTCCGTCCTCCAGATAAGCGCTTTCGATCAGGCCCAGGCGGCGGTACGCGCCGACGCGACGCAGTCCGGACATGCCGGAATAGAAGTGCGTCAGGTGCGTGTAGCCATGGGCCATGCCCGCCATCACCTGCGCGTACTCCGCATCGCTGTGGGCCACGGCGGCAAGGATCCCGCGCTGGGTGAGCTCGTCCCCCATTTCCAGCGCGCCGGGCAGTTCCACCGCGGCGGATACCCGCCGGATATCGCCCGCGCCTGCTTCCAGCAGGGGCAGGTAATACTCCGGTTTCGGCGGATAGAGGTATTTCGGATCCTGGGCGCCGGCCTGGGAGGCGGCCAGGAAAGGCCCCTCCAGGTGCAGGCCCAGGAGGTGCGGCATGCCCTCTTTATGCCCTTTCACCCGCCGGTAGCAGGCGATCAGCGCCAGCAGTTCCTCCATGGAGCTCGACATGGTGGTCGGCAGCAGGGACGTGGTGCCGTGGCGCAGGTGCACCCGCGCCACGCGCTCAAAGGCGTCCTCCGTAGCGTCCATGAAGTCTGCGCCGTCCCCGCCGTGCACGTGCATGTCGATGAGGCCGGGCGTCAGGTATGCGCCTTCGGCGTCGACGCGCCGCTCCGCGGCGGCGGAAGGACGGCCCTCGCCGAGGTTGAGGATGGTCTCCCCGCCCATCAGCAGCCATCCGGGATCCGTCACCCGGTCAGGCAGCACCAGGCGGGCATTTTCGATCAGCGTTGTCATGCTTCCGTCCAGCGCAGCCCGGCAGTCAGGATCTTTTCAGCCGCAAAGCGGTCGACGTACAGCGTCCAGTCCGGATGGGAGCGCAGCTGCGCCGCGGGCGACATGGCGTCCTGAGGCACGTACAGCGCCTTGTATACCGCGTCCGCCTTCACCGCGTGCGGCACGCAGGAGAGGATTGTACGGCACTGAAGGATCTGGTACACGGTCATGGAGACCGCCTGCTTCGGCACATCGTCCACCGTGGCAAACCAGCCTTCGCCCACCTGCTGGCGCTTGCAGCGGTCGTCAAGATTCACGATGATATAAGCTTCCCTGGTGTTCAGGTCGGCGGGCGGATCGTTGAAGGCGATATGGGAATTTTCACCGATGCCCACCAGGCCCACGTCGATCGGCGCCCGGCGCACCTCTTCGGTAATGCGGGCGATGCCCTCCCGCGTGCCGTCCACCAGCCAGGCAGCCTTCAGCGGCACCTTGGAAATGAAGCGCTCCTTCAGGTATTTACGGAAGCTGGCGATATGCGTCTCGGGCAGGTCCACATACTCGTCCAGGTGGAACATGGTCACTTTGTTCCACTGCACGTCCTCCCGGACGAGGGCCTGAAGCGTCTCAAACTGCGAAGCGCCGGTGGAGAGCAGCAGCCTCGCCTCCCCGCGCTCACGGATCGCCTGATTCAGCAGATAAGCCGCGTGGCGGGCGGCGCTGCGTCCCAACTCCTCCGGCGTGGCTGTGATACGAATCTCCATAATGCATTCCTCCCCGTTTTTTCTGTAGTTTCATTATATTTTCGATCACGCAGTGTGTCAAGATTGCAGAAAACAGGCCCGTCCGGACAAGACGGGCCCGCTTTGCGTCACGCGGCTACAGGTCGATATCCTCCGACTTGGTGATCTTGAAGAAGATCAGCAGCGAGGTGATCATCGTAACGGTCAGGATCGTGGAGAGCGCTGCCGCCGTTCCGTAGCCGCCGCGGCTGATCTCCTGAAAGATGGTGACCGTCATGGTCTGCGTACGGCCCACATACAGCATCAGCGTAGAGGACAGCTCGTTCAGGATCGTGATCCAGGACAGGATCGCGCCGGATACGACGCCCGGCACCATCACCGGCATGGTCACATTGAAGAACGTCTGCATGGAGCCGTAGCCCAGGCTGGCCGAGGCCTCGTCGATGCTCGGGCTGATCTGCCTGAGGATCGCCGCGCTGGAGCGGACCGTATACGGCATCCTTCGTATGACATAGGATATGATAATGATGGCTGCCGTACCGGACAGCACCAGCGGGGGCTGATTGTAGGTCATCAGAAGGAGAAGGCCGAAAATCGTACCGGGAATGACGTAAGGGAACATGATGAAGACATCCAGGATCTTGGAAAAGAAATTGGTCTTGCGCACTGTCAGATAAGCGAACAGCGTACCCAGCACGACAACGATGATGATGGCGATGACGCCGAACTCGAAGGTATTCAGGATGGAGCTCAGGGACTGGGTGAAAACATTGATATAGCTGGAGAAGCTGTAGCCCTCCGCCCACATGACGCCCTTGGTGTTGCGGAAGGAGATCAGGATGATGTAGATCTGCGGCAGCGTCGCCAGCGCCACGATCAGGTACACATAAGCATGGGCAAGCACGTTGAGGATCCCGTGGAGCTGTTTGGGCTGAATGGGATTCAGCATGCTCATGGTGTAGTTCTTCCGGCTGGTGATCCATTTCTGGATCAGGAAAACCAGAGCGGCGATGACGATCATGATCATGGCCACGGCGGAAGCAAAGGACGCGTTGGCGCCGGTTTCACTGACCCATTCCTGATAGACGATAACGGGCATGGTGTTGTAGCCCTCGCCCAGCAGGTACGGCGTGCCGTAATCGGCAAACGCGCGCAGGAACACGATGGTAGCGCCGGCAAGGATCGTCGGCAGCACCAGCGGCAGGCTGACTTTGAGCACTTTCTGGATGCCGTGGTAGCCCAGGCTTTCCGCAGCCTCGCCCAGGGAGGCGTCTACTTTCTTCAGCGCGCCTTTGGTATACATGTAGATGTACGGGAACAGCTTTAAAGTGAACACCAGCAGGATGCCGCCGAAGCCGTAAATGCTGGGAAGCTCGATGCCCAGTTTGTTCAGGTATTGGGTGATCTCACCGTTGCGGCCCAGCATCAGGATCCAGGAATACGCGCCCAGGAAAGGCGGGGACAGCATGGAAATGACGATCAGGATGTTGATGAGGCGGTTGCCCCTGATCTTGAAGGTGGTGGTGATGTAAGCCAGCGGCACGCCGATGAGCATGACCAGCAGGGTCGCGGCAGAGACCACCTTGATGCTGTTGCCCAGGGCGCGCGTATAATACTTGCGGGAAAAGAAGCGCGCGAAATTATCAAAGGTAAAAACAGCGTCCCCTTTCTGCACGGAGAAAACCAGCATCCGGATCACGGGGATGACCAGAAACAATCCGAAGAAGATCAGGGAAAGCAGGCCGACAAAGGCCCAGAAATCGAAGCGGACGCCTTTTTTAAACATGGCTTTCCACCCCTTCCAGCAGGGTCGTCTCCTTCTCCTTGTCGAACAGGTTCACACGGTTGACATTGATGCCCAGGTAGATCGTCTCGCCGGGCTGGTGAATGCGCTCCGCGCTGCTGGTGTCCGCCGTCACCTCGACGTTCCTGCCGGTACCGCAGTCCACCACGTAGTGGATATACTTGCCCAGGAAGCGCTTGACCTTCACGGTGGCCTTCATGCCATGCTCAGCGTCGGTGAAAATGAATTCCTCGGGGCGCACGTATACAAGAACTTCGGTCCCCTTGGCGGCAGGCATGACATTCCTCACAGAGATCGGCAGCCCGGTCTCCATGTGGATCATGGTCTCGCCGTCGGCCTGTCCCGTCACCGTGCCCAGGAAGCGGTTGCTGTGGCCGATGAAGTCAGCGACAAAGGTGTTGTAGGGACGGGAGTAGATGTTCTCCGGCATTTCGATCTGCTGAATATCGCCCTTGTTCATAACGGCGATGCGGTCGGAGATGGCCAGCGCTTCCTCCTGGTCGTGGGTAACATAGACGGTAGTGATTCCGATCTTCTTCTGCACCTCCCGGATCGCCTCGCGCATCTCGATGCGCAGCTTGGCGTCCAGGTTGGAAAGGGGCTCGTCCATCAGCAGCACCTGCGGCTGCACCACGATGGCGCGGGCCAGCGCCACGCGCTGCTGCTGGCCGCCGGAGAGCTTGTTCGGGTAGCGATCCTTATACTGGGTGATCTGTACGGTCTCCATGATCTCCTCGACCCGGCGTTTGATTTCCTGCTTGTCCAGCTTCTTGTTCTTCAGGCCGTATTCGATGTTCCGGTACACCGTCATATTGGGGAAGATCGCATAGTTCTGGAACACCATGCCAAAATTCCGCTTGTGCACGGGGATATTGTTGATAACTTTGTCATCAAAGGCGATGGTGCCTGCCTCCACCGAGTTGAAACCGGCGATCATCCTCAGCAGTGTCGTTTTCCCGCATCCGGAAGGCCCGAGCAGTGTGAACAGTTCACCGGGCTGCATGTCCGCTGACAGGTTTCGGATGACCACGTTATCCTCGTACTTTTTCATGACGTTCTTGATATGAATCGCTACTGCCATAATTCTTCACTCCGTAAAAGTAGTTGTTTGCCTGCCGCCTTCTCCGGAGAGAAGACGGCAGGCGTAAACACAATCAGGGAATATTCGGTTTGATCCGCATCAGAAAGAAGTTACGATATCCTGGAAGTGCGCCTTGATCTCATCGGAGTCCACAACAGGGTATGCGATCTGAATGATATCTTCGGTCTTGACACGGCCTTCGGTGGTCATGGGCACGTCGCCGCGGATAGGACGGGTATTGACGCCCGCTTCCATCGCGGTCTGGCATTCTTTGGACACAACGAAGTCGATAAACAGCTTCGCGTTCTTCGGATTCGCGCCGCCCTTCATGAGCGCGATGTTGGAGGAGCGCAGGGTGATGCCTTCCTTGGCATACACGGCATAGACATCCGCGCCGTCCTTCATGTAGGAGATGGTCTTGTCCTCGTTGCAGATGCCGACGGGATATTCACCTTCCACAACAGCCTTGTAGGCGGCAGAGGAGCCGGACGCGAACTTGCCGTCCAGGTTCTCAACAAAGCGGGTCACATAGTCCCAGCCGTCTTCCACCTTGCCGGTGGGGCTCATGGCAGCCAGCATGTTCACCACCGCTTCCAGCGCGGAACCGGCGCCGGCGGGATTCGCGAAGGAAACCTTGCCCCTCAGAGCGGGGTTGCAGAGGCTCTCCCAGCCGTCTACGGTGACGCCCAGCTTTTCAAGCTGCGTCTTGTTGACGATGATGGAGTTCACGTTGATGTAGCAGGGGGTGAAGAGGTCGTCTTCCGGCATGAATTCCTTGAAAAGGTTATCGGCTTCGGCGCTCCTGTAGGGAACCAGGCAGTCTTCGATGCTGCGATAAATGGTGTTGCCGCCGCCCATCATGACGTCGCCATAGGGAGCAGCCGCCTCAGCGCGGATGCGGGCAGCCATGTCGCCGGTGCCGCCGGAAACGATCTCGATTTCGATATTCGGATACTTTTCCTTGAACGCGTTCGTGATCAGCTCATACTCAGACTTGCCGGCAGAGGTGTACAGCACCAGCTTGTTGGTATCCGGCTCTTCAGCGAATACGGGCACGCTGGACAGCACGATCGTGAGTAGCAGCAGGGCACAAAGAAGCTTTTTCATGGTTTTTCCTCCTCAATTGAATAATATTGCAAACCCGACGTCCAGCCAGGCTTGTTACAAATTAGGGAAACACTGATTAAATGAGGTGGTCAGATGGTACATGGATAATTTGGGCTGATGAAGCCGTATGGAGTGAGACGTAATTGATTCGCGCACGCACCGCGGGACGCAAGCGTCTCGCGCACCGCGCATGACATGCAAGGCTACGTCGATCGGAATGAGGCGAAATCAGAGCGGATTAGACATGTGCCAGATGGGACGAATCCCACCGCGCCCAGTGGGCGATGAAGGTGGGAGGAGTCCCAATGAGCCACAGAGCCTCGCAAGCTGCGTAAGCAGCGCAGTGAGGCGACAATGGCGAAGTGAGAGTCCGCCGAATTAATCAGGGGTTCCCTTAGGCACGTGCTCCCAGGGTGGCGTGTCGGGCAGGCACTCGCTGAAGCGGGCGATATATCCCTGCTCCGCTTCGCCGGCGTAACGGCCGGCCAGGAAGCGTTCCAGGCCGTCGTCCAGGAATTCCTGCCAGCTGTCGACCTCGTCGCCGGGCCGGATCGGATAGAAAAGCGCGCCGTTGCTGTGCGCGGCCTCCTGATCCCCGGGAGCGTCGCCGATCATCAGCACATGGCCGGGCTCGTAGTTCGGCTTCATCTGCGCGATGCATTCCTTCTTGGTGCCGTCCTCCTGGGAGCAGAGGCGGTACACGTCGCCGATCATGCCGTGCTCCGTCCACTCCTGACGCAGGGCCTGGGGATTGGTGGCTGACACGATGGCGATGTCCGCGCGGCCGCGGAGCCGCGCCAGGCTCTCCTTGACGCCGGGAAAGGGCGGGATGCCGTGCACCATGTCCGCGATGCGCTGGTTGCTTTCCAGAGACCAGGCCAGCACCGTCGCCATCACCGGATCGCCCTTGTCCGCCTCGGCGCGGATCGTATCGTTGTTGACGGCAGGCGCCGTTTCCATAAAGCGGCGGAAGGAAGAAATGTCCGGCAGCGTGAAGCCGAGGCGCCTGACCTCCTCGCGTTCAGCCATCCAGTCGAATACCAGCAGGATCTCGATGAAGCGGCTGCGGCCCCGGTGCACGGAATACAGATTGCCGTACTCCCAGGCCTCCCGCACGTACTTGGAAATGGGCTGCAGGCCGAACACCTTGATGAACGCGGGGCAGAAGCACTCCTTGTGCTTGATTTCCATGGTGTCGAACGCGCAGCCGTCCGAGTCGATGCAGACCAGGTAATCATGCTGCGGCGCCGGGACTGTTGCACGCTTGTCCATCGTCACCTTTCTCCGTTCAGAATGAATTTATAGACCGCCTCCGCCACGCCGTCCTGATCGTAGGGCGCGGTGACGTAATCCGCCTGCGCCTTGATGTCGTCCGGCGCGTTCCCCATGGCGACGCCGATGCCGGCGCGGGAGATCATGTCCGCGTCCAGCGCGCTGTCGCCGAGGCTCATGACGCTTTCAAAGCCGTAGCCCAGGTGCTTGAACAGGGCCTCCATGGCTTCCACCCGCTTCTGGCGCTTGGGGAAGAACTGGATGTCCCTGCCCGCGCCGGCGCTCATATCCGCACAGCCGGAGGCCTCGATCTGCCGGATCAGCGGCTGCTGCATCTCCTCGGGCACGCCGTACAGGTTGAATTTTTCGGCGCCGATCCGGTGCTCCAGAAAATACTCAGAGGGCTTTTCCAGGGGGATCGGCCGTCTCGTTTCCATAAACCAGACGTGATGCGGCGGCACGGCATACAGGCCGGGATCCGCGCACACGGCGGATTCCAGATACAGCTTGCCCTCGGCCGCGATCTCCGAATACATTTTCCCGCCCTCGTACATGCGGCAGAAGGCCGCCGTTTCCTCCGGCGTGAAGGTCGACTGGAAAATGACCTTGCCGGTCAGGCGATCGACCACGCGTCCCCCATTCGCAGAGACGATGTAGCGGATGCGTTTTTCAGTGTCGATCTGCGGCGGCAGCATGTCCGCGCTGCGGCCGGTACAGGGAATGATCTCGACGCCCCTGTCCATGGCTTTCCACAAGGCGCGCTTGTTCGCCATGGAAATATAGACCTGATCCCTCTGCAGGCTGGTGCCGTCAAAGTCCAGCAGGATGGCCCGGATTTTTTTCATATATCCTCCAATATCGCTGATAACAGAACAAAAAGCAGCAACACCGGATAAATTCCGGTTGCTTTTCGTCCGTTTAATTCATGAGGATTATAACACGCGAATCAAGGACTGTCAATCGTTTGCAGGCATTCAGGACACCTGAAAACGCCTCGCATCAGCTGTAAAGGCAATACAAAAACCGCCGCCAAAAAGCAATGCCCGAAAGCACATCCTGGTCTTGCGCCGCGGCGGTGTTTTTTATATAATAACCAGTAATAATCAGAAACGCCGGCGGCATCAGGCCCGGCCGGCTGAACGGCAAAGGAGGCCGCATCCATGCCCAATCCGTTTTTGCCTTTATGGGAATACATTCCGGACGGGGAGCCACGGGTGTTCGGGAACCGCGTGTATCTGTACGGCTCCCACGACCGGGCGTCCGGGGAAAGCTTCTGCGATCACAAGCTCAAGGTCTGGTCGGCGGACGTGAACGATCTGAACCACTGGCGCTGCCACGGGGACAGCTTCCGCACCCTGCCGTCCGCTTCCGGAAGGCCCGCGGACACGCCCTGGACGGATCACGCCCTCTTCGCGCCGGACGTGGTCGAAAAAGACGGGAAATACTATCTCTATGCCTATATCGTCGGCTCCAAAGGCGCAGTCGGCGTTTCGGACCGGCCCGAAGGGCCCTTCCGCCTGCTCTCCTCCTACCGTTATACAAAGGAAAACGGAGCGGAGGCGGACGCGGAAGTCGGCGATGACGGCATCTTCAACGACGCCGGCGTGCTGGTGGATGAAGACGGCCGGGTATATGTATATTACGGCTTTGAGAAATCCTGGATGAACGAGCTGGATCCGGACAGCATGTGCGAAGTGCTGCCCGGCACCCTGATGGGACCAGCGGTGGACGACGCGGAAGCCATGCCCCCGGAGCGGCGGTTCTATGAGGCCAGCTCCCCGCGGAAAATCAATGGCCGCTATTACCTGATCTATTCTCCCCGCCGGGGCAGCCGCCTGGCCTACGCCACCGCCGACAGCCCGCGGGGGCCCTTTATCTACCGCGGCTTCATCATCGACAACGGCGTGGACTATCCTGCCGGCAACAACCACGGCTCCGTGGCCTGCATCAACGGGCAGTGGTACGTGTTCTACCACCGCATGACCAACAACACCATCATGTCCCGCCGCGCCTGCGTGGAGAAAATCGAGATCCTGCCCGACGGCACCATTCCGCCGGTGGAGATGACCTCACTGGGCTTCGAGGACGCGCTGAATCCCTATCAGATCACCAAAGCGGAGATCGCCTGCGTGCTGACGGGCGGATGCTACGTGACCGAGCTGGACCTGTTCACCCGGGTCGTCACAGGCGTCACCGACGGCTGCGTGATGGGATACAAATACTTCGATTTCGGCGAGGACCATACCGGCGAACCCATGACGATCGCCCTGAAGACCCGCGGCTGCGGCACGCCCTGCCGCGTCCATGTGCTGCTGGACGCCCCCGACGGCAAAGAGATCGGCATGTGCGCCGTCGGCGCGGGCGACGGCGTTTACCGCACCAAAACAGCCCCCGTCACGGGCCGGCACGCGCTTTACCTGAAAGCCGACCACCGCGTCGAGGGCTGGATGGGCCAGTTCTTCGAAGGGAAGCCCCTCTTCGAGCTGGAAGAGTTCGTATTTCTGAAGTGATCAGTCGCCCCGCCAGTTCGTCAGGGTCTTCGGATCGATGTTTTCAAAAGGATCGTTGCCGGTATCCGGGCCGACGGCCGTGTAAGCCAGGCCGAAGAGGTAGCAGCTCTTCGCGCTGTCCCTGGGTTCTACCTTGTACTGGGGCTGCTGCTGGGACACATACAGCTTGTACGCCTCGACCGCCGTCTCGTAGCCGGTCATGCCGCCCTGGGATGCCAGCGGGATATCCCAGTCGAACTCCACCTGGTTTTTCTTATACATGTGGATATACAGCTTTTTCGGCTGCCATACGCCCCACTGCTGGGCGCTGGGCTTATATTTCGAGGCGTCGGCTGCCAGTGTCACGCACTGCAGGCAGGCGTCCGCGCAGACCCGGTGCGCGCCGTGGCCGTATTCGCCGTTCACGTCCTGCGTGGCGATGACCTCGGGCTTATAACGCCGGATGAGATTGGTCACGTAGCTCAGCACGGTGGCCTTGCCCCAGGTAGCGTACTGGGTGTTCAGCTTCAGGGAATACTTGTCCCAGAAATTGCCAATGTCGGGATAATTGCGCACCCCGCAGTACCACAGGCCGTTCAGCAGTTCGCTGCGGCGGCTGGGATAATTGCAGGTCAGGTAGCAGACCACCACCTTCATGCCCTTTTCCCCGGCATAGGTGGGGATCATGCCGCCGAAGAACAGCATCTCGTCGTCCGGATGGCCGACCAGGATCATCAGATCGGCTTTTTCCACCGGCGGCTCCCAGCGCTGCACCCAGCCGGGCACGTCGCCCTCGCCGAGCAGGAACAGCTCGTTGACGGCAAACACCTTGAGCGCCGTGGTCTCCAGCCGGATGCGGAAGTGCGTCAGGCCCTCCAGCGCCAGGTACTCGTGCCCGTACACCCCGTCGGCCCGGGCGGCCACCGTCCAACTTTTGCCGTCCAGCACCTCCACCACCCAGGGCTCCGGCGCTTCCATGCCGCTGCAGAAATAAATACCGTACACTGGTTCCTGGGACGTGATCTCCAGGTTGGCCCTGCGCTCCTTCTTGCTCCGCCACTGCGTGGTATAATCGCGGTCCAGGGAGCATTCCATGGCATAGGTCTTAAATCGCTTATCCAGGGACGAGGCCTTCACCTTCGCCTGCGCCGTGATATCCTCCGCCTCCTGCGCCATGGCCGCGCCTGCGAGCAGGAGCAGGCACAGCAGGCCCAAACCGATCCATTTCTTCATATCGCGTGATGTCCTTCGAAATAAATAATTGGGCTCATGCCCTCCGGCAGTCCGGACGGCTTCATTATTATAATCGGATTTCCCCGCGCGGTCAACGCCGGATCCGCCGCACGCACGTTCCGCCCTGTGATTCGGGCGCATCCCTCTTGAAAAACCTTTGCAGAACGTGTACAATGTAAACGGATGATTGTGTGCCGTTGCAAAGACTTGTGAAGGAGGACGGATGGTCTTGCTGAGCGAGCTGGAGATAAACGGGATCGGAAAGCTTGGCTTCGGGCTGATGCGCCTGCCCAGGCGTGAAGACGGCGCCATGGATATCGAGCAGATCATGGAAATGACGGATCTGTTCCTGGAGAAGGGCTTCAACTACTTTGACACCGCTTTCGTGTATGACGGCGGCCTGTCGGAGGAGGCGGCCCGGGACGCGCTGGTGCGGCGGTATCCGCGGGAGCGCTTCCTGCTGGCGACCAAGCTGAACGCCCGGGTGGCGGAAAACCGTGAGGCCGCGGAGCGCCAGCTCTTTACCAGCCTGGAACGCACCGAAGCCGGATATTTCGACTTTTATCTGCTCCACGCCGTCGGCCTGGGCAACCTGCCCATGTACGACGAATACCGCATCTGGGACTTTGCCGCCAGGATGAAGGCGGAAGGCCTGATCAGGCACTGGGGCTTCTCTTTCCACGCCGGCCCCGAGCTGCTCGACCGGCTGCTGACCGAACACCCCGACGCTGAATTCGTGCAGCTGCAGATCAACTACGCGGACTGGGAGGACAGCCGTGTCGCCTCCCGGCGCTGCTACGAAGTGGCGCGTGCGCACGGCAAACCGGTGGTGGTCATGGAGCCGGTAAAGGGCGGGACCCTGGCCAACCCGCCAGAGCGCGTGCGCGACGTGCTGACCGCCGCCGATCCGGAGGCCTCCCCCGCCAGCTGGGCACTGCGGTTTGCTGCCTCGCAGGAGGGCGTGCTGACGGTGCTGTCCGGCATGTCCGCCATTGACCAGATGCGCGACAACCTGAAGACCATGACCGGCTTCACCGGCCTGAACGCCGGACAGCTGGCCGTGGTGGAACAGGCTCGCCGGGCGCTGATGAGCGTGAAGAGCATCGGCTGCACCGCCTGCCGCTACTGTGTGGACGGCTGCCCGATGAATATCCCGATCCCGGATATCTTCCGGGCGATGAACGAGCACCTGATCTATAACACCACCGAAGCCTCCCGCCGGCGTTACCGGAACGCGACGAAGGAGCACGGACGGGCGACGGACTGCATCGCCTGCGGGCAGTGCGAGGCCGCGTGCCCGCAGCAGCTGCCCGTCATCCGGCTGCTGAAGGAGAGCGCGGCGGTGCTGGAGACATCAGAAAGCTGACCGCGCACTGTATAAGCGCGGTTCGCAAATATACGGCAGGCGCACAGCCTGCGAATATCGGTTCGCACGGAGGAAACGAATATGAAAACGACGCTTCTGATCATGGCAGCGGGACTGGGTTCCCGCTACGGCGGCAATAAGCAGATCGACCGCATCGGCCCCCACGGGGAGATCCTGATGGAATACTCCATCTACGACGCGCTGCAGGCCGGTTTTGACAAGGTGGTCTTCGTCATCCGCAAATCCATGGACGAGATCTTCCGCCAGATGATCGGCGACAAGATCGCGAAAAAGGTCGAGGTCCACTACGCCTATCAGGAGTATGACAGCCTGCCCGCGGGCTTCGAAGCCCCGGCTGAGCGCACCAAGCCCTACGGCACCGTGCACGCGGTGCTGGTGGCGAAAGACGTGATCCACGAGCCCTTCGCGGTCATCAACGCGGACGACTATTACGGCAAGGACGCCTTCCAGGCCATGGCGGACTGCCTGCACCGCATGCAGAACGAGCGCGAAAAGGCCTCCATGGTGGCCTATTACCTGAAGAACACCATTTCCGAAAACGGCACGGTCACCCGCGGCGTGTGCGACACGGACGAATCCGGCCACCTCGTGAAGGTCACCGAGACCTACAAGATCAAGCGCGACACCGACGGCGTGATCAAGGACTTCGAGAACGATCCCGCCGGCGTCCCGCTGAAGGAAAACGCCCTGGTATCCATGAACTTCTGGGGCTTCACCCCCTGGTATTTCGAAACGGCGGAAGCCCACTTCGCGGACTTCCTGAACAGTCCCGAGGGCAATCCCCTGAAGAAAGAATACGTGCTGCCCGCGCTGGTGGACCAGCTGATGCACGAAGTCAGCCTGCCCGTGGAGGTGCTGGAGACCAACGCGGTCTGGTTCGGCATCACCTACCACGAGGACAAGGCCACGGTGCAGGCCGCCCTCAAGGCCCTGCACGACAAGGGCGACTATCCGGAAAGCCTCGACTGATCATGCGCTTTCTTGAACTGCCCAAGGCGGAGTTTGCCGGCGGCGAGCTGCGCTATATCTTCGATACCTCCGCCTGCTTCGTGCCGGAACTGGCCCAGACGGAAAACGGCTTTGAGGCGCGCCTGAACGTCGTTCCCATGCCGCGCAGGCATGTGGACTACATCACGCGCATCTACGACCCGCGCCTGATGGACGCCCGCGTGGTCACCCTGATCGACAACGCGGGCGAGCGCGTGGGCTACGCGGAGTTGGCCATGGAGCACGAGGGCCGGGTGGCCCGCATCACCAACCTGCTGGTGGAGGACGAATACCGCCGCCGGGGATACGGCTCCCTGCTGGTCTCCCGGGTGCGCACCATGGCGAAAAGCGCCGGCGCCGTCTCCCTGCGGGCGTACGTGTCCGGCATCAACGCGGGAGCCGTGCGCTTCCTGCAGCTGCAGGGCATGTCGCTGACAGGGTTCAGCGCTTTCGAGGACGAGCTGATGCTGGAACTGGGGATGAAGGTGTGATCCTCCCCGGCGCGGCCAAATAAAGAGCGGCCGCGTCAGATCACGGCCGCCCTTCTATTGTTTGCGTTTGCCCGCCAGGTATTCTTTCAGATCCGCGGCAAAGATGACGGGCCAAGCCCCGAACGTGAATATCTGCAGCACATTCTTTGCGGACCACTTTAAAAAATCGCCGTTCCGGATCCCCAGAACCAGCGCAGTCAGGCCCAGCACAGCCATAACGCCATGAAGGATGACCACATACCGCTTCGGCTTTTCCCGCATGGGACCGCCCCCTTTCTGAATTCAGACTGATTATATACTGCCTTTATTCCCGCGTCAAGCGTCACAAAAACCCGAAAAGCAGAACGGAACCCTTTCAATGTACTTAAAATCGTTTGCTGAACGGCCGACACGACTGGAGGGACGTACCATGAAAAAAACGATCCTGCTGCTCACCCTGGCCCTCTGCCTCTGCTGCGTATTCTGCACGGCGCTGGCGGACGAAGACTACACCGTTGACAGCCGCAACCGGATCACCAAGTATACCGGCCCCGGCGGCGACGTGACGGTGCCCGCCGAGATCGGCGGCAAACCGGTCACGACGGTACAGCGCGCGGTATTCATGAACAACGGCAGCGTGACTTCACTGCGTTTTGAAGAGGGCATCCAGTCGATCGGCGATTCGGCGACGTACAAGACCTCCGCGCTGACGGAGGTCATACTGCCCGACAGCCTGGGCGCCATCGCGGGCGGCAATTTCAACGGCTGTCCTCTGCTGACGGAAATCACGCTGCCGGCAAACCTCTGCTATGTCGGCGAAAGCTGCTTTGCCTTCGACAAAGCGCTGAAGTCGGTCACCTTCACGGGCCCCGTGCCGGTGCTCAAAAGCGGCTCCTTCAGGAGCCTGCCTTCGGATTTTGTGCTCTACGTGCCGGACGACCAGATGGAGGCGTATCTGCGTACGCTGCCCGAAGGGCTGAACGTTCAGCCCAGTGGACGGAACGCCGTCATCCCGGATTATACCCCGGCGGAGTGCTTTGATTTCGATCCCGGAAAAGGGGAAATCAAACTATACAGCGGCGCTGCGGTCAACGTGATCATACCGCCGGAGATCGACGGCGTGCCCGTCACCCGTATCGGCAACTACGCTTTCAACGAGGGCAACCTGAACATTTATCAGGCGGTCCTGCCGGATACCGTGAAGGAGATCGGTTACGGGTGCTTCAGGGGCAGCTACGTCGAAAGCGTGATACTGCCCGAGGGCCTCGTCAAAATCGACGGAGACGCCTTCACCTACGTTTCGATGTCCGAGTTCACGCTTCCGGCGTCGCTGAAAGAGGTCGGCAGCGAGGCCTTCTCGGACATGAAGATCGGCGCGCTGACTTTCGCGGGGACGTCCGTGCCGGAAATGCCGGCAGACGCCTTTGAAGACGCGAAGATCGAGCAGGTGCTCCTGGGCTGGAACGCGACGGACGCGGACATCGCCCAGGCGCAGACGGCGCTGGCCGCGCTGGGCATCGACGCGCCGGCAGGACGCGCCGTGCAGCCCCTGCCCAGGCTGACGCCGCGCCCGGCGGCGACCCCGACCCCCGAGCCCACGCCGGAACCGACGCCGGTGCCCACACCTGTGCCAACGCCCGAACCGACGCCCGTTCCAACCGCAGTCCCCACCGCAGCTCCTACGGCAGTCCCCACGTCCGTGCCTACGCCCGAACCGACCGCGGAGCCCTCGCCTGACACCCCCAGGCCCCTCTGGCCGATTTTCCCGGCGACAGCGGCGCCGGCTTCCGCTCCCGTCCAGACCTCCGAGCCGACCAAAGCGCCGGCGGTCTTTCCCTCTTTCCCCGCCACGGCATTGCCGGTGATCCGCCCCGTCCGGACGCCCGAACCCACCGCGGAACCCACGCCGGTTCCCACCGCAGTCCCCACTGCGATCCCTACCGCAGTTCCTACGGCGGTCCCCACGCCCGTGCCTACGCCGGTGCCAACGGCAGTCCCGACCGCCGTACCCACGCCGGTACCGACGGCCGTGCCGACCCCCGCGCCCACGCCGGAGCCCCCGCTGATCGATCCTGCTGAATACATCGGCCGGTGGCGCGGCATCGCGATCGTCGCGGGCGGTATGTCTGTCGACCCCGCCGCGTCGGGCATCGAGCTGTCGCTGGTGCTGAACGCCGACGGCACCGGCGAGCTGACCGTAGGCTTCCCCGACGGCGGCGGCAGCTGGATGATCGTGGACGGTCAGTTCCGCTACAACGGCATCCCGCTCTTCCTGCTGAATGACGGCACCCTGCAATATAACAAAGCGGAAATCAGCTGCTTCATCTTTGAGCGCGATACCGAGCCCCCCGTCCCGGTAACGGTGACGCCGGCGCCCGCGCCGGTATCCCCGGTGGAGCCCTATCTGGGCACGTGGCGCGGCGTGGCGATGGTCACGGGCGGCGTATCCCTGGATCCGGCGAAGCTGAACATCGACATGAGGCTGACGCTGAAGGCCGACGGCACCGGCGAGCTGGTCTACATCATCCCCGACGGCGGCAAGACCTGGACGATGACGAACGGACAGATGTACTACGACGAGGCGCGCCTGACCCTGGAGGAGAACGGGCAGCTGCGCTATCAGATGAACGACAGCGAATACATGCTGTTCGAACGCGGATACTGACAAGGAGAACATGACGGTATGAGCATCAAGGAAGAAGCGCTCCGGGCCCACGGGCAGTGGCACGGCAAGATCGAAGTCGTTTCCCGGGTGCCGGTCACCAACGCCCATGAACTGTCCCTGGCATATACCCCCGGCGTGGCGGAGCCCTGCCTGGCGATCCAGAAGGACCCGGAGCTGTCCTACCGGCTGACCCGCCGCAGCAACCTGGTGGCCGTCATCACGGACGGCTCCGCGGTGCTGGGCCTGGGCGACATCGGGCCGGAAGCGGGCATGCCGGTCATGGAGGGCAAGTGCAGCCTCTTCAAGGCCTTCGCGGACGTGGACGCTTTCCCGCTCTGCATCCGCACAAAGGACGTGGACGAGCTGGTGCGCACGATATACCTGCTGTCCGGCTCCTTCGGCGGCATCAACCTGGAGGACATCGCCGCGCCGCGCTGCTTCGAGGTGGAGCGGCGGCTCAAGGAGATCTGTGATATCCCCGTCTTCCACGACGACCAGCACGGCACCGCCGTGGTGGTGGCCGCGGCGCTGCTGAACGCGCTGCGCGTGGTGGGCAAGCGCCTGCCGGAAGTCCGGATCGTGGTCAACGGCGCCGGTTCCGCCGGGATCGCGATTTCAAAGCACTTGCTGAACATGGGCGCCCGGAATATCACCCTGGTGGACCGCTTCGGCGTGATCTGCGAAGGCATGGCGGAGCTGAACGACGCCCAGCGGGAAATGAGCCTCGTCACCAACCGCGCGCACCTGCGCGGCACGCTGGCGGACGCGATGAAAGGCGCGGACGTGTTCATCGGCGTTTCCGCCCCCGGCATCGTAAGCCCGGACATGATCCGCTCCATGGCGGCGGACGCCTGCGTCTTCCCCATGGCCAATCCGACGCCGGAGATCTTCCCCGACGAGGCGAAAGCCGCCGGCGCCGCCGTGGTAGGCTGCGGACGCAGCGACTACCCGAACCAGATCAACAACGTGCTGGCGTTCCCCGGCATCTTCCGCGGCGCGCTGGACGTGCGCGCGAAGGAGATCAACGAAGCCATGAAGCAGGCCGCCTCCCGCGCCATCGCCGGGCTGGTGTCCGACAGCGAACTGAACGCGGAACACATCATGCCCCAGGCATTCGACCCGCGGGTAGGGCCCGCAGTGGCGAAGGCCGTTGCCCAGGCCGCGAGGGATACCGGCGTCGCGCGCATATAAATCGCGGCGCAGACAGCAAGAAGGAGAACGCGACATGAGTGACCATCCGGATAAAAAGACGCTCAAACTGGGCTTCGGCCTGATGCGCCTGCCCAAGAACGCCGACGGCAGCACCGACATCCCCCAGGTCTGCGAGATGGCCGACCGCTTCATCGCCGCGGGCGGCACCTATTTCGACACCGCCTACGTGTACGACGGCGGGCGCAGCGAGGCGGCTTTCAAAGCGGCGGTGGCGGACCGCTATCCCCGGGAAGCCTATACCCTCTGCACCAAGCTGTGCGCCTGGCAGCAGTGCCACGACGAGGCCAGCGCCAGGCAGCAGTTCTATACCAGCCTGGAGCGCACCGGCGCGGGCTATTTCGATTATTATCTGCTGCACGCCCTCCAGCGCAACAATTACAAAAAGTACGATGAGTACCATATCTGGGATTTCGCCGCGGAGCAGAAGGCGAAGGGCCTGATCAGGCGCTACGGCTTTTCCTTCCACGCCGATCCCGAACTCCTGGAGGAGCTGCTCTGCGCGCATCCGGAGATCGATTTCGTCCAGCTGCAGATCAACTACGCGGACTGGGAGAATCCAGGTGTGAGCTCCCGCCGCAACTGGGAGATCTGCAAGGCCCACGGCAAGCCCGTCGTGATCATGGAGCCGGTCAAGGGCGGCGTGCTGGCAGAGCCCATCCCCGCGGTCAAAGCGGTATTCGACAAAGCCGGGAACGGCCTGTCCTACTCCAGCTGGGCCATCCGCTACGCCGCGAGCCTGGATAACGTGATGATGGTCCTGAGCGGTATGAGCACACTCGGGCAGATGGAAGACAACCTGAGCTATATGAAGGATTTCCATCCTTTGAACGACGCGGAGCGCGCCGTCATCGCCGAGGCGCAGGAAGCCCTGAACATGGATAAGTCCATCCCCTGCACCGCCTGCCGCTACTGCGTCAAGGGCTGCCCCATGAACATCCCGATCCCCGATATCTTCACCGTCTACAACCGCCAGAAGGGCAGCGCGCATTTCCGGATCGTCCGCGAATACACCAACGTCACCCGCGAAAAGGGCCGTGCCAGCGACTGCATCCAGTGCGGCCAGTGCGAATCCGCCTGTCCCCAGCACCTGCCGGTCATCTCCCTGCTGGAGAAGTGCCGCGAGCTGGAGAGCTGAAGGGGATATGAAAAACGCGGTGCTGACCAAATGAACAAAGTGCCTCCGGCCGTTGAAGAACAACGGAACGGAGGCACTTTTTTTCGTCTGTTATACCTTCACCGGAATATTTCCGCGGCGCTGTCGGAGTAGACATGATTGAATGGCCACGAGCAGATCGGGTGATCCGGCCATACAGTATGATGCCTGTTGACCTCTGTGCAGCAGAACAGATCCTTCACGACGGGCTCCTGCCGTCGCCCTGTTCAGGATGACAGCGAGGGATATGGTAAAAATGAAGCGGCATAACGATATCCGTCAGATTTACAAAACACCCCCGCCTGTCATTCCGAGCATCCGCTGTATGCGGATTGCGAGGAATCTGTTCTGCGGCGGGTCCCGATCGTTGTCTGTTGACCATTGGAAAGCAAGATAACACGGGATTGTCTGGTAAATTGATCCGCCTGTGAATGGAGAAAAATCGCATTGGATCTGCCTCGTTGTCCATACGCCGACAGGACGGGCGGGCCAGTGTCCCGCCCCTACAGCCAGACTTTTTTCCGTCACTATTCACTCCTCACTCCTCATTACTCACTCCTCACTCATGGCGGCGCAGGCGCCGCCGCTACCTCCACTCTCCACTCTCCACTCTCCACTCTCCTCACTCCACTCTTCCCCGCTCTCTCCGGTCTGTATACAGGGAAACAAGCTGACGCTTGCGTGCCTTTACGTTGCCGGCGGTTCGCTGTCGGCCACGGCCAGGCTCTGGGGTGCGACGGTGAATTCGCCCGAAACGCCGTTGTCGAAGTTGACGGCGGTGGTCAGCGATTCGTCGGTGGGATTCCACAGCAGCACGCTTTCCTGCCCGCGGCTGCCGACGTAGCCCTTGGCGCGGAGGGCGTGGTTGCTCCAGCGGAAGCCGTCCTCGTCCACGAACCGGCCGCGCAGCAGGGTGTCCGCGTGCCCGGCCCGCAGGGCGTTGACCTCCGCCAGATAGGCCGCATAGCGCGGGATATCCGACAGGGTGCCGCAGCAGCGGTAGATGGTCATATCGTAGCGCAGGCCCAGGAGGGCCGTACGGTTGACGTCGTTGCGATAGTCGCTCTCGTCCTGCCCGCACTCGCGGTTGGTGATGACCAGCTCGGGGAAGGTATAGCGGAACATCTCCACCATGTCGTCCGGCTGTCTGCAGCTGTTTACGCTCTGGCAGATGTCCATGTGCTGGCTGAGGACGTCGACCACGTGCTCCTGCAGCACGGCGCGGCCGCTGCCGTACCGCTTGACATTTTCCCGGAGGCCCTGGTAGCGCTCGCCCTTGCGCTCGTGGGAGTGACTGGGCTTCCTGTGGCCGTGGGACGGGTCGTAGCAGAAGAAGGGCAGGTGGCCGCCGATATCGTACAGCACGCCATCTGCGCCCAGATCCAGGCAGGTGTTGGCGGAGGCAACCATCTTTTCCTGCCACAGGTCGGAGCCCGGGCAGCTCAGGTACATGGGCATGGGCGGGTTCGGGATCTTGCGGTAGGTGCCTTCGCCGCAGTAGGTTTCCGCGAAGGGGATGTCTTCGCCCCACATGGATTTGATCGTGCAGGCGCTGCCGCCCTCCTTCAGGTAGAAATCGCTCTGATGGTCGATCAGGGCGTAGGACAGGAACATGATCACCTTTCCGCCCTTTGCGTGCACGTAGTCGATGGCCTTTTTCAGTCCGGCTTCGCCGCCCATCCGCTCGTCCACCACATAGTCCGGCCACCGGCGGGCGAACCCGCCCCGCTCCCAGCCCAGCAGGAAGATGGTTTTCATGCCGGCGGCCTCCGCCTCGTCGTACAGACGGGGAATGTCGCTGAAAACCCAGTTGCACTCGCCGTGGTGCTGCTTAAAGATCAGCCGCAGCCAGCCGCTGAAATCCCGCACCCAATCCGGCTGATCCGGCGCGGCCCAGTGCCCGCTGCCGAGCATGAACTCACGGTAGAACTTCGCCCCCTGGTGCCAGTCTCCCTTATGCGGCCGGTACACGGTGGGCGCGCTGCGCCAGCTTTCGCCCCTGCCCAGCATGGGATAGCGGTTGACGCCCATGCGCAGCACGTTGCTGCGGACGTCCCGCTCCACGTGCAGGCAGATGGTGTGCTGGCTGGTGTCGTGGGAGCCCACGTAGAGCCCCTCGTTCCCGTTGTACCAGTCGTACCACTGCATGCTGGTGCCGCCGGGGTAGGGATTGTCCAGGTCCGTGTGGAACTGGTCGTGCCGCTCATACTTGCGGAAGCCGGAGTATACCGACAGGTCGCTGAACGCCGGGCACGGGACCCGGATGCCCATCTGCAGCGGCCAGGCGATGGCGTCCCGCTCCGCATCGCCGCCAAGGGAACGCACACCGGACACCGCCGTCAGGGAGATCTCCATGATCTGCGCCTGTCCGTCGCGGTTCTCGATCTCGGTCCGGGCCGTCAGGCCCCGGTCATCCATCTCCAGTACGACGCGCAGGTCCGCGTCCAGCGTCCGCCCGTCGCCCCGGATGCCGCTGTATGTGACCGTCAGCCGGCCGGGCTCCTCGGTAAAGACAGCGTCCTGGTCCGAGGCGTATACCGGGATCTCGGTCCTCTCCCCCTCCTGATAAATGAGCTTCCAAAGCTCACCGGGCATATACACGTACTCGTGCGCGGTCAGGCGGTTGTACACGCTAACCACCCGGCTCTTTTCATCCAGGGCGTACCGCAGGGCTTTTCCTTCCAGAATATGCATGGCGCTTCCTCCTTATCGGCGTTCGACGCGTGATGTCACGACACTCCAGCCCCGGCTTCCTGCGGCGGCTGCCAGCAGAACAGGCCTTCGGACGCGGCCAGTGCCCTGAGGCGCTCCAGGAGCCTTCCGGACGGGGCGTAAACGGTCATATAGGTGTCGCTGCGGTACACGGTGATCAGGCAGCAGCCGCCCTCCAGCAGGATCAGGCAGTCCAGTTCCTGATCCGTCAGCAGGGAAACCAGCTGCATCGGCTCGGGGTCCTCCCAGACGCGGCTTTCGTCCGGCGTACAGACCCTGAGTCCTCCGTAGCAGCTCAGCTTCATCAGTATATCGGCAAAACGCCTGCGAAGGGCGCTCCTCCGGGGCTCCTGCAGCCAGTATTCCTCGAACCGGCGGTACTGCCTGCCGCGCTCCGGCGGCGCCTGTTCCGGCAGGATATCGACAATCCAATAGGGTTTATTCAGCAGTTCTTCGATCATTATCAGGCCTCCTGTACAAAGTATACCATTTTCCGCCCTGAAAAGCAATGCCGCCGGCACGGCTCCCGGCGAAGCGCAAAAAAGCGTCTCCCCCGTCCATACAGCCGCCGGGCGGCGGCCTCTGCGGGGGAGATGCTTCGCCTTGGATTATATCAGTTTGTTTCAGGCCTGCCTTATCGGACGAAGGAGACCAGCAGTCCCGCCAGCGCCGCGGGGATCAGCGCGAAGACGATCCCCGGAAACAGCATGCCTTTCAGGTGGAACCATTTCTGGTGATACGCCCTGTCCATATGTTCGGTGCCTTCCAGCCGGAACATCTTCAGGTTGGCAAACAGCACCCAGTCCAGGAAAAAAGTATCGTATGCGCCGATCCACACCATCAGGCCGAAGGTCAGCCAGAAGCCCTGAAGGAAGGTCCGCGCACCCGCCAGCAGCGCGCAGGCGGACAGGACGGCCGTAAACAGCAGGATGCCGGCGCCTTTGGTCAGCGCGACTTTTTTCGAGCGGAGGCTCACGTCCACACGCCGGTGGGTCCTGAAGTACGCCTCCTGGATGTCCGGGGGATAGTTGTGGATGCACCCAGCGCTGTATTTCCCGTCCCCTCTGTACGTGAACAGCACCATCGCCGTAAACAGGGCCGCAAAAACGGCCATTTCCGTCAGGATCACCGCAATGCTCATTCCTGTCGCCTCCCGAGCTCATCCCAGCGTGACATCCAGGATCATCATCACCACGAAGCCCATGGAGAAGGCGATCGTGCCGATATTGGAGTGCTTGCCCTCCGACATTTCGGGGATCAGCTCCTCCACCACCACATACATCATGGCGCCGGCGGCGAAAGCCAGGAAATAGGGCATCACCGGCGTGACCAGTCCCGCCGCCAGCAGGGTAACGACCGCCGCGGCCGGCTCCACCGCGCCGGAGAGCACGCCCATCCAGAAGGTCTTCCGCCTCGGCATCCCTTCCGCCAGCAGCGGCATGGAAACGATCGCGCCTTCCGGAAAGTTCTGGATGGCGATGCCCAGGGCCAGCACGAGCGCGCCGGCGGCGGTGATGCCGGTATCCCCCGCCAGATATCCCGCATAGACCACGCCCACCGCCATGCCCTCGGGAATGTTGTGCAGCGTCACGGCCAGGATCAGCTTGGTGGTGCGCCTGAAGCCGCTGCGCGGGCCTTCGTTCTGCCGGTCCATGTGCATGTGCGGCGTGACCATGTCCAGCGCCAGCAGGAACCCCATGCCGATCAGGAAGCCCACGGCCGCAGGCATAAAGGCGAGCGCTCCCAAATGCGCGCTGCTCTCCAGAGCCGGCTGCAGCAGGCTCCAGAAGGAAGCCGCCACCATGACCCCGGCAGCGAACCCGGTCAGCGCCTTCTGCACGCCGGACGAAATCTGCTTTTTCAGGAAAAACACCATGGCCGCTCCCAGGCTGGTGCCCAGGAACGGGATCAGGATGCCCTCCGCGACCTGTATGTTCATCTGTACCTCCCATGCCCCTCAGTGTTCCGGGATACGGCCCG
>JBGUIY010000067.1:0-12767 GCA_045113475.1 Christensenellales bacterium | reverse complement strand
TGAATGAATCAGAGCAGCAATCGCAGAAAAACCGGTTTACCGGCAGGATACGCATTTCTGAATACGCCTGATTCGCTACGGGTTCGTCGATTTTTGCAAAGGATATATCAATCCGTGCTATCGGGCCAGAACCGGTCTGCTGCGCTGTTGTGATCGGCGGCCGATCGTGCTATGCTGAAACGGTTCCGCACCGGATTTCGGATTATTTGAGATTTTTTTGAAAATGCTGTAACGAATCCGGTTTTACTCCGTCTAAGCGGTGAGTCTGGTTGGAAGGGAGGTGATGAAGTGACGCAGGAAGCGTTCGGGAAACTGTATGAGGCCTGTTATATGCGGGTGTTCTCATACGTGATGACCCTGGCCGGGGACAAGGCGCAGGCGGAAGAGCTCACGCAGGAAGCCTTTTTCCGGGCCTTCTCCAGACAGAAGGACTTCAGGGGCGAGGCGGACGAGGTCACCTGGCTGTGCGCCATCGCAAAGAACCTCTTCTTCGATGAGAAACGCCGGCAGGCCAGGCACGGGGCCATCCCGGAGGACCTGCCCGACCCCCGGAGGAGCGTCGAACGGCAGGTCACGGACCGGGATTCCTCTTTCCGCATCCATAAGGCGCTGCACGCGCTGGAGGAACCATACCGTGAGGTGTTCGAACTGCGTGTTTTCGGGGAACTGAGTTTCCGGGAAGTCGGAGCGATCTTCGGCAAGACCGAGAACTGGGCGCGCGTCACTTATCATCGGGCCAGGCTGAAGCTTCAGGAAAGGATGGATGAGCAATGACAAACGATTGTGAAGTGATCCGCGATCTGCTGCCGCTGTACGCGGACGACGCGTGCAGCCAGGGGAGCCGGACGCTGGTGGAAGCCCATATACGCGAATGCTCCGAGTGCCGGGAACTGCTGGGCAGATTGCATGACAGTGAAATCGAGCAGGGCCTGCAGGCGGAAAAACAGGACGTGATCCAATACGGGGCAAAGCGCTTCAGCCGGCGGTCCGCGGCGGTGGGCTCGCTGATCTCCGGGCTGTTCATGATCCCGATCCTCGTGTGCCTGATCGTGAACATCGCGACCGGAAACGCGCTGGACTGGTTCTTCATCGTACTGGCCTCACTGGCAGTGGTGGGCTCGCTGATCGTGGTACCGCTGATGGTTTCGGAGGACAAGCTGTTCTGGACCTTCTGCGGCTTCTGTGTGAGCCTGGTCGTGCTGCTGGCTGTGGTATGCCTGTATACCGGCGGGGGCTGGTTCTGGATCGCGTCGAGCGCCGCACTGTTCGGGCTGTCGGTGATCTTTCTGCCCTTCGTGGTCAGGGCGAAGCCGGTGCGTAGGCTGATCGGCAGCGCGAACCGGGCTCTGATCGTCCTGGCGCTGGATGCTGCGCTGTTTGTGAATATGATGAACATGATCTCTGCAGGCCGCGGGTTTACGGCCAAGAATCTTCTGCTGGGCCTGGGCGTGATCGCGGGCCTAGGCCTGGCGGCGCTTGAAGTGATGCGGAACGGAGGAAACAGAAATGAGCAGAAATAAAGTATTGGGTCTGGCGATGATCGTCTGCGCGGCCGTCCTGGCTGCGGCGGTAGCGCTGAGTCTGGGAAACGGGATCGGCTACCGGTATGAAAATGCGGAAAAATACACCGCAGGCGGCGGAACGGTCAGCGGCACGGTCCGGAACCTGGACGTTGACTGGATCGACGGCAACGTGACGCTCGCGTATCATGACAGCCCCGAAGTGCTGATCAGCGAGACGGCCAGGCAGGGCATTTCCGGGGATTTGGAACTCAGGTGGTGGCTGGACGGCGATACTCTGCGCGTCAAATACGCGAATTCAGGCACGTTCCATCTGAACTGGAACCTGCACAAACAGCTGATCCTGACCCTGCCTGAGGGCATCGAACTGCAGAATGCCGGTCTGAGCGCCACTTCCGGCGCGCTGATCATTCCTTTGGTGAAGGCGGAGAGCCTGAAGCTGCGGGTGACCTCCGGCGAGATCCGTGCCGCTGCGGATGCCGTTTCGGTGGACTGCAAAATGACCTCCGGCGACATGGCGCTGGACCTTTCCGGTTCTGCCCGGGAGGTTCTGGCCTCGGCCACCTCGGGCAATATCCGGATCACGGCCCGGGAAGCGGATAAGATCGATGCCGGCGTGACCTCCGGCCTGGTGCAGGTCAAAGCGGACCGGGCGGGGGATCTCAAGGCCAGCGCGACCTCCGGCAATCTGGATATCGATGTCGCCGAGGCGGGAAAGGTGAAACTGAAGGGCACCAGCGCCGGCATTTCCCTGAAACTCAGGAAGCTGGAGGATCTGGAGGTGGACGTCACTTCGGGCAACGTGGCGGCTTATCTGCCCGCCGAGCCGGGATTCAGGGCGAAGGTATCCACCACCAGCGGCCGTTTTGAATATGGCATGAGCCTGACCAAACAGGGATCCGAATATATCTGCGGCGACGGCAGCGCGGCTGTGAACATCCACGCCACCTCCGGCGACGTGCGCATCGATCCTGTGCAGTGATGCCGTTTATTTGGGATGCTGTGTTTCGACAAAGCAGTTCTCGTCCGACCTCGCTGTATTTGTCCGCCTTCCTCCGAAACCGGGGGAAGGCTTTCTTTTTTCTCGGGATCAGGCCACCATCTCAGTTTCGCCAATCAGCGCAAATACTGATCATATATGGCCGCCATTCGGGAGTGTTATTGAACCGGGCGTTTTGTGCCGCGCGGCCCCGTTCACCCGGCCGATCATCCTGCTGCGGATGGAGGCATAGCCGGCAGCACAGTTGATCCACTCTTTTAGGCTCTGTCCCTGACCCCGCAGATTCCCTTGACCAGGGCTGCAGCGGAGAGCAGAAGGACGGCCAGCATGACGGCACCGCTGGTGATGGCTGTCAGGGGGAGCAAGGCGGGCGCATCTCCCTTGGCGACCACCATGATCAGTGTGTTCTGCAGCGTGAGGATGGAGACCAGCGCGTCGATGAAGCTGATGGTTCTCAGCAGCTTTGCGAGCCGGTTCTGTATCTTTTTTCCGCGCTTCAGATTGATCGAAGCCAGGGTGATTTTCAACGTCGTATAGGCGGCCATGGCGATGGCGGGGATCAGTGTCAGATCGACCGGTTTCTGCTGTTTGGTCATCATGGCTGCCGGCGCCAGCAGGCTGATGTTCAGCGCCAGGAGCCACAGCGACGCGCGCAGACAGACTTTCCGCCTGCCTTGTTCTTTCTCCGCCCCGGCGGACAGCTTTCGCTCGGCTGCGAGGATGCTCCCGCGCAGGATCGTCAGGACGAGATAGTAGGCGCAGATGGCACCGTGCCAGACGGAGGTATGGGCGATCCCCAGAAAACCGTTGTACAGCGCAAAGGCCAGGGTCACGAAAAAGGAGCCGGCTGCGCCGGCCATGGTCTTGAATTCGCTGTCGGTTCTCCATCTGCGGATCAGTTCATGCATGCTGTTCATGGTCTGCACCGCCGTTCGCTGTGTCGTATTCTGCAGGGATTGTCTGCATGGGAGCCATGGTGTGCCGGACAATGAGTTCAATGATCCGGTCGATCTCGTCCCGGCACCCGCCCTCCAGCCATTTCCCGATGATCGCCACTGTACCCTGTGTGTAGAAGGCGAACACATACGGCTGATCCGCTTCGCGCACGCCGAAATGGGTCATGGCCGGAGCGAAGATCGTCCGGTAGAAGCTCTCGAAGGTTTTCTGCGACCGGAACAGCTGATCCTTCAGGTGGATCACCCGGTAGGCCCTCATGTTTTCCAGGATGAAATTCAGGTAAGGCCGCAGGTATTTTTCGCTGGTCAGGATCTCCCTGCTGGGATCAGCCTCACCGCCGCCTCTGTTGAATCTCCGGATTCCGGAATCCGTCGAGCCCCGTGCAGATCAGCCGGTTGCTAATGGCGATGACCTCCTCCACGGGGGTCTTTTTGCCGTCCGCCACCCACTGCTTGTACAGTTCCACAATCGTGTACTGAACATAGACGATGATCATGTGACGCTGCCATTCGGGAATGTTGTTGAACCAGGCGCTTTTGTGCCAGGTGGCAGCGTTCACCCGGTCGATCATCGTGTTGCGGATGGAGACGTAGCTTGCTGCGCAGGTGATTTTTTCATAGACTTCTCCCTTGTCGACGGAGTAGCGGAAGAAAGCTTCATTGACCTTATCCAGTTCCTCCGGCAGCCGGTAGTGGGAGATCTGCTCGATGTATTCAGAGGAGATCTCCATCTGCAGTTCCAGCAGCAGATCATCCATGGTGGGGTAATAGCGGTAGAAAGTCTTTTTATTGATCTTCGCCCGATCGCACAGTTCCTTTACCGTCATCTCATGATAATCCATCCCGCAGATCATCTGCCCGAAAACGGAGCGGATGGCTTCAATGGTCTTCTGCACCCGCAGATCCTCGGTTCCCGTCAGCTTCATAGGTTCCTCCAGGTTTTATGCAACCTTTTTCCTAAAAGAGTGGCATAAGTGTTCTCATCTGAAAAAGTGACCATTGTTCCTGTTTCCGCGCTCTATTATAATCCAATCGTAAGAATTAAGCAACCCGGGTTGCTGAGGAGGAGATCATTATGGCCAACCTGATCCTGTACTACTCCCGCAAGGGCGAGTACTATGTGAACGGCAGCATTCAGAATATCAGCAAAGGCAACACCGAGCGCGTGGCGGAGTTCATCCAGAAAGCCGTCGGCGGCGATCTGTTCGGGATCGAGCCCGTGCGGGAATACTCCAAGTCCTACATGACCTGCATCAAAGAGGCTCAGGCCGAGCAGCGCGGCAACGAACGCCCGGCGGTCAGGAAGCTGCCTGAGAGCCTGGACGGCTATGACACGGTCTTCATCGGCTATCCCAACTGGTGGGGCACTATGCCCATGTTCATGTTCACGGTACTGGAAGCCTTCGACTGGACGGGCAAGAAAGTCGTTCCCTTCTGCACCAACGAGGGCAGCGGCCTGGGCAGCAGCGAACGGGATATCAAAGCGGCCTGCCCCGGCGCGACGGTGCTGCCCGGCCTGTCCATCCACGGCGGCAGCGCAGCCTCCGCCGAAAAGCAGGCGGCTGCGTGGGCGAAGAAGAGCGTGTGAAGGAGAATTGATTATGAAGAAACTGCTTGTCCTGATCTTGCTGCTGACACTGCTGATCCCGTCCGCCCTGGCGGAGGAGGCCGCCCCGCGCGTGCTGGTGGTCTATCTCTCCCGCGCCGGGGAGAATTACAACGTGGGCGTGACCCGGGAGGGTTCCGCCAGCGCGGCCTACGCAGGCTATATCGAAAAGGGCAACACCGCCATGATGGCGGCAGTCATTGCCGGCATGACGGGCGGAGACCTGTTCGAGATCACTACCGTCACGCCCTACCCGGAAGACTACGCTTCCATGCTGTGGGTGGCACAGGAGGAGATCGACACCGATGCCCGCCCGGCGCTGGCCGCGAATGTGGGGAACATGGCGGACTACGACGTGGTCTTCATCGGCTATCCGATCTGGCACGGCCGGATGCCGCAGGCCATCTGCACCTTTATCGAAACCCACGACCTGACAGGTAAGACCGTGATCCCTTTCAACACCCACGAGGGCAGCGGCCAGTCTGGCACCCAGCGGGTGATCAAGGCTGCCCTGCCCGGCAGCATTGTCCTGCAGGGATTGGCAATCCAGGGCAAGACCGCCCAGGAGAACCCGGAGCGTATGAAAGCGCTGGTTGAACCGTGGCTGGAGGGAATGAATATGAGGAAAGCAAACAACGGCGCGGAGGCGGAAGTGCTGGCCGCCTATGAGGCCATTCAGCAGGCCATGATCGACAAGGACATCGAAGCCCTGGACAGGCTCTATCGGGACGGAACGACCTTCACCCACATGTCCGGCAAAGTCCAGACCAAAGCGGAGTTCTTCGGGGAGATCGCGGACGGCACACTGAACTATTTCGCCTATGACATTCACGACCCGCAGATCACAGTGGACGGCGATGAGGCCAAGCTGACCGCCTCCGTCACCCTGACGGCGAAGGTCTATGGCGCGTCGGGGAGCTGGACGCTCCCGGTGAACGCCCGCTTTACCAGGATCAATGGGCAGTGGATCGCCCACAACTGAAGGAGGAAGCATCATGGAGAACATCAAGCTGAACAACGGCCTGACCTGCCCGGTGATCGGCATCGGCACTTTCATGCTCGCGCCGGCAGACGCACAGAACAGCGTGAGGGAGGCCCTCAAAATGGGCTATCGCCTGATCGACACCGCCAACGCCTATGTGAACGAGCGCGCCGTGGGACGCGGCATGAGGGAGAGCGGCGTGCCCCGGAAGGAAGTCTTCCTGTCTACCAAGCTTTGGCCATCGGAGTATGAAAATCCTAACGCGGTGGATGAGACCCTGGCCCGGCTTGGTGTGGATTATGTGCATCTGCTCTACATCCACCAGCCCGCGGGGAACTGGCTGGCCGGCTACCGGCAGCTGGAGAAGGCGTACCGCGAGGGCAAGGCGAAGGCCATCGGCATTTCCAACTTTGAAGGTAAATACATCGCAGAGCTTCAAACCAAATGGGAGATCGTCCCGCAGTTCATTCAGGTGGAGGCGCATCCCTACTTCGCCCAGGACGAGCTCCGCGTCACCTTGGACAAGTACGGCATTCGCCTGATGAGCTGGTATCCGCTGGGCCACGGCGACAGGAGCCTGATCGAGGAGCCGGTCTTCAAAGCGCTTGGTGAGAAGTACGGCAAAACTCCCGCCCAGGTCATCCTCCGCTGGCATGTCCAGATGGGCTTTGTGGTCATCCCCGGCAGCAAGAACGTGGCCCACATCCGGGACAATCTGGATATTCTGGACTTCTGCCTGACCGACGCAGAGATGGCGGAGATCGCCAAACTCAATAAGGGCAGGCGCTACTACAACCGCACGGACGAGGCCCTGGCCGGGTTCGCAGGCTGGCAGCCCCGGTATGAGGTATGAAGATACGCAGACTGCGTGACACTAAGGTCTCTGAATTCGATATTGACTGCATTATGCGGCTGTGGTTCCACTGCAAAGGCGTTTGCTTTCTTTTCAAGCCTCAAAATATGAAAATCCACCGGCTGAGCCGGTGGATCGTTTCTTATTCGCCCTTATGCCTGTTTCGTAAAGCGCAGTACGTTCCAGCTGAGAGCCGGCAGCCTGATTTCCGCTTTTCCGCCGTCCACCCTGCCGCCAGGGCCGGGAACGGGGGACACGTTGTCCGGATCGGCTTCGGTGTTGACGGCCTTCACGTCGTCGTGATGGAGCAGGATATGCTCCGCCAGCTTCATTTCCCCGAAAGCCCGCAGGTCGACGTCCAGACAGAAATCTTCATTCATATCGCGGTTGACGGCGAAGACCGTTACGTCGCCGCTGTCAGCCAGCACCGCCGCGGCGTCGATCACCGGTACGGCTTCGTAGTCTGTACAGTCGTACACCGGCGTGTCCATCAGCGCCCTGAGCACGGTGCCCCGGCCGTAGCGGCTGGCGTGAAGGAAGGGATAGAAAATTGTCTGCGCCCAGCATCCGCCGCCGTTGCGGGTCATGATCGGCGCGATGACGTTGACCAGCTGCGCCAGGCAGGCGATCTTTACCCGGTCAGCATTGCGCAGCAGGGTCAGCAGCATGGAGCCGGCCAGAAGCGCGTCCTCGAAGTTGTAAACGTCTTCCAGCAGCGGCAGGGCGGGCCCCCATTTTTCGCGCTTCCAGATCTCCTTGTCCTGTTCGTTGGAATGGTACCACACGTTCCACTCGTCGAAGGAGAGGTTCACCTGCTTTTTGCTGTGCTTTTTGCCCTTCACTGCGTCGCAGATGGAAACCACCGTATGGATGAAGTCGTCCAGGTCCATGGTGCGGGCCAGGAAGCCGGGAGTGTCGTTGGTGGGGTTGCCGTAATACCGGTGCAGGGAAACGTAATCGATGTTCTCATAGCATTCATTGAGCATCGTCAGCTCCCAGTCGCCGAAGGTGGGCATCTGCGAGGAGGAGGAGCCGCAGGCCACCAGCTCAATGCCGGGGTCCACCCACTTCATCAGCTTGGCGGCTTCGTTGGCGGTGCGGCCGTATTCGTAGGCCGTTTTGCTGCCCATCTGCCAGGGGCCGTCCATCTCGTTGCCCAGGCACCAGAGGCGTATGCCCAGGGGATCCTTTTTCCCGTTTTTGATGCGCATATCGCTGAACCTGCTGCCGCCGGGATGGTTGGCGTATTCCACGATATCCCGGGCCTGCTCGGGGCCGCGGGTGCCCAGGTTGATGGCGTACATCACCTCGGTGCCGGCTTTTTTGGCCCAGTCGGCGAACTCGTGCAGGCCGACGCGGTTGCTCTCCGTGGTGAACCAGGCCAGGTCCAGCCGACGGGGGCGCTCCTCGACGGGGCCTACGCTGTCCTCCCAGTTGAAGCCGGAAACGAAGTTGCCGCCCGGATAGCGCACCACCGGCACGCCCAGCTCCCGCACTTTTTCGAGGACGTCCCTGCGGAAGCCCTGCTCGTCGGCCAGGGGATGGTCCGGCTCGTAAATGCCGCCGTACACGGCCCTGCCCAGGTGCTCGATAAACGAGCCGAAAACCCGCGAGTCGACGCGGGCGACGGTATAGTCCTTGTCCAGGATAACAGACGCTTTTTTCATGAATGCTCCTCCTTCGTGCGCTTCAGCCTCTGACACGGCGCCGGGCCGGTGACAAAGGCTTTCCGGGCGCGGGAATCAATAACAGTGATGGGCACGGCGGCCATGGCCGCCCCGGCATCAGCACATGCTGCAGCAGCCGATCACGGGAATGCAGTCGCTGTCCATGATGCTAACGTTAATCCGCCTGTTTGTCAAGCGTTTTCAGGGAAACAGGCCGAAAAAAGAGCCCCGGCCACGTATGACGTGGGGGAGGCTCCGCTTAGCGGCACAGGGCCGCGGGGTGATTGTTCAGATCAAATGTCCCTGATCAGTTCCAGGGCGAGTAGCGGTAGACGACATCGGTCAGGTTTCCGTCCTCGTCGAAGATGATTTCCGTGTTGTCTTCTGACGAGAAGATCTCTTCGTTTGCGTATCGGGTCAGCAGATGCTTGAGGGTCAGTACCACCGGCTCCTCCGCTTCGGGATCGCTCCAGTCCAGGAAGCGGAGACTGGAAGCGGCGGGCACTTCGATGGCGAACAGTTTTTTATAAAACCGGTTTTCCGTATCGGAGACGGCGTTGAACAGGCCGTTCTCGTTCTCGTACAGGAAAACGGTATACATTTCGCCGGTGAGCTCGTAGCCGAATTCATCCTGCTTGATGTCCTTGATCACGAATTCGTCACCGCCGATGACGATGGTGTCGCCGGCCTGCAGCGTTTTGACCGCGTCCGCTTCATAGCTTTCCTGTTCACAGATCTGGAAAGTGAGTACGGCGTTCTCCATATTCTCATCATAGGTACAGCCTTCCAGGCGGGTGTTGAAGAACGTCTTCCCCGCTACCAGGGAGCGCAGCTTTTCGGGCATGACGGGCTTGACCGTCTCGGCGAGAGCGCCTGCCGTCAGAGAGACCAGAAGCAGGCAGAGCAGGATGCATAATCCTTTTTTCATTTCATAACCTCCTGAACAGTGTTTGTTTTCATTGGACGCCGGCCGGCTGGAACACCTGCGCCGCGACAGCGGTCAGGTCCAGCCCGTCCGGATCGATGGTGCAGACAGACAGCGAGTGCATGATCCCCCGGGCTTGATCATACCACAGGCACCGCTCGGCCCAGTCTTCGCTGCCGGTCTGCGCGAGGCCGATGGTGCCGGGGCATTCTCCCACGGTGATCTCTTCCTCGTAGTCCCAGGCGAAATACATGCCGCTGATTTCCATCAGCTGCCCTTTTTCCAGGGCGGCGGCCTGGGCGCGGGCACAGAATTCGTCGCCGTTCCAGGTGAACTGCATCTCAGCCAGTCCTTCGCTGCCGAGCCAGCGCCAGATCACGTTTTCCGCGCCTTCCGGAACGCTGAAGGACACTCCGGACACAGCCTGAAGCTGTTCCTGCGTCATGTCCGTCCACGGATTGACGGCTGAAGCGGTGTTTTCCACGGGAAAGCCCACGAAACCGCTCTCGTTCTTTTCACTCCAGAGGAACCAGGCTTCCAGCGTGTCCGCGCTTTCTTCCTGATCGGACAGGTGCGCCCACATCTGCATGTCATCGGAAAAACCGTTTACGGGCGTTCCGGGCCGGCAGAGCAGCATTTCGTCTCCTGCGCTGATGCCGTAGGGCTCGGCAGTGATGTACCGCATTCCGTCCGCGATGGTTTCTTCGCCGGCTTTTTCTTCCGTTTTCAGTTCGTCCACACGGAGCTTGCAGGTGAATTCATCCACCTGCCCCACAAAGGACATGCGTCCCGTGAAGGAACAGCAGTAGATGGTGCCGTCCGGATAGGCGTCAGTGCATTCGCCCAGTTCGCCGTCGTGGTACTCGCCGCTGAAGGTGCCGTCGGGCAGGATACGCATGTCCGTTGACCAGGCGCCGGCGCCGCTGCTGAAGGACCACTCGATCCCCGTCAGCCGGGTGAAGAACGGGTCCGTCGCCTCGGCGCCTGCGCACGCGACAGCCCCGGCAACCGCCAGGATCAGGATCCAGGAAACCGCTTTTTTCATTCTTTGTCCTTTCTCATTTGTTCTCATTGTGTCATCTCCTTGCTTTTTTTCTTCAGCTGCCGTATCGCAGCCGACACTTGTTTATACGGGAAAATGGACGGGAAAGCAGATATATCCGGATGCGTCCATATCCGTTAGTCAATAGAACCGTTTGAATGGTATCGTGAAATGAGATACGTGTACAGCACCCTGCGGGGTATATTCTACGACCGCATTGCCGCCAGCGTCAACGCTTTGGGAGACGCAGCATTGTAAATCCTGCGGTATCAAAGGGCCGTGAAGCGCAGTTTTCAATATTTCTTCACGGTCTCTCGATACGGCTTAGTGCGGTTATTCGGCGGCCGCTTCCGCAAGGATGCCCGCGGGGATCAGTTTCACTTCTTCCAGTCCGGCGGCAGGCAGTTCGACCGCGGCAGACAGTTTTGCCGCAGCGCCGTCATCCGGCTGAGTGAAGAGACTGAACACGGCATTGACCAGCGAGTCCATGCTGCGGTCCATGATTTCCTCCACGGCGGCGTCCGTCTGCGCAGTGATTAGCGAGCCGACGTCCAGCCAGCGGTCGCCGATCAGTACGGCGATTCCGGCGGGAGCCATGCTTTCTGTGTCGAAGTTGATCAGCGTGTAGAGCGTCGGCCGGTCGTAAACGACCATGGTGGCGGTGCTGCCTTTGTCGGGACGCCAGGTGAAGTGCTGGGTGACCGTATTGTTCAGGGATTTGCGGATAAGGTTCTCCGCCTCATCCCACTTTGCTTCCATGATCAGCTGATCGAGGCCTGTGAGGTTCATCTGCGCCAGCAGCTCGTCTTTATGGGCGATGATATCGTTCAGTGCCGTTTCGTCGCCTTTGACGTACTGCCACAGGGCGCTGAAGAAACCGGTCAGGGTTTGCCAGCGCGCGGCAAGCCCTTCGGTATCCAGCTGAGTGGCGATGAGGATCCAATGGTCGTCGGTGATGTCGCCGCTTTCCGGCAGCGTCAGGCTGACAATGCGCCGTCCCTCAGCGGCCGTTTCGGGCGGTTCCGTGCCGTTCATGCGGCTCTCCTCGATGAACTGCTCGAGGCTCGTACGGTAAGCGCCGTTGCCGGACGCCTCAGCCGCCCAGCGCAGCAGCTCGCACAACTGCGGGTAATCCATCCTGGGGGTCATGCCGAAGGCGACGGTGAGCCAGTAGTCGCGGGCGGCTTCCAGGGGCATGCCGCCTTCCTGGCAAAGCTTCGCGGCGATCAGGTTCAGTATGGAGGAGTTGAAGTGCACGCCGCCGCGGTCGTTGATGTCGTTCGGCGCGGCTGTGTGGGGCACGTAGTACAGGTCCCACACGTATTCCGGCTGTCCGTAGGCGTGGGGATTCAGCATAGAACGGAACACCATGCCGCTGTCTTCGCCGATCAGCCATTCGCCGGCGTTTCCGCTGTTCACGATGCCCTCGCAGAGATTGCCGATAATATCGGACATGGCTTCGTTGATCGCGCCGAAGTCGTCCTGGTACAGGTTGCTGTTCATCGCGATCTCGGTGACACAGTGGCTGTATTCATGGGCCATTACGTCCAGCGCTTCGCCGAAGTGGCAGCCGCTGCTATAGGCGAAGCAGTGCCAGCCCTTTTCCATGCCGGCGTAGGCTGCGTTTTCAGCGGAGTCGCCGTTTTCCAGACACAGGTTGTTCAGCAGCAGCAGGGGGGTGCCCGTACCGTCGGGGCCAATCCAGCCCAGTTCGGCGTAGAAATCCCAGACCTTGATCATATTGGCGTAGGTGAGCAGGTCTTCATCGTCCCAGCCTTCGTTGGTATCGCGGTGGATCAGGCGGACGACTTCGTCGCCGTAGGCGAGTGAGGGGAAGTCGGCGACGGCGATCCGCCGCCCGGGGTCGCCCAGGTACCAGATGCCGGTGCGGGTGTCGCGCATGACCGGGACGGTCAGCTGGACGGTTTCGCCCTTCTGGTTCCTGACTTCGCCGCTCCATTCCGCCTTTTCCATGAATTCAAAGGCGTACTCCGACGGGTATCCGGCCTGGGCGGCAGGATCGCCCGGGGTATTCACGCTGCAGCTGCGCAGCAGATTGCCGGCCATGTCCACATAATGGGCAAGGTAGGGCAGGTCCACCGTGCCGCGGTCGGCGAAGGCGGGGTTGCGGGAATAGACGATCCAGACCTGCTGGTCCGGCAGTACCTCGTTCGCGCGTTCTTCAGCTTCCTCTTTGCTCAGTTCCAGCGCGACCA
>JBGUIY010000066.1:0-5135 GCA_045113475.1 Christensenellales bacterium | reverse complement strand
AGCGAGTAATACTCCGCCACCTCGCGGATCACGCGCACATAATCAACCAGCATGCCCGAAGGCGCCGCTTTGTTCCCGTCCCCGCGCGGGTTGTCTTCGTTCAGGCGGTGCAGCGGCGTCAGCACGACGATGCGTGCAGACGGGTACATGGTGATCAGTCCGGTGTACAGTTGGTGCAGCGCCCCGTAAAAGCTGTCCCGCGTCCGGTCCGCCATGGTTCCCATCGGCGCGTCGCCATGGCCGAAATCGTTGGTGCCGCCGAACACGGCCACGATATCCGCGTCCGGATCCATCTTATCGTAACGGCCCACGAAGTCCAGGTCGTGCTTCGGGTTTTCGGACGGCTGCTTCTGCCGCGCGATCCTGGTTCCGCCGATACCGTAGTTGCGGCAGACCGCGCTGTGATCCCGCGCGATGAGCGACGCAAAGCATTTTTCAGGAGACGAGCAGCCATGGCCTTCCGTAATGCTGTCGCCCAGGAAGTTGATCTTTTTGTTTCTGATGTCCATGCCTCTCCTTGCCGATGGCGGCTGGTCAACCCAACCGCCATCCGTATCCAGCTGATGATTTTTCGGTTTACTTGATCCCGCTGTACGCAAACGCGCGGACGATGCGCTTGTGGAAGATCGCGTATACGATGATGATCGGCACGACCAGGATGACGTTGCCAGCCATGATGATCTGCCAGTCGAAAGAGCCTTCCACGTCGCGCAGGGCGTCGATGCCCAGGGTCAGGGGATACACGTTCTGGTTCGAAGCCATGATGAAGGGCCAGAAGTAGTTGTTCCAGGTAGTAATGAAGCTCAGCATCAGGATGGATACCAGCGTCGGCTTGCCCATGGGCAGCATCACGTTGGTCAGGATCTGGAACTCGTTGGCGTTGTCCAGGCGCGCCGACTCCAGCAGCTCGTCCGGAATCTGCATGAAGTTCTGCCTCAGCAGGAAGATGCCGAAGGCGTTCGCCGCGTGCGGCAGAATCTGCGGCCACAGCGTTTTCAGCAGGTTGGCCCGGGACATCATGTGGAAGATCGAGATGAAGGTCACCTGCTGCGGCACCATGAAGGCTACCATGACCAGGGCGAAAAGGAAGCCGCGGCCCTTGAACTCCATCTTGGCGAAAGCATAGGACGCCGGCACCATGATCAGAAACTGCAGCACCAGGCAGCCGATGGACACCGCGAAGCTGTTGAACATGTACAGCAGGTAGGGGCCGGAATTCCACACCTTCACGAAGTTCTCCCACTGGAACGCAGCCGGCCAGAAGGAAGGCGGGAAAGCGATGGACTCCTGATAGGTCTTGAAGCCGGTGATCACCATCCAGTAGAAGGGAAAGATGAAAATGATCATGAGGATGATCTTCAGCAGGAAGCTGACGACGGACCAGACTGTGATCTTGGTTTTCATAATGCCGCCACCTCCCTCACTGATAGTGCACACGCTTGGACAGGATGCGGAAATAAGCCAGCGTGAGCACACCGATCATCAGCATCAGCACCACGGCCGCGGCGAAAGCGTAGCCGACCTTGTTGTTCAGCACGAAGGCCTGCTCGTAGATGTAGTATACCAGCACCTGGGTCGACGTGCCGGGGCCGCCGTGGGTCATGACGCGCACCGTGTCGAATACGCGGAAGGAGCCGGTGGTCGCGGTGATCAGCAGCATGAACATCTGCGGCGAGATCATGGGCAGCGTGATCTTGAAGAACTTCTTGACCGCGTTCGCGTTGTCCAGGTCAGCCGCCTCATACAGCTCCTGCGGGACGTTCTGAATAGCCGCGTAGATGAGCATCGTATTGTAGCCGATGGCCTTCCACAATGCCACGATGATGATGGACATCATGGCGGTGTCGGCGCTGTCGGCCCATTTGAGCGGAGGTATCCCAAAGAAGCCGAGCACCATGTTGAGCAGGCCGTTGTTCTTGTTCATGATCCAGGCCCACACCATGGCGACGGAAATCAGCGCGATGACGTGGGGCATGAACATGACGGTGCGGGTCAGGTTGTTCATGAAGGTGCTCTTGGACAGCCAGACCGCAAACAGCGTGGAGATGGAAAGGCCCAGGCCCACCACGAAGATCGCGTAGGTAATGGTGTGGACGATCGCTTCCTTGAACTCCTTGCGCTTGAAAATGTAATCGTAGTTCTTGACGCCTACCCAGGTCGGCGGGGTGACCAGGTTCCACTTCTGGAAGGAACGGACGACCATGTCAATGACCGGGTAGACCGTAAACAGGCCCAGAAAAATCAGTGCCGGAAGGATATATACGTAGGGACGTACCTTCTCCCACGGCGTCTTATAGCCCGCCGGGCGCGACAGGCGTTTCGTCATCGTCGTCATAGGCATGTCCTCACAGCTTGCTCATCCATAGTTCATAGCGCGCGTCGTCCGGGCGGATGCGGCGCTCGTTCTCGTCAAACAGCAGGATATTCGGCTTCTTGACGCCGATATAGACGTCGCTGTCCTGCTCAAAAGTATCCTCAAGATTCTTGATCATCACGGAATTGCCTTCGTAACGCACCTGATAGATCGTTTCGGAGCCCAGCATTTCCTTGGTGACGATGTGGCCCTTGCGGGTGTAGAAATACTGCCCCGGGTCGCTGGTCAGGTGCACCTTTTCGGGACGGAAGCCGTAGCGCACCTTCTCGCCGGGGAACGGCAGCACGTTCATCTGCGGAGAGCCGATGAACTGCGCGGTAAACAGGTTGTCGGGATCCTGATAGATCACGGTCGGGGTCGCCTCCTGCTGGATGACGCCCTTGTTCATCAGGATGATCTTGGTGCCCATGGACATGGCCTCTGTCTGGTCGTGGGTGACGTAGACGAAGGTGGTCTTCAGTCGGTTGTGGAGCTCGATCAACTCCGTGCGCATGGATACGCGCAGTTTGGCGTCCAGGTTGGAGAGCGGCTCGTCCATCAGAAAAACCTTGGGTTTCTTGACCATGGCGCGGGCCAGGGCGATGCGCTGGCGCTGACCGCCGGAAAGGGTGCCGGGCTTGCGGTCCAGCAGTTCGCGGATGCCGACGATCTCGGAGATCTCATTGATCAGGCGTTCGCGCTCTTCCTTGGGCACCTTGTTGTTCTTGAGGCCGAACTCGATGTTCTCCTTGACAGTCATAGTCGGATAGATGGCATAGTTCTGGAACACCATGGCCACGTTCCGCTTGGCCGGCGGGAGGCCCGAAATGTCCTCGCCATCCAGATAGACTTTGCCGGAGGTCTGCGGGCCGATACCGGCGATGATGCGCAGCAGGGTGGTCTTGCCGCAGCCGGACGGACCGATCATGACGGTGAAGGAACCGTCTTCAATCTTCAAATTGATATGATCCAGGATCACCTTATCACCGAATTTCTTGGTGATATCTTCAAATCTGATCTCAGCCACAGCAAACCCTCCAGTTCATTCTTTGAAATGGCGCCGTGCGGCGCAGGACCGCACGGCGCTTTGTTAAGCAGGATTACTCGTAGGTTGCGACGATGCCGTTGGGCAGGTTCTCTTCCATGATGGCGGTCAGGTTGTCCAGCATTTCGTCGACGCTCATGTCAGAGGAAGCGAAGGCTTCGAGGTTCTTGACCAGCTCGTTGTCCACGTCGCTCATGTGCGCGGATACGTGGGTCTCTTTCAGCCACTGCAGCTGTTCGAAAGCAACCTTCTTGAAGGGCTGCTCCGCCCAGGCGGCCTGCACGGCGGGATCTTCTTCCACGCCCACGTGGCTCAGCACGTAACCGGTCTTCAGGGAGTGCCAGATGTTGGATTCCTTGCTGGTCATGAACTTGATCAGCTCCCAGCCGGCCTTCTTTTCTTCTTCAGACTTGTTGGCGGACAGCATCAGGTTCGCGCCGCCGGTGTACACGCGGTGATAGACAGAGCCGTCTTCCATGGTCTTGCCGGCCAGAGGCGCGACGCCCAGGGTGAACACGCCCTGAGACTTGGTGATGGCGTTGCCCAGGTTGCCGGAGGAATGGAAGCAGAAAGGCATCTTGCCGGCCAGGAACTCGTCCCAGTGGTTGCCGGTGGTCTGGGAGGGCACGAAGTACCAGCCCTTGTCGATGGCTTCACGCCACGCGGTCAGCGCCTTGCGCCAGCCGTCGTTCAGGTCTCTGCAGGCGCCTTCGCCGTCCTTGGAGAAGTACTCGCCGCCGCCCCATACGCAGATGTAATAGGTGAAGTAGCCGCCGGCGATCGGATGACCGTAGGCCGGGGTGCCCTTCAGAGCGACCCACTTTTCGCAGACATCCCACATTTCTTCCCAGGTAGCGGGGATATGGTCATAGCCGACTTCGGCCAGCGCTTCCATGTTGCCGTACATCATCTGGGTGGAACGGGCATACGGGAAGGACCAGACCTTGCCGTTCACGTCGGTGGAGAACACGAGCATGGCGGGCATGAACTCGCCCATGTCATAATCGGGGTCATTGGCGGCCCAGTCGCTCAGGCACTCCATGCTGCCGTAGGACTGCGTCTCGTTCAGGGACATGCAGGCGTCGATGATGGAGACGGTCGGGTTCTCGTTGGAGCTGTAGTACTGGTTGAACTTGGACAGCAGGCTCGCATAGTTGCTGCCGTTCACTTCAGCGGTCGCATGGATCTTGCCTTCATAGGCCATGGCCCTCCAAATCCGAACCCGTGGGAGCGGGGCGCTGCTGGAGGCTGGCGCTGGTGTTGTAGAAGATGACGAGCCGGTCATCGTAGACGTAGACGGAATTGACGAAATAGTCGATGAGGCGCTGGGCGAACGCGGGATCATCGGGGGAGCCGCTGCGGAAGGTGGCCAGCCAGGCCATCACCTGATCCTCGCTGATCCGGATCCCGGCGGCCACGCGCAGCTTGGCGAGGTCGGTTTCCAGGTCTGATTTCTGGAGCTCCAGCTGCTCCATGCGGGCGGAGATGCGCGGCCGGGCGGAGGCGGGGAGATCCAGCAGGCTGTCCACCAGGCGCTCCAGATCCTGATCGAGCTTGGAGATCCGGCGCTCCAGGGCGGCGATCCGGCCGCCGTCGAAATCCTTATTGTATTCGATGACCACGGCGCGGGCGATATCCGCGGCGCGGGACGGATCCAGGATATAGCGGAGCGTCTGATCGATCACGTATTGCTCCAGGGGATCCTTTTTCTCGTTTTTCTTTTTACAGGTGTGGCTC
>JBGUIY010000065.1:0-3817 GCA_045113475.1 Christensenellales bacterium | reverse complement strand
CGCCATCGAACTGGGCGAACACCTGTGCGCGATGATGAAGGCCAAGTACGGCCATTGCCGGAACTTCCACATCGTCAACGATGATTTCATCACTCACGACTTCGGGAAACAGCGGTTCGATATGATCTATTCCGCTGCCACGATCCAATGGATCCCCGAAGAAACCGCCTTCACAAAGACCTTCTCCCTTCTGAAGCCGGGCGGGACGCTGGCGATGATGCTGACCCGCTCCGACTACCGTACGCCCAACGAAGCGCTGTACGACCGGATCCAAGGGATCTATACCGAATTCTTCAAGCCAGACATTCCGTACAGCTTCGGCGGATTCAGGTACGAAAACGCTCCGGCCTACGGGTATGCGGATTTCCGGAAGCTGGAATTCCAGGGCGTCCGAAAGATGACCGCAGACGAGTACGTGGCTTTCTGCGGCACCCACTGCGACCACATCGTCATCCCCGAACCGTACAAACACCGGTTTTTCGACGCCCTGAGGCAAGCCGTACTGGAAGCCGGCAACGAGATCACCTTCAACGATACCTATGTCCTGTATCTCGCGAAAAAGCCTGAATGACCGGCCCATGAAACAAAACTGATAAGACCGGAGCGGCCATCCGCCCGCCGAAAGACGCTATGAAGAAGACGTACCCGGCGGGACATCCCGACCAATATAAAAAGATTCATCATGCATCCTCAGCGGACAGCATGATGAATCTTTTTATATGCGCAATTACTCAGAGTTTACTGGTTTTGAAAACAGTGTTTAGTTCGAAACAGCATCCATGATCATCGTAAACGGTAACGGTTGTGACGCAAATCGCTGTCACAGTTCTCCCTGATCAATCATCCGCTGCTCTTCCGCTTTGGCCGCCTCGATCGCCTCGGGCAGGATCTTCAGCAGTTCGTCCACCTCTTCCTCGGTATTATAGATGCCGAAGCTGACGCGGATCATGCCGGGCGTATTCATCGCACTGCAGTCCTCGTATTCGTGCACTTCTTCGTCGGAGATCCCCAGCAGACGCCAGACGTAGGGATTGGCGCAGAACGCGCCGCGGCGGGTAGCGACGCCGCCCACCTTCGCCAGCTGCTGGGCCAGCAGGTAGGAGCTCACGCCGTCTATGTTGAAGGAAATCACGCCCACCCGGTCGGTGATGTTTTCAGAGTCGCCGTAAATAACAGAGCCCTTGATCTGCTTGAGGCCGTCGATCAGCCGGCGGTTGAGCACCTGCTCGTGCGCCTCGATCTTGTCGAACCCGACTTCCGTCAGGATGTCGATGGCCTTTCCCATGCCCACGACGCCGGGATAGTTGGGGGAACCGGCCTCATACCGTTCCGGAGCGCTCTTGTACATCTGCCAGTTGTCGCCGACGATGGTGATGGTGCCGCCGCCGTAGAACTGCGGCATATGGTCGTTCAGCACGTCCGACAGGCCGACCACCGCGCCGCCGCCGTAAGGCGAGTACATTTTGTGGGCGGAGAAAGCAATGTAGTCGATGTTCTCCTCTTCGGACTCGCCCAGCATGGAGAACTGCCGGTGCGCCACGATCTGCGCGCCGTCCACGATGATCTGCGCGCCGTACTGATGAGCCAGTTTCGCCACGCGGTGCACGTCCGTCACATAGCCGGTCACGTTGGACGCGGCGATCACGGACACGTATTTCACGTTGTTTTCCTTCAGCAGCTTTTCGATGTCGTCATAGATGATGCGGCCCTGGGCGTCCACCTCGGCATAGATGACCTTGCAGCGCTCGCGCCAGGAAAGGTCGTTCGCGTGATGCTCGATTCGGGTGGTCAGCACGATGTCGTCCTTGCTGGTGATCAGGGCGGAAGCGAGCTTGTTCAGGCCGTCCGTGGTGCTGTTGACATAGAAGCAGGTGTATTTTTTCGGATCCGCGTTCAGGAACTGCAGCACCTTGTCGCGGGTGATCTCATACATTTCGGTGGAGTGGTTGGACTTCTGGGAGAAGCCGCGGCCGATGGAGCCGTACACCATCAGCTGGCGGTTGACCTCGTCCATGACCGGGGACAGCGCGGGAGTGGTGGCAGCGTTGTCGAAATTGATCGCCTGCCTGCTGGTGCCGTCCTCCAGCATCACCGGCTGCTCGAGACCGACCACATAATCGCGGATGTTTTCCAGTGTATAAGGTCCGTCCACTTTCAGTCCGGTGGGGCCGGATACCTCCGCCATGTCCATCAGCGTGGACTTCTTGATGTTCAGGTAAACATAGGAATTATCAGCGTTCAGGCGGTCGTAGGCTTCCAGCGGAGCGCGGTAGCCCTCAGGCGTCCCCGTGACCTTGACCAGACATTCCCCGGCTTTGGTCACCGGCATAAAGGCCATGCCCTTTTCATCCGTGGCCACGGCGGTAGTTTCCCCGTCCTTTGTGAAGGTGACTTCCACGTCTTTCAGGGGCAGATTGTTCCCGTCGCCCACCTGTACGCCGTAAACGGCAATTGGCGTGCCGTCATAGCTGTCAGCCAGCAGCGCGTCCACGACGCCCGCGAGCATTCCCGGCCGAGTTTCGTGCCGGATGACGCAGGCGGCGTTCCCGTTCCGGTCGATGAACAGGATACATGGCAGGGTTTCCGGATTCAGGTACAGGACCATCTTTTCTTCCGCGGTGCCCAGCACAGCCGATACGGTATGCTCCTTGCTGAAGTTCCTGACGATCTCCGGATCCTCGCTGTAGCGTCCGGTCACGGCCACATAAGCCATTTCTTCCTTATGCGCCTGGTACACTTCCTCCATTTCGGGGAACACGTCCATACAACCCTCATCAAAGGCGGAGAAGAGATATACCACCGTCAGCTTTTTCCCTTCGCCCGCCTTCGCCAGAGAAACGCTGTTTCCTTCGAGGTCCGTAAAGGAAAACTCGGGGAACGGCTTGCCCGAGATAACCCCGTCTTCCGCCATTCCGGCCATGCACAGGCACAGCAGCACAGCCAGCAGAGAGAGCATGCACACCAGCTTTTTCATCTTCAGATTCTCCTTGATCCATTCGTCGTGATGCCCCTGCGGGGACATCCTGCTCAGCCGATTCCAACGAATCAGCCGTCAAAATAGTATTATAACAGCTATTTGCCGGAAATGGAATACAAAAATCACAGAGACTTCATTTCCCGCGCTTCTTCCGGCGTGATCTCCCGGCTGCTGTAGCGGGCCGCCTCGTAGATATCGGCCTTGCGGCCCTCCGGGAGCGCCTGCCTTGCCGTGCACTGCGGCACGATATCCGGGTGCCGCATCAGGAAACTCCGGTAGCTGCGCCGCACCTGTTCCCTGGGGGTCAGGCGCTCCCACGGCACGCGGTCCTTCCGCACCTGCCGCCGCTCCGCCCTGCGCCGTTCGATCCCGCGCTTTACCTCGCCCCAGTCCAGCAGGCTTTCCACATGGTCTTCATAGTTCTCGTTCACGGCGTCCATATAAGCCCTCAGCTTTGCCGCCAGGAACCGCATGGCCCGCAGGAGCGCTTTGCCTGCCAGCCAAAGGAGCATGCCCGCCGCGAGGATCGCCAGCGCGATCCCGACCACATAAAACGCCTTTTCCAGCAGTTTCATCAGCCAGCTTGACTCCTGCGTTTCCGCTCCGAATCCGCTGAATCCGGAGCCGCCACCGGGGCTGAGGGGAGTGCCCGAGTCCGGCCGGAACAGCGTCAGCAGCCATGCCACCGCCCGCGCCAGCGCGTCCAAGCAGGCTTTCACCGCCTGCGCGATCTGCGGGATATGCGTCAGCATCAGGAACATGGCCGCCCACACCGCCCCGGCGCAGGCGTTTTTGAGCAGCATGCTCCGGGAAGGCGTCCGCCCCGCGCCGACCCCCTCC